>JAKBBS010000166.1 GCA_021808425.1 Actinomycetes bacterium
CGCGCACCTCCGATGACCGCGGCCCCCACGAGGACCAGGACCCCACGGACGACGCCGCGGAGTCGGCCAGGCCGCTGCGTCTCGTGGAAACCGCCTTGTACCTCGACCGCTACTGGCGAGAGGAGCAGGCGGTAGGGACGGACCTCTTGCAGCGGTGCGCCCGTACGTCGCCCCCCAGCGGGTCAACGCTTTCCGCGGCCATCACCGACACAGACCAGCTACGGGCAGTGACCGCGTCGGCGCGACGGTACTTGAGCGTGATAGTAGGCGGTCCAGGCACAGGGAAGACCACCACAGTCGGATGGCTCCTGGCGCTTCTCTTCGAGCAGGCGGCCACAACCGGCGGCCGCTCACCAATGGTGGGTCTCGCCGCCCCCACCGGGAAGGCGGCTGCGCGTCTCGAACAAGCGGTCCGGTCCTCGGCGGCGGCCATGGCCTCGAGCGGCGCTATCTCGACGTCCGTCGCATCACAGCTCGAGTCGCTGCGAGGGTCGACGATTCATCGGCTCCTAGGGACCCGTGCAGGCTCGGGGCGATTCCGCCACCATCGGGGTATGCGCCTCCCCCACGACGTGATAGTCGTCGACGAGGCCTCGATGATCTCACTGACTTTGATGGCCCGGCTGCTCGAAGCTGTCCGTCCGGATGCCCGGCTGGTGCTGGTAGGCGATCCGGAACAGCTTGTGTCAGTCGAGGCGGGTGCCGTGCTCGCCGACGTCGTGCGTCTAGGGCGATCGGGACCCACTGACGTGTCCCCGGGGCGCGCGCCGCTCGCTCGCAACGTCTCGATCCTGCGGACCAATCACCGCTCCAGCGGAGCTCTCGCTTCTCTCGCTGCCGCGATCAGGGACGGCGACGATGACGCCGCACTGTCAGCACTTTCGTGCGGGGATCCGACCTTATCGTGGATCGACTCTTCCGCAATGTCAGTTCTGTCAACGACATTGACCGACGCTGCGTTCTCTATACTGTCGCCGGCACTCGACGGCGACGCGCCTGCAGCGCTCAAAGCCCTGTCCGCGCATCGGGTACTTTGCGCCCATCGCCAAGGGCCCGAAGGCGCATCGACGTGGAACGAGCAGATTCGACGTTGGCTTTTCGCCAGCCGGCCGCTTGCGGAGGACGGAGAGGCCTGGTATGTAGGAAGACCTGCAATAGTCACCGTCAATGACTACAGCTTGGGCTTGTACAACGGCGACACCGGAGTGGCTGTCGTTTCCCCTGAAGGCGGGATAGCAGTCGCTTTCGATTCAGGGGCGTATTCGACGAGGCTTGTCAGACCGTACAGACTTCCCAGCGTCGAGACGGCTTACGCGATGACGGTACACAAAAGCCAAGGATCCGAGTTCGACGCGGTGACTCTCATCCTTCCTCCTTCGTCGTCGCGCATGCTCACCCGGGAGCTGCTCTACACGGCGGTTACCCGAGCGCGTTCCACCTTGAGCGTCGTCGGATCGGTAGAAGCCTTCAGAGTCGGGCTACGCCGCCGGATCGCCCGAGCATCCGGCCTCGCATCGCAGTTCTCGGGAGGGAACAATGTCGAATCTCGCGTACCCGACCGGGAGACCGCCTACGACGACACTGCTCGGTCCCAAGGCTAGGGCGGCGAACGCGCTAGGGTCGCAGCGTGGCGAGTCCGGGAGGATTCGTCTCTTCGCCGGCGCTGAGCCGGCGGTCTAGAAGCCCTGCGAACGGTGAGCCAAATTTCGACTGATACCCCAAGCCAGCGTGCCGGTTTCCGCCGTCGGCGGTTGGCTGTTCATGCTCCAGCCTTCGGGGTCCTCGTGGTCGGCGTCGTCGTAACCTCGATATTCGCTTCAGCGAGCGCCAACAGTTACCGGCATTCCGAGCAGACCCTCACAAACTTGCAGACGAGCCTGGCGGCTTCGGTGATCCAGGCGTCTGCCGCAGACCTCCAGCAAAAGCTTCAGACTCCCGCAGTGATCGCAGCTCAAAACGGGGGTGCAACGTTCGCCAAGAGCATGAGTCCGTCGATCGGTGGCGCCGGGTCGTTCGTGGGAGCCGAGCTACTAAAACTCGGTGCTGGTGCACAGACCGTGGCTGCGGTCGGTGCCAGCTTGGAGCAACCACCGCCTGATCCGGTCGCGATGACAGCGATCGCCGAAGCCCGCAAATCGAACACCCTCGGAGTGGTGCACCTGATCGGAGCCGACTACCAAAGGATCGGATATGCGGCGGTTGCAAGCGGACCAGCCGGCACCTACGCCGTCTACGCCGAACAGACTTTGCCGACCGATCGAAAAGTCGCGACCGATCCGACCAACCCGGCTGTCCAAGACCTAGTGGTCGCCATCTATTTCGGTTCCTCTCCGAGTTCGCAAGCATTGATCGAGACGAATGCCGAAGATCTGCCGCTTCGAGGAGTTCACGCAGTCGAGACCATCCCGTTCGGGGCGGCAACCCTGAGCTTGGCCATCGCAGCGAAAGGATCCCTTACCGGAGGCTTCGCAGCAAACCAAACCACTATCATCACCGTAGGCGGGGCGCTGATCTCGGTGCTGATTGCGGCACTTGTCGACGTCCTCGCGCGCCGGCGTCGGCGCGCCGAACGCGAGGCGGAACAGAGCCGGCAGATCTCTGCAACCCTGCAACGATCACTGTTACCTGTCCGTCTTCCCGAGATCGCAAACGTCGAGATGGACGCACGCTACCAGCCTGCGACCGCCGGGATCAGCGTCGGCGGTGATTGGTATGACGCAGTCGACGTCGACGGGAAGCTCTACTTCTCCGTCGGCGACGTGGCCGGCCACGGTTTGCGAGCCGCCACGTTGATGGGCCGCCTGCGAACGTCCATTGGCGCTTACATGATCGACGGGGACAGCCCCGACGAAATCCTGGGTAAAATTGGCAGGCTGCTGGACGTTTCCGCCGACGGGCAGTTTGCTACCGCCCTGTGTGGATGGATGGACCCGCTCAACGGAGAGGTGACGTTCGCAAACGCCGGCCATCCCGAGCCGCTCGTGATAGCAAATGGCACTTGCCGTGCGCTCGACAGCAATGTCGGACCCCCTATTGGCGTCGGCGGCGGTTATCGCCTCACGACCGCCAAGATTCCATCCGGGGGCACTCTCCTTGCCTACACCGACGGGCTCGTCGAACGCCGAGGCGAGCCGATTACACTCGGCGTTGACCGGCTGTGCAAAGCTGCGTCAGTGGACCTTCCGTTGGATAGACTGCTTGATCATCTCCTCCACGAACTCGTGCCCCTCCAGGCGGGCGACGATATAGCCGTACTGGCTATTCGAACGCATCTATGAGCAAAACCGCAGAACCCGAAACGAGCGTGACAGTCCGAGAGCGGCCTGACGGTTGGGAGCTCACTTTGTGCGGAGAGTTCGATATCGGAAACGTTCAAACTCTCGAAGACGCATTGGATCCGCTCGTCGCTAAGCGCCCCGAAGCGCTTTTCGCCTTGGATATGGGTGGCGTGAGCTTCATGGACAGTGCAACCCTCGCAGTGCTTTTGCGTACTGTTGCCAACGGTGCAGTAGTGCGTCTGCACCGTCCTTCCTCGGTCATCCGGGCCGTCTTGAGTGCATCCGGGTTAGAGAACGTTCTGATTGTGGAAAATGACTGATATCGAAATGTATCTGAGCCACCCCGACAGCGTCCGCTCCGCCCGTCACTTCGCTCGGGAAGTGTTGGCCGAGAGCGGCGTTGCCGACGAACGGAGTGAACTCGCCGAACTTCTGGTCAGCGAGCTCGCAAGCAACGCTGTCAAGCATGCCACCACCAACTTCACACTTGCCATCGACGTCAAAGACTCCACTATCCGCATCGAAGTGAGCGACACAGGGTCGGGTCAGCCGACGTTGAAGCGCCCGAAGCCGGATCAGCCCAACGGTCGGGGCCTGCTGATCGTCGACAATATGGCCGACGATTGGGGCACATCCGTCGACGGTTCGACCAAGACAGTGTGGTGCATCTTGTCGACTCGCCAGCCGGCCAACTCGGAGCACTGACGACCCTCCCTCTGCTAACTCAGCGGTCGAAGCGTCATTACCCACGCGGCTTCACGTACGTCGCCACGTGGATTCGCTCCATATGCTCAGTTACTAGCGGGACATCGTCCCGCCATGTTGGTACCGTGTGCCACAAGGCCGCTTGCAACATCGGGGGTGATCCCCCTGGATAAGGAGCGAACGGGGTTACACACTATGGACGAGGGCACCGTTTCTGACGGGCTGGCGCTACTACTGGAACGCTCCGAGGCGCTCACAGAGATCGATGCTGCGGGCGCACGCTGGTTACGCGGGGCGCGACGCCTGAGCGAAACTCGCCCCTCTCCCGAATTGGCAGTGCGCTTGGCGGACGGATTATGTGCCGCAGGAGAGCCCGCCGAGGCCGCCGATCTGTGCCGCGAGGCGTTGGGTAGTCCAAGAGCACAAAAGGCCACCAAGGCGCTGGCTTACCGGAGTCTCGCACGGGCGGAGCTCCGACTGGGCGAGGCGCGCCAAGCTGAGGAAGCCTTCGAAAGTGCGGCGGAGTTGGCGCGGCCAGAACAACCCGTTTTAGCCGCCGAGGCGCTCTTGGAGGCCTCGCTAGTGGCCTTGTACATGTCCGGGCCGGCCCGGGCTTTCCACTTCGCAGAGCAAGCCCTATCGCAACTCCCAGACGATTGCGACGGACAGCTCGCCTCGTGGGCCAAGGCAGCGCTCGGAATGGCTCGACTGATGCAGGCGCAGATCGACGGGGCTCGCGAGATCACCGAGGCACTCGCCCGCCTTTCGCCAATCTCGGGTTTGCGGGGCTTGCAGGGAGCAACCGAGTGGGGACCGCTGCTCCAGCAGCTGCAAGCGCACAAGTTCCTGGAACGCTTCGACGACGCGATAGCCGACTACCACCTAGCCGTCGACGGGTCGCGCGAGGCGATGACACCGATGGCCCGATCGATATATGACGTTGTCCATGCGGACACGCTGAGCCGGGTAGGCCGCCTCACCGAAGCCCGGGACACTTTGCTTCGCGCTGAGGAAGTTGTAGCGTTCGCCCCTGCAGGGGGAGTCTGGACGTGGGTCGGCCTCGCCCATGTCAACCTGGAGATGGGCGCATCCGCCCACGCGGGGCGTTACTGCCAACAAGTCGAGCAGGTCGTCGGAGTCGAAGGTGAGTCGCTGCCTACTCTGCGCTTTTGGCTTTGGCGCGTCCGCGCCGTCTTGGCCCTCGACCGGGACGACCCTGAGACCGCCTGCACATTGATGACCCATGCCGAGTCTCTCGCCGACAAGGTCTCCGCTTACGAGCCGAGCATGGCCATTTGGCATCCCGTCGCGATCGCCGCCTATATCGCAGCCGGCCGGCACGGCGACGCCGAACGCGTCATACAAAGCCTGTGCAACGCTGGCAATGCTCTAGGGACCCGTTTTCCGATGGCTGTAGCATCCCGAGGACGAGCACAGCTAGCCGAACTCGCAGGTGAACCCGATGCCGCCGCCTCGCACTTCTCGGACGCCATGCGATGGCACAAGGACTTGGCCATGCCGCTGGAGGAGATCGAAACCCTCCTCGCCTACGGCGGTTTCCTCCGCCGCCACATCTCCCCGACTGCGGCACGTTCGGTTCTCGCCGATGCCGTACGGCTGGCCGCTTCCTGCAACGCCAAGCGCCTCGAGGAACGCGCCAACCTCGAGCTTCGCATAGCTGGCGGACGACGTCGCAACCGGCCGGCAATCGAAGGATCGCTCACCCCCGTCGAGCGACGGGTAGCCGACCTTGCCGCACAAGGCAAGACGAATGTGGAGATCGGCCGCCAACTCATGATGTCCTCTCGTACCGTGGAGCACCACCTCAGCCACGTGTACGCCGAGCTTCGAATAACGTCGCGTCGCCAGCTTCTCCGGTCACTGCACCCGCTGACCGAGCACTCGGGCGCTCCGCTGTCGCAGAGCCTCAAGAACCTCTAGAACTCGCCAGGCATGGCAGTCAACTACGTCTCGCGGCCCAATCCGGTCGACAGGGGGGCGCCGGGTGCGCTACACACGTTCCATGCTTTCCACAGAATGGTTCCTCACCGCCGAAGAGCGGGGGAACCCATCGACCCTTATTGACCGACGCCACCCCGACGCCCAAGCATGGACGGCAGGTAACGAAGTAACCCCGCTGGTGCACGGATCGGACTATTTTTCCGCCCTAGTCGCCGTAGTCAAAGCCATGGGTGACGGCGACATTCTCTGCTTCGCCGACTGGCGGGGTGACCCCGACGAGCGTCTCGACTCCGAGGGAACACAGGTCGAATCCCTGCTGTGTAACGCTGCTCGGCGCGGAGTGGCCGTCCGCGGCCTGATCTGGCGTTCCCACCTCGACAAGCTTCAGTTCTCCGCCAGCGAGAACCGCCACTTGGGCGAGGAGATCAACGCGGCCGGCGGTCGCTGCGTGCTCGACCAGCGGGTCCGCCCAGGCGGCTCCCACCACCAAAAGTTCGTCGTCGCGCGCCATCCGGGCCGGCCCGCACTCGACGTCGCGTTCGTGGGGGGTATCGACTTGTGCCACAGCCGCAGGGATGACGCCGCGCACGGAGGTGACCCCCAGAGCCAGCCGATGGCCGCCGTCTACGGGTCTAGCCCGCCGTGGCACGACATCCAACTCAAGATCCAAGGACCGGCAGTCGGCGACATCGAAACCGTGTTCCGGGAGCGCTGGCAGGACCGCACTCCCCTGTCGCTCAACCCGGTGAGGCTCGTCCGTGACCGGCTCAGCCTCTCCGACGCGCGGGGACGGTCATTGCCCGACCAGCTTCCGGACCCCGAGGTCAGAGGAGCCCACGCGGTGCAGATCCTGCGGACCTACCCTGCCCGACGGCCCCGGTACCCGTTCGCCCCCGACGGTGAGCGAAGCGTTGCGCGCGCCATCGGAAAGGTGCTCGACAGGGCCCGACGCCTGATTTACATCGAGGACCAGTACTTCTGGTCAAAAGACATCGCGGCGGGCTTCTGCAAGGCTCTCGTGGCGCAGCCCGATCTGC
>JAKBBS010000015.1 GCA_021808425.1 Actinomycetes bacterium
GTGTGGCCTGCCAAGCCGGAAAGCCAGTAGTTCGTGTGTATCGCCGAGACGGGCGTGTCGTTGGCTTCCATGGCGCGAAGCTCGGAGCCCACCGCCCGGGTCCACTCGTCGACGTGGTCTACGAGCGCCTCCTTAGCGACAGGAGCGCGCGGGCCCGCCGCCACATTGTGCAACGTGAAACCCGGTTCGACCGACACCGCAGCGGGCTGATCCGGGCTCTCAGCCCTCGTGAAGACCTCGCACTCGACTCCCGTCCGGGCCAGTGAGGACGCCAGCTCACGCACGTAGACGTTCATCCCGCCGCCGTCACCGGCGCCGGCTTGAGCTAGCGGCGAGGTGTGCATCGACAAGATGGCCAGCCTGCCGCCCCCAGCTTCCCGGCCCGTCCCGACGGTGAACGGCTCACGAGACAAGGTGCTCATCCTTGGCTGTCGTCGTCTCGACGGGTGTTCTCACGGAGAAACGACGTGTACACCCGCAGCAGGGTCTGCTTCTGCTCCTCGCTCAATCCGCTAGCGGCGAGGATCGCCTTGCCGAGACTGCCGCTGACGTCCGGCGGGTCGAGGATCCCTGCCCGCACGTACAGTGTCTCGGCGGAGATACGCAAAGCCTTCGCTATCTGCTGGAGTATCTCCGCCGAAGGCTTGCGGAGCCCTCTCTCGATTTGACTCAGGTACGGATTGGAGACGCCGGCAAGGTCGGACAGGCTCCTGATGGACAGCCTCGCGACGGCGCGTTGCTCACGGATGAACTCGCCGAGCTCCGCCCAGGGATCCGAATCCTCTTTCACTAACCCTGCTCCGCCGGGCCGAAAGTCTGTCCCCGACTCCGCACGCCGCTACAGCTCACGCGAGGAGAGTTTCGACCGTAGCCTCGCCAGTCTTGTAGCGCCGGACGATCTCGTCCTGCAGCCGGTCGATCACATCGAAAACCTGACGCCGCTCCGAGGACACGAGAAGCTCCAAATCGGCGAGAGACTGGGCTGCGTCTGAGAGCTCGTCGGTGCTCAGATCCGACAGGACTCCGACCCTCGACGCCGGAAGGATTGCCTCCAAGCGACGGTCCAGGTCCTCCGGTACACGAGTCGGGATGAAAGACGTATTGAGCCTTCCGGTTCCCGAGCTACGCAGGTTGGAGCCGAGAATCTCGGGGAGCTTCTCGACCAGCCCCGCTGTGCCGGCGGACTCGCCGGATTCTCGCTGGCTGCGCTCGGCGAAGACGATGTCGAGTCGAGCTTGCACCACCCGGCGAAGGTACGACAGGCCGGTTTCGAGCGCCGCGAGATCATCTCGGGTCGCTCGAACCTCGTCTATGGTCCACAGCTCGATCCCATCGAGGAATCGGGGGTCGGTGACTTCCGTTAGCTCAGCCATCTCAAGATGCAAGGCTACCCGACTGCGATCGACTTTCAATGTGCGACTGCCCCGGCACGTCGAAAAGGAGTTCGACAAGCTGATCAGTTCACCACCTGCTCGCCTGACCGCCCGCCAGTTCACCCCCGTCAGCTCACCCCCCCGAGACGGGAGGCAGCACGGCGACTTCGTCGCCTTCAGACAACGGTGTCTCCGCGGTGGCAGGCTCGCCGTTGACCCAGATCCGTGAGCCTTCAAGTACCGCTACGAAGTCTGCCCCGAAACGGCCGCGAGCGACGTCAAGCACGTCTGCCACGGTCCGCCCTTCCACGGTGGCCCGAGAAGTCCCCGCTTGCTGGCGGGCTGCCGCGAACAGCAGGAGGGTTACCTCCGCAGCGGGTTCATGGTTCACAACCCCAAAGCTAGCCATGTCGCCAAGCGAGCGAAGGTAGCCTTTTCGGGTGGCACGCCTCCTCTTCCTGCGTCATGCCCAGACGATCTGGAACTCGGAGGGCCGATGGCAAGGCCACGCCGACCCACCGCTGTCGGACCTCGGCAGGTTGCAGTGCCGCGAGGCTGGCGCCCTGCTGCGAGGTGAGGGCTTCGACCTGGTGATCACGTCGGACCTCCGCCGGGCGCGAGAAAGTGGAAAGCTGCTGGCCGGCGCCTGGGATTGGCACTTAGAGACCGCCGTGGAGCCCTTCCTTCGCGAGCGGGACATTGGCGAGTGGAGCGCAATGACGACAACAGAGATTCGCGAAGGCTGGCCCGCCGAGTACGCCGCGTTCACCTCCGACGAATCCGACACGCCGCCCGGCGGGGAACCTCTCGAACGCTTCGACGAACGGGCGCGCGAAGCGCTGCGGCGGGTGGACGCGCTGGCGGCGGGCGTATCGAGCTCGCAAGCGCTCGTCGTGACCCACGGCGGGATCATCCGATCGCTGATACGCCAAGCCGGCTTAGAGCGCCGGCCGGTCGGGAACCTCTCGGGAGGCTGGCTCGAGATCGACGGCGGTGGCTTCCGACTGGACCCGTGGGTGGATCTTCTGTCCTCAGGAGCCGCACCTGCAGTCGGTTCGGTGGCGGCGAGGTCGGCGCCGGCAGGCAGCGTAACGCCGGGCACGGACCCGGAGTCTCAACCGTCGTGGCTCTAGACACCGCAACCGGGGGCACGCTGCTGCCCCTACGGGCGGGCGTTCCTGGGGGCACCCGCAGCGGGCTCTCGGTGCTCGAGGCTTCCGGCCGCAGAGTCATCTCGGTGCGGGTGGACTCCGATGTTCGAAGAGGCGCCCTGTCCAACTCCGACAGCGAGACGGTGGCCGCTGCCGCGACCATGGCCCTCCAGCAGCGCCTGCCGCTCGTGGTGATGATCGCCTCGTCCGGAGCTGACGTGTTCGAGGGAGTCGCGTCCCTCGACGGCTGGGGACGCGCTGCGAAGGCGATGTCGTCCTGCTCGGGCGTAGTGCCTGTCGTGGTGGTCGCGTACGGGCTTGCGCTGTCGGGTCCAGCACTGCTGCTCGGCCTCGCCGACGTCGTCGTCATGACAGCCGACGCGGTTGCCTACGTTTCGGGTCCAGCGGCGGTCGCTCAGCTGACCGGCCAGCAGGTTACGTCCGCGCAACTTGGCGGCCAAGGAGTCCACGCACGCCAGTCCGGGGTGGCCTCCCTCCTCGCCGCCGACAGCGAGAGCGCCTTGGACGCAGTGGCGGCTGTCCTCGATTACCTGCCCGACCATTCGGACGAGCCGCCGCCGAGAAGCGTCAACTTCGACCCGGCCGACAGGGACACGCCACAACTGCGCGACCTCCTTCCAGCGAGCCCGACCGGCTCCTACGATGTCCGCCGGGTCATAGAGGCACTCGCCGACGACGGGGAACTGCTCGAGCTTCGCTCGGCGTGGGCGCCGCAGCTGGTCACCGCCCTGTGCCGCATCGACGGCCGCCCAGTCGGTGTCGTCGCGAACCAACCCCAGTCGATGGCGGGCACCCTCGACATCGCCGCATCGCAGAAGGGTGCGAGCTTCGTGGCATTCTGCGACTCGTTCAACCTTCCGCTTCTCACCCTGGTCGACACGCCCGGGTTCATGCCCGGCAAGGATCTCGAATGGCGTGGCATGATCCGCCACGGGGCCCAGCTCGTGTTCTCCTACGCCGAGGCGACGGTCCCCCGCGTGTGTCTCATCATCCGCAAGGCGTTCGGCGGGGCTTACATCGTGATGGACTCGAAGGGGATGGGCAACGACCTTTGCCTCGCCTGGCCCTCCGCTCAGGTGGCAGTGATGGGAGCGGCGGGGGCTGTGCAGATACTGCACCGCCGGGAGGACGCCGACAAGCAGGCTCGCCTTGCGGTCGACTACGAGGCGTCCTATCTCAACCCTTATGTGGCGGCAGAGCGGGGCTTCGTCGACGATGTCATCGATCCGGCGGACACGCGCAAAGCCGTGTCGGCAGCGTTCGAGTTGCTGTCGACCAAGCGGGAGCGCCTGGCGTCTCGCAAGCACGCGAACGGCCCGCTCTAGCGTCTAGCCGGCGCCTGGCGCCCGCACGTATGGGCTTCAGGTGAGGCCGATTTCGGCGAGTACCTCGTCGATAGGTCCGACGATCCCGGCGTAGAAGGGACCGAAGTCGGCGTATAGGGCAGATGCCTCGTCGAAGCGCATCGCGTAGACCGTCTCTTTGAGGTCGTCGGGGTGTACTCCGAAGAGAGTGACTCCCCATTCGTAGTCGTCGATACCCGCTGAGGCGGTCACCAGCTGCAGGACCCGCCCCGCGAAGCGCCGGCCGGAGACGCCGTGTTCTATCATCAGGCGTTTGCGGTCCTCGAAGTCGAGGCGGTACCAGTTGTCCGTTTCACCGCGCCGCTTGGACATGGGGTAAAAGCAGATAGCGCGCTTGCCTTCGGGAGGCAACTTCGGCTGGAGGCGGCTGCGAAGGTGCTCCTCGGGCATTCCCTTCGCGTACTCGGAGACCTCGGTCAGCGACACATACGAGTCGGCGACCACTAGTCCCGCGTGTTGGATTGCGGTTTGGAAACGCCGTAGGACAACCCAGTCGGGGCCGATAGCCAGGAAGCCAATGTCGGCTTTGTGGCCTAGGACCGAGAACGCGACGACCTGGTGCGCCACGCCGCCGGATTGGGCTTCGACGGTCTGCTTGACCGCTGTAACGACAGCGGAGGGGTCCGTGGACAGTCCGGTCTTGCAGAACAGGTGCAGGACTCCCCATCCCACCGACGGCTGAAGCGTTTCGGTCACATCCCCCAATCTAGGGACCTCTGCCGGGGTTCGCGGGTTGGTTCTCCGTCGCCATATGGCCGTAATTGGCTTGTAAGGTGCGGAAAGCACGCCTCCTGACCCTGTACCGAAAAAGACTGCGCGTAAATTTGCTTATCGTTCGTGCAATTCCACGCACAGTTATTTCCTGAGCCACGATCCCGCGGCCTTGCGCGGGGTCGTCCAGCGCGGAGGACGGCAAGCTACTCTCCTAGACGCGGTCGCGAAGAAGCCGGGCTTCGCATGAGCCCCCCAAGACCGCCCCGGAGGGGGAGAAGGGTTGTCATGCAAAGCCCGGCTTCGGACTCTACTTCAGTTGTTCGAGGCGGTTAGGCCTAGAAGTCGTCCATCCCGCCGCCGGGCATCGCCGGGGCGTCCTTCTCGGGCTTGTCGACGATGACAGCCTCCGTAGTGAGGAACAACGCCGCAATAGAGGCTGCGTTCTGCAGGGCCGACCGGGTCACCTTCGCGGCGTCGATCACACCGGCAGCGAAGAGGTCCTCGTACTCTCCTGTGGCCGCGTTGAGGCCGTCCGCAGGGTTGGTAAGAGCCTTGACCTTCTCGACGACAACCCCGCCCTCGAGGCCCGCGTTGATGGCGATCTGCTTCAGCGGCTCCTCGACGGCGCGGGCCACGATACGGGCGCCTGTCGCCTCGTCGCCTTCGAGCTTCTGCGCGCGGTCCAAGATGGCGGCCTGCGAACGCAGCAGCGCTACTCCACCGCCAGGCACGACGCCCTCCTCGACGGCAGCCTTCGTCGTCGAAACGGCATCCTCGATGCGGTGCTTCTTCTCCTTGAGCTCCACCTCGGTGGCAGCGCCGACCTTGATCACCGCTACACCGCCGGACAGCTTGGCGAGGCGCTCTTGGAGCTTCTCACGGTCGTAGTCGGAGTCGGTGTTCTCGATCTCGGTCTTGATCTGGCTGATCCGTCCCTTGATGTCGGCCTCGTCGCCGGCACCTTCGACGATCGTCGTCTCGTCTTTGGTGACAACCACTTTGCGGGCACGGCCGAGAAGGTCGAGGGTCGTGTTCTCGAGCTTGAGACCGACCTCTTCGGTGACGACCTGGCCGCCGGTCAGGATAGCGATGTCTTGAAGCATGGCCTTGCGCCGCTCGCCGAAGCCGGGAGCCTTGATGGCGACACTCTTAAACGTGCCACGGATCTTGTTGACCACCAGCGTCGCCAGAGCCTCGCCTTCGACGTCCTCGGCGATGATGACCAGCGGTCGTGCCGACTGCATGACCTTCTCGAGCAGCGGAAGCAGGTCACGCACCGCGGAGATCTTCGAGCCGACGAGCAGGATGTAGGGATCCTCGAGGGCGGCTTCCATGCGCTCTGTGTCAGTCGCGAAGTACGGGGCGATGTAACCCTTGTCGAAGCGCATACCCTCGACCAGCTCGAGGTCCATGCCGAAGGTCTGCGACTCCTCGACGGTGATGACACCGTCTTTGCCGACCTTGCTTATCGCTTCGGAGATGAGGTCGCCGATCTCGGTGTCGGCGGCGGAGATCGAGGCCACCTGGGAGATCTGCTCCCTGGTCTCGGTCTCGCGCGAGATCGCCTTCAGCGACGAGGTGGCGGCCTCTACGGCAGCCTCGATGCCCTTCTTGAGCGACATCGGGTTCGCTCCGGCGGCGACGTTGCGTAGGCCTTCGCGCACGAGCGCCCAGGCCAGGACGGTCGCTGTCGTGGTGCCGTCGCCCGCTACGTCGTCGGTCTTCTTTGCGACCTCCTTGACGAGGTCGGCGCCGATCTTCTCGTAGGGGTCCTCAAGGTCGATCTCCTTGGCGATCGAGACGCCGTCATTGGTGATCGTGGGGGCGCCCCATTTCTTCTCCAGGACGACGTTGCGGCCTTTGGGGCCTAGGGTGACTCGCACGGCGTCGGCGAGCTGGTTCATCCCGCTCTCGAGGGCGCGTCGGGCGGTCTCGTCAAAAGCAATAAGCTTGGGCATCGGTGTCTTGATCCCTCCGTTGGGTCAACCGGGTCTAGTACTTGTTAGCACTCTCATGTGTCGAGTGCTAACAGTTAACCGCCTCTGGCGGACTAATGCAACAGCAGGTGGCCTTCCCGAGGAAAAAAATTTTCGGATTTCTGCTCAGCCGCCTGCCACCGCAGGCACGATCGACAGCGTGGCGTTGCCGGGCAGCGTGGTATCCAGACCGTCCAGGAACCTGATGTCCTCGTCGTCAACGAACACGTTGACGAACCGGCGGAGACTTCCCGCCTCGTCGAAGATCCGCTCCGAGAAACCGGGATGGGCGGCGTCGAGGTCCGCGAGGGCGGCGCCGACGGTGGCCGCGTCGACGACAGCGGTCGCGTTTCCCCCCGCGAGGGGACGTAGCTGTGTGGGTATCCGGATTGTTACTGCCATGTTCAGTCCTCCGTGGGGATCTCTACTGCCGCTGCGAATGCGTCGAGTGTCGGGGCGATGGTCGCTGTAGGTCTGCAGTGCGCAGCGACGGCGTCGACTGTCTTCAGGCCGTTACCGGTGACGAACGCGACGACGCGCTCGTCTGGTCTCACGACTCCGGCGTTGACGAGCTGCACAAGCGAAGCGATCGTAACGCCTCCCGCGGTCTCGGCGAATATTCCCTCAGTCCTAGCGAGTAGCCGGATGCCGGCGACGATCTCGTCGTCGCTCACGGACCCGAAACCTCCGCCCGAGCTGCGAACGGCGTCGATGGCGTACGGGCCGTCCGCCGGGTTTCCTATGGCGAGCGACTTGGCGACTGTGTGCGGCTTTACCGGCTTGATGACGTTGCGTCCCTCCGCGAAGGCGGTCGCGACCGGCGAGCACCCCGCCGCTTGGGCTCCGGAGATTCGCACGTGGGGTTCCTCGTCTAGGAGTCCGACCGTCCAGAGCTCCTTGAAGCCTTTCGCAACTTTGGTGAGCTGGCTTCCAGAGGCGACGGGCACCACGACGTGGTCCGGCGCGACCCATCCGAGCTGCTCTGCTGTCTCGAAGGCGAGGGTCTTGGAGCCCTCTGCGTAGTAGGTGCGCACGTTCACGTTGACGAATGCCCACGACGGGTGCTCTCCCGCGAGCTCGGCGCAAAGCCGGTTCACGTCGTCGTAGTTCCCCTCCACGGCAATCAACCGCCCACCGAACACAGCCGTCGTCACTACTTTCGCCGGCTCGAGGTCCGCCGGGATGAACACCACGGACTCCATCCCTGCGTGCGCCGCGTGCGCAGCGACTGAGTTGGCGAGGTTTCCAGTCGACGCGCAGGCCGCCACCTTGAAACCGAGCTCCTGGGCCTTGGTGAGCGCAACCGACACGACACGGTCCTTGAAGGAGCCGGTCGGGTTGAGCGTGTCGTTCTTGATCCAAAGCTCGGAGAGGCCGAGCTCCGCTGCGAGGCGATCCGCCCGGACGAGCGGTGTGAAACCAGCGCCGAGGCTCACCGCCCCCTCAGGCGCGGCGGGGAGCAGATCGGCGTAACGCCAGATCGAAAGCGGGCCACCGGCGATCTTCTCGCGGCTGACTGATGCGGCGACCGCCTCGTAGTCGTAGACGACTTCGAGCGGTCCGAAGCACCATTCACATACGTGCAGCGCGGCCGCAGGGTAGACGCGGTGACATTCCCGGCATCGCAAACCGTCAACGTGTGGCACTTTTATCCTCCTGGCGCAGCGTCATCGAACCGGGCGTTGGCACCGACCCCACACAAGGTGGGAAGGTTGCCGCGGCTTCACAGGGCCCGTCCCTCTGCCGCTCTGGATGATGTTGGGGTGAAGTATAGCGCAGCGAACCCGGTTCGTGGAGCGGTGCGAAACGGTGGCAGGATGTCTTCGGTGCGCCGAAGCTACGTGTCGTCGGAGTTTCCCGCCGAGCGGGTGCAGCGCTTGAAGCGGGGTCGCACTGTGTCGGTGTGCATCCCGGCACGCGACGAAGCGGCGACCGTCGGCGACATAGTCTCCAGCCTCGTCGCACGCCTCATGCGCGAGTCGGCTGTGATCGACGAGCTGCTCGTCGTCGACGACGGGTCGAGCGACGACACCGCAGCTGTCGCAGCCAAAGCAGGCGCATCGGTCGTCGCTGCCAATCGGGTGCTTGCGCAGTTCGAGGGTCCCGGCAAAGGACAGGCAATGTGGAAGGGTGTACGCGAGACTTCCGGCGACATCGTGGTGTTCTGCGACGCCGACGTCGTCGGCTTCGACCCGGCGTTCGTCCTCGGGTTGGTCGGGCCGCTCCTGGCTCGTGACGACGTCGTTTTTTCCAAAGGCTTCTACGATCGGCCCGTCGAAGGGGGCGCCGAGCAGGGCGGCCGGGTTACCGAGCTGATGGCGCGGCCGCTCATATCCGTGCTCTTCCCCCATCTCGCCGACCTCGCGCAACCCTTGTCGGGTGAGTGCGCCGGTCGACGTGAAGTCCTCGAAGCGCTCCCGTTCGCCGGCGGGTACGCAGTCGATCTCGGCTTGGTGATAGACGTCACCGAGAGGTTCGGCAACACGAGCCTGGTTCAGTGCGACCTCGGCAGCCGCGTGCACCGCAACCGCCCGCTTTCGCAGCTCGGCCCTCAGGCGCTCGCCATCTTGCAGCTTGCCCTAGCCCGCTCCGGGGGTTTCGAGCGCTTCGAGCTCGGCCTGTCGCACACCGACATTCTCATGAGGCCGGGCTCCGACCCTCTTTCGGTCGAGCTCGTCGAGCTCCCCGCCCTGTCGGAGTTACCCGCGAACCGTCTGAGTGCCTAGGCCGGATAGGCGAACCGAGCGATGAGCCGCCTGTCGGTCGCCATCGACCTCACCCCCCTTCTAAGCGTCAGGACGGGCATCGGCCTCTCCGTGGCGGGGATGTGGTCTGCGCTCGAAGCCATGAACGACGGTCCTCGCTTGAGGCCGTACGCCCTCGGTTTGCGCAACGGCTTGCCGTTCTGCGACGTCCCGGCCTCTCTGAAACGGGTTCGGCTACCGGCGAGACTCGCTGTCGAAGCCTGGAGCCGCTTCGAGCACCCGAAGATCGACAGAATGCTCGGCGACGTCGACGTCGTCCACACCACCAACTACGTGACTCCCCCGAGCCGGCGTCCGACTGTGATGACGGTGAACGACTTGAGCTTCGTCTACCAACCTTCGCCCGATCCGGTGGTGGCCACCTTCCCCGGCATGCTGCGCCGAGCCGTAGCGCGCGGCGCGCACGTCCACGTGACCACCCGCCAGGTTGCAGGCGAAGTAGACGACGTCTTCGGCCCCGGGCTGCTCGATGCCGGCAGAGTGGCTGTCGTTGCGTTCGGCATACCGCCAGTCGGTGCCTCCCCGCCAGCAGACCCGCACATCGAGCGCGTGATCGGCGGCCGCCCCTACGTGCTTTTCATCGGCACGGACGAGCCTCGGAAAAACCTGCCTCGACTCGTCGAAGCCTTCGGCCATGTAGCGCTCGAAGTTCCCGAGATCCTTCTCGTGCTCGCGGGCCGCCGGACCGGGCACTCTGCGCTCACGACGGACGCGATCGCAGCGCTTCGCACAGACGTGGCGGCACGGGTGCTACGCCTCGGGGTCGTCAGCGACGACGCCAGGTCCAGCCTCTTGGGCGGCGCCCGGGCGATGGCGTACCCGTCTACCTATGAGGGTTTCGGTTTCCCTATTCTCGAAGCCATGCGGGCGGGTGTTCCCGTCGTCGGCTCCGACGTGGCCGTGATGCGCGAGGTCGCCGGCGATGCGGCAGTGCTCGCCGACCCGCTGGACGCGTCGGCGCTCGCCGGGGCCATTCGAAGGGCGGTGTCCGACGGGCCGCTCAGGCAAGCGCTTATTGACGCCGGTACGAAGCGGGCGGCGAGCTTCACGTGGGAGGCTACGGCGGCAGGCCTCGACGCCCTGTACAAGAAGGCGGCCCGTGACGCCGCCCGATAGACACGCCGCCCCCAACCCCGCCGCCCTCGCGGCCCCCCGGACCGACGTCGTCCAGTTCTCCCGGCGTCCGCAGTCCGGCCAGCACAGCATCGAGAAGGTTTTTGCCCTTATACGGCGCGAGCTGCCGGAGCGTTTCAATGTCACGGCGGTAGTCTCCGAGCATTACAGCAAGGGCGTCCTTCCCCGAGCAGCGACGGTGCTCGAGGCGCGGCGGCTCACGCAGACCGTCGTCCACATCCTCGGAGATATAACCTACGCGGCGCTCGCACGCCCGGCGTCCTCGACCGTGCTGACCGTCCACGACACCGAGTTCCTCCGAAGGGCGTCACCGCTCAAACGAACCCTCTACTCGTCGCTGTGGTTGCGCTTCCCGATCCGCCACGCGGCCGTCGTCACCGTCCCGAGCCGAGCGACACTCAAAGAGCTCGACAACCTCGGCGTCGCCGAGCATTCGAAGCTCCGATTGATACCCCACCCCGTCGGGGACGGCTTCACCCCGAAGCCAGCGGCCACACCGACGCCACTGGCGCCAGCGGCGAGGCCGGCACCATCAGCGAGGCCGGCACCAGCAGCGAGGCCGGATCGGACGACAAGCCGGCCGGTCGTGTTAGCCGTCGGGACAGCCCCGAACAAGAACTTGCCCGTGCTCGCCGAGGCCCTTTCAGGCCTCGACTGCGAGCTCGTGGTCGTCGGGACTCTCGACGCAGCGCAGCGCAGCGCTTTCGCCCACGCACGAGTCGAGGTCCGCGAGCTCGGGTCAGTCCCCGACGAAGCGATGCCCGGGATCTACCGGGCCGCGGAGGTCCTGGCGTTCGTGTCCACCACCGAAGGTTTCGGCGTGCCGATCCTGGAGGCGAACGCTTCTGGCCTGGCGGTCGTCACCTCTGACCTGGACCCGCATCGCGACGTCGCGGGTGGAGCGGCGCGCCTCGTCGATCCGGTCGACCCAGCGTCTGTTCGCGCCGGTTTGCAGGCCGTGCTCGACGACGAAAACTACCGGCGTCACCTTGTCGACGCCGGGCTTCGCAACGCGGCGGGCTACGCACCCAAGCGGATCGCCGCCGCCTACGCCGAGATCTACGACGAGCTGGCCGGACGGACTGAGGATATAGATCCCGGACGTGACTAGAGTCTGTTGGCAACGTACGAACAAGGGAGGGCGTAGCAATGCCGAGTGGATCGATCCTGGGTAACCGCGTGGTCCGTTTGGAGGACCCGACGTTGTTGACGGGGGCCGGTAAGTACGTGGACGACCTCGCAGCGCCCGGAGCCGCCCATGTGGCCTTCGTCCGCTCCCCCGTCGCCCACGGCACGCTGCGCTCCGTCGACGTCGAGGAGGCACGGGGCATGCCGGGCGTGCTCGCCGTCTACCACGCCGCCGGGGACGGCCTCGGCCTCGCCTCGTTCCAGGGCTTCCCGATGCTCCCCGACACCTTCAACCGGCCGATCTTCGCGAGCGACCGGGTCCGTTTCGTCGGTGACATCGTCGCTGCCGTCGTCGCCTCGACGAGCTCCGAGGCGGTGGACGCCGCGAATGCGGTCGTCGTCGACATCGATCCCCTACCCGCCATCGTCTCAGCGGTCGACGGCCTCGCCCCGGACGCGCCGGTGCTGTTCCCCGAAGCCGGAAGCAACGTGTGTTTCGCCACGGCGCACGGCGCCGACGAGGACCCTCTCGTCGGAGCCGAAGTTGTAGCCGAAGTGGAGATGGTTAGCCAGCGTCTCGCCGGCGCGCCGATGGAGCCCACCGGCTGCCTGATCGTCCCCGGCGAACCCGACGGCGGTGTCACCTGCTGGATATCCCACCAGGCGCCTCACTCGGTGCACCCGGCGTTCGCCGGTGTGCTCGGCCTCGAGCCGGCGCTCGTACGTGTCGTTTGCCCGTGGGTGGGTGGCGGTTTCGGGCCGAAGGCAGCGATGTACGTCGAGTACCTGGTCGCCGCCGCGGCCGCGATGCGCCTCGGCCAACCCGTCAAATGGGTCGAGACCCGCTCCGAGGACATGGTCACTCTGGTCCACGGGCGGGACTACCTCATGACGGCCAAGCTCGGCCTGACAAACGACGGCAAGATCGTCGGCCTCGACGCAAACGTGATAGCCAACGCCGGCGCCTACCCTGCAATCGGCGCCATCCTCCCGATGCTGACCCAGATGATGGTGGTCGGCGTCTACGATATCCCGAAAGTCCGTTTCCAGGCGACAACCGCTGTCACCAACACGACCCCCGTCGGCGCGTACCGGGGGGCGGGACGCCCCGAGGCGACCCAGCTGATCGAGCGGGTCCTCGACGTCGCGGCGGTCAAGCTCGGCATCGACCCGGCCGAGATCCGTCGGCGCAACTTCTTGGACCCGGCTGCTTTCCCGCTCACCACCACGACCGGGGGAGCCTACGACTCCGGAGAGTACGCCAAGTCCCTCGACGCCGCCCTGCAGGCTGCCGGCTACGGCGAGCTTCGCGAGGAGCAGGCGCTGCGACGCGCCACCGGGGACCGCATCCAGCTCGGGATCGGCGTGTCCACCTACGTCGAGGTCACCGCCCCGATAGGCCTGCACGTCGAGTACGGGGCTGTCGAAGTCCACGAGGATGGGACAGCGTCGATGGAGGTCGGTACAAGCGTCCACGGCCAGGGTCACCACACGGCCTTTGCGATGATCGCAAGCGACGTCCTCGGGATTCCTATGGACAAAATACGCCTCGTCAACTCCGACACGGCCGCTGTGCCGCGCGGCGCGGGCACCATGGGATCACGTTCCCTGCAAACCGCCGGCAACGCCGTCCAGGTCGCCTCGGTCGAGGTGCTCGGACGCGGGCGCCAGATCGCAGCGCACCTCCTCGAAGCGAGCCCCGAAGACATCGTGACCGGCCCCGACGGGCTACATGTCGCGGGCGTCCCCAACCTTGCCATCGCATGGGCGGAGGTAGCCGCCGCGTCACACGACGCGAACCGCCTCCCTGAGGGACTCGAACCCGGCCCGCTACGACACGAAGGCGACTTCGACGGGGGTAACTCGACGTTCCCGTTCGGCGCGCACGTCTCGGTGGTCGAGCTTGACACCGAAACCGGCGGGGTCCGCATGCGTCGCCACATAGCCGTCGACGACTGCGGCCGGATCTTGAACCCTCTGCTCGTCAACGGCCAGCAGCACGGGGGTATCGCCCAGGGGGCCGCGCAGGCTCTCTTCGAGTGGGTCCGCTACGACGAGGACGGGAACCCGCTGACCGCTACGTTCATGGACTACCTCGTGCCGGCCGCTTCGGAGCTGCCGAGCTTCGAGGTCTCCAACACACAAACCGACAGCCCCCGCAACGCTCTCGGCGCCAAAGGCATCGGCGAGTCGGGAACTATCGGCTCCACGCCGGCCATCCACAACGCGGTCGTCGACGCCGTCTCGCATCTCGGTATAACCCACATCGACATGCCGTGCACGCCCGAGCGGATGTGGCGGGCTATCAGCTCGGCGGCGTCTGCGCTAAGCTGACTCCACCTCCGAGCACCGTGGACGCTACCTCCTGTAGTGCCCGAGCGGTGTCGGCGAAAGCTCGCTCCTCGCCGACGACGTCGACCAGCGAGCGGACCGCTACCGGAGCAAGCGCGACACGACCTCGGTCCGGTTCGTAGCGGGTGCAGATGCGTGCAGCTACATCCAAGCCCGCCTCGACGTCTCCTGCGATAACGGCTGCCGGCACGCCGAGCTCCGATGCCATGGCCAGCACCCCGCCGACGGTCTTCCCGTCGAAGGATGCCTGATCGACGTATCCCTCCCCGGTGATGACGAGGTCGGCTGCCTCTATACGGCTCGCCAGGTCGATCCTCTCCGAGACCATGTCGAAACCGCTGGAGAGCACCGCACCGATCGCCGCCAGACCACCCGCAAGTCCGCCTGCGGCCCCTCCCCCGTCGAGGGCCGTCACGTCGACGCCGTAGCGCTCCAGGTAGATCTGCACTAGCCGCTCCAGACGCCGGGTGAGCAGCTGCACCTGTGCTGGGCTGGCCCCTTTCTGCGGGGCGAACACGGCGGCGGCGTCGACGAAATGTGTTCTTACGTCACACGCGACCTCTATCCGGACCCCTGCCAACCGGCCCAGAGGCTCCAATGATTCGATTGCCCCCAAGCCGCCGTCTGTGGACGCCGAGCCGCCCATGCCCACAAGTACCCGGCGCGCTCCCTCCGCCACAGCCGCGGCGATGAGCTCGCCGACCCCGGCCGTCGAAGCGCTCATAGGGTCGTTTCTTTCGGCCCCACCGACGAGGTGGAGGCCGGCGACCATCGCCATCTCGACTGCAGCCGTCGAACCCTGGTCGAGCTCGTACCACGCGGCTTCCACTTGGCGGCCGAGGGGCCCTTTCACCGTGACGGCCCTCGGCCGTCCGCCCATCACCGAGCAGAAG
The DNA here is from genome assembly GCA_021808425.1 of Actinomycetes bacterium. The sequence continues at coordinate 14,872 of JAKBBS010000015.1, forward strand.
CCCTCGCCCCCGTCGGACATCGGCGCAAGGTCAGGCTCCCAGCCGAGCTCCACGGCAGCCGCGGCTATAGCCATCGCGGCTTCCTGCGCTGTCGCGCTCCCCCTGAACTTGTCCGGGGCGATCACGACGCGGGGCATCCCCTATGGTGCCCGATCCGACGCCGCCGGGGCTAGCGCCCGCTACGGGATCCAGGCCGGCTGCCAGACCGCAACAAGCGGTCACGAGCTTCGCTCGCGGGAAGGTAGCGTCGTTTCGATGGACAGCGGCGCCAATGCGCTCATAGTCGTCTCCAACCGGGGGCCCGTGAGCTTCGAGCGGGACCCGTCGAACGGTGGACTCCGGGCGAAAAGAGCGGCCGGCGGCCTCGTGAACACGCTGGGCCCCGGAGCGCGCCGCCACGGCGCTCTCTGGTTGGCCGCTTCGACGAGCGGAACGGACAAGCAAACGCCTGAGGCAGCCCTGCTCGCCGACGAGCTGGTCAGGTTCTGGCCGGTGCCGGTCAGCCCCGAGCGTTACCACGCCTACTACGACGTCATCTCGAACCAGACGCTCTGGTTCTGCCTTCACGGGCTATGGGACACCCCGAGGCGGCCCCGCTTCGATCGGCACTGGTGGAGCGCCTGGAGTTCATTCATGAAGGTCAACGAGCTTTTCGCGACGGAGGTCGACCGGGCAGCACCTTGCGGGGCGACGGTACTTGTTCAGGATTACCAGCTTGCCCTCACTCCTTCGATGCTGGCACGGCGCCGCCCCGACCTTCGGATTTCCTCGTTCATCCATACTCCGTGGTGCACTCCCGGGGAGTTGTCGTCACTTCCCGATGAGGTCGCCTCTGAGGTCCTTGCGGGATTGGCAGACGGTGGGCCGGTCGGCTTCCACTCCCCGAGATGGGCGGCCGCTTTCGACGACTGCGTCAAAACGGTGCTCGGCAGGCAGGCGGCCACCTACGTTGCGCCTGCGGCGGTCGACGCCGGGGACCTGAAAAAGGTGGCGACCTCCGAGGAGTGCGAGGCGGAACGCGTAGCTCTCGACGAGGCTGTCGCAGGACGGAAACTGATCGTTCGGGTGGACCGGATGGAGCTTTCGAAGAACATCCTTCGCGGGTTCTGGGCGTATGACGAACTGCTCGAAACCAGACCGGACCTGAGAGGCAAGGTCGTGTTCGCCGCGCTCGTCTACCCCTCGCGTGTCGGCCTCGCCGAGTATCAGGCTTACAGCCAGGAGGTGCTGTCGCTCGCCGCTTTGATCAACGCACGCTGGGGGACATCGGAATGGACGCCGGTCCTGTTGCACCCGGAAGACAACTACCCCCGGTCGATCGCTGCGCTTCGCAGCTATGACGTCCTGCTAGTCAACCCGCTCCGGGACGGCCTGAACCTTGTCGCGAAGGAAGGTCCGTCGGTCAACGAGCGCGAAGGCGCCCTCGTGCTCAGCCGTCAGGCAGGGGCGTGGCTGGAGCTTGGAGACTTTGCGCTCGGCGTCAACCCCTTCGACGTATCGCAGACAGCTGAAGCGCTCGGAAGGGCCCTGGATTCGAGCCCCGAGAGGCGACGCGTTGACGCCGGCTGCCTTCGCCGCGTAGCAGGGATGCGCTCACCGTTTGACTGGTTCGACGACCTGCTAAAAGCTGCGCGCGGGTTCGGGTCCGCGTCCAGCTCAGCGGGCGACCCCGGGTCCGGGTCCGGTCCCGGCGAGGGACTCTGAGCCTTCGCTCGACGGGGTCGCATCCACCAAAGTCGCTATCCGCCGGAGCAGGTCCACTAGAGCTGCCGGCCCGTCCAGCACCACGTCGGCTGCGCGCAGCAGCTCTTCAGGCACCTCAACTCTGCCGACGACCACCTTCAGCGCGGCGACCCCCTGCGCGCCAAGTCGGTCCGCTGCCCGGAACGCAGGTAGGTCGCCGACGTCATCGCCGGCAAACATGATCGCCCGCAAACCGGAAGATCCTTCGCTCACGACAGTCCCCTTGTCGATTCCGAGCGCCGGCGCGAGCTCCACCGACATCTTACCTGGGTGGACGGACAGCCCGTTGCGCCGCGCCAAGACGTCGGCGAGATCCTTGACTGCGGGAGCGGCTGCTGGATTGCTTCGATAGTGCAGGGCAACGCTCAAACTTTTGCGCTCCACCGATAGCGAAGCGATACCGGCGTCCTCCGCTTCGCCGGCGGCAACCTCCACTGCCTCCGCCCAGCGCTCCAGCTCGGGACCCGGCACCGTCCGGTATCGGCCTGCCCCGCTGCCTGACTCCACCTGCATCCCGTAGAGGCCGATCAGCTCTGTCGCTGCACAACCCGCCAGGCGATCGAGTAGGTAGGAGACCGGCCTACCTGACACCACTGCGACCCGGCCGAGGCGTTCAGAGAGCGACGCCAACACCTCCGTCGCGCCCGGCGCCGCCGTCGCCTGGTCGGGTGTTGCGACGATATCAGAGAGTGTTCCGTCGAAGTCGACGAACACGCCCGCCCTCCTGGGATCGGCGAGCGCGGCCATAAGCCACATCTCCAACGGGTCCGCACTTACAGCGGCAGTCCGCTCCTCGAGGTCGGCCATAGCCGAAGCGGGTCAAGCCCCTGCTACGAGGTTCGGTCCGATCACCAGGACGAGGTTCGCAGTCGAGCGCTCCGTAGCCGGGATCGGCGCGCTCGCAGGCGGCGGAACGCTGGTGTTGACGATCGCCGACGTGAGTCCGAGCTCCTGAGCCAAGGTGTCGGCCTCGGCCGCGTAGCCGGGCGTGAGGATATAGATGGTCGACGCGGTCACCTTCGACGTCGCGTTGTCGGGTAGCTCGGTTATGTACCCGTAGCCCGCCTTCAGCTTCGCCGACCACTGTGTAGCGAGCTGCCCGACGAGCACCCCGTTGAGCACCTGAAGCTTCACTTGGCTCGGTGGGACCGTGGTCGTCGTCGTGGTCGCCTGCGGGGCGGTCGTAGTGGTCACCGCAGACTTCTTCGGCTTGGTAGCCCCGGTCGTGCTCACGTGCGCTGCGGTCCCGGACCTGCTCAGGACCAGAACTCCCACAATGAGCAGCACGGCGACGAGCACCAGGCCGGCGGCCGAACTTGCCCCCGACTCGGAATGGCCTCGACCCGACCGCATCCCCCTGCTCACTAGGCTCTCCTCGCTCGGACGGTACTGCATACGATTCTTGCTCGGCGGCGCGCGCCCCGCACGCTCCGTGGACGTCTCCCGACGGACTTGCACTCCTGATAGGGCTGCTGCGCAGTCTATTCGACCATGGGGATGCAGGCGGTTCAGTTCGCCTGAGACGCGTCATGCGCCCTCAGAAGATGCCTGATCTCCGCGGGTTCGAGAAGGCTATCGGTCACTTCGAGTGCCAGCGCCGGCGTCCCCAAGCTGGTCAAGGGCCAGAAAAGTCGCAATTCGCTCCCTCACGGCCAGCGGTAACGGTGCTCGGGCCGGCCCCCACCGTAGCGAAGGGCCACCTCGACACGGCCGATCCGCTGCAGATGCGAGAGATAGCGCTGCGCCGTCGCCCGGCTCAGACCGGTGCGCTGCGCAACGTCTTCGCAGGAGAGGTCAGACTCCGCAGCACGAAGCGCTTCGACTATGACCCCCAAGGTCTGAGGGCTTTGGCCTTTCGGGAGCTTGCGAACTTCTGCGGATCTAACGGCAGCGTACAGATCGTCGATGTCTGTCTGGGTGATCTGCCCCATCCCAGCCATCTTCGCCCGCATCAGCCTGTAGGACTCGAGTACCTCCGAGAGTCGAGCAAAGCTGAACGGTTTGACAAGGTAGTCCAAGGTGCCACCCTGCATCGCGCTTCGCACACTCGACAGGTCCTGAGCTGCCGTGATCATGATCACGTCGACGTGCGGCATCCCCGGCTCGCGCAACTTTCGCAGAACCTCAAGGCCGGACAGGTCCGGAAGGTAGACGTCGAGAAGAAGGAGGTCAGGTCGCAGCTTCGCGACTGCCTCCAAGGTCGCTTGGGCGCTAAACGCCTCGCCGACAACCTCGAAACCGCTGAGCTTCTCGACAAACGCCCTGTGCAGCGAAGCAACGCGAAAGTCGTCGTCGGCGACCACCACTGCAAGACTCATCGGGCGTGCACCGGCGCTTCGTCTTGTGGGGACATCTCCGAGTCGAACTCGAGTGCCCCTGGCAGGCGGACGGTAAACACTGCTCCACCCGAACGGCGATCGGTCCCCACCTCGACGTGGCCTGAACGCTTGTAGACCAGCTGGCGTAGGACCGCCAGACCTAGACCCCTGCGGGCCCCGGTGCGAGACGACTTGGTTGTGAAACCGTCGACGAAGATCGCGTCTCGGTCGCTCTCTGCGACGCCGGGCCCCGAGTCGGCAACCCTTATGATCAGGTCTGCGTCGTCCATCTCGACGCTCACCTCCACCCAAGCGGCGTTGCTGCCTTTAGCCGCGTCGATTGCGTTGTCAATCAAGTTGCCGACCACAGTGACCAAGTCCAATGCCTCGACGACGCGCCCCTCGACGAAGGTGGACTCCCCGATGCGAAGCTCGACCCCTTGCTCGCGACCGAGGGCACTCTTGGCGACCAGCAGAGCACCTAGCACCGGGTCGCGGACACCTGAACCGACCCGATCGGCAAACTCACGGTCGTGGCCTTGAAGCTGGGTGGCGAAGCGGACAGCCTCTGAATACTCGCCTAACTCCACAAGACCGATCACTGTGTGGATCCGGTTCGAGAAGTCGTGCGCCTGGGCGCGCAACGCTTCGGTGAGGCTCAGCGTTCCGTCCAGTTCTCGCAGAAGCGACTCGGATTCGGTCCGGTCGAACAGCGTCACCACATGCCCAAGATCGCGCTCTTCCAAAGATACCGGCACTCGATTGACGACGAGCACCCTATCCTCGCTCACGACGAGCAGGTCTTTCCCTTCGATATCACCAGAGAGGGCCTGCAACAGCCTGCCCGCCGACACCAGCACACTGATCGGCCGGTGAAGGTGACGCCTCGGGAGGTGAAGAAGTCGCTGAGCCTCGGCATTCGCGAAACGGACCTTGTCGTCAGGGTCGAGTCCGACCACCCCCTCGCGGATTCCCGACAAGGTCGCCTGCTGTTCTTGGATGAGATCGGTTACCTCGTCCAGTTCCAAACCAAAAGTTCGTCGACGCAACCAGCGGGTGACTGAAAGGGTGCCAAATATGGCGATGATCAGTGCAAGAAACGCCGCTTCGGCTGCGTCGATGGTCAGCCGTAACACCTCCGAGCGACCATTTGACCCTGGGCCGACGATCGTCAGCGTTGCAATCACAACCCCCTGCGTCGATTTCACCGGAACCCGTATCACGTCAGGGGCACCCAGCCCATTGATGTTCGGCGTTCCTGATTCCACCGCTGCGACGAGTGCGCTTCCCGTGACCTCCACGAGCTTCGCGGCCTCGCCTATACGCACTCCTTGCAGCAGCGCGGACAATCCGGCGGTGTCGCCTGCGGCAATGTCGTTACGGAAAACCTTCGACGTCGCCACAGAGCTAGCCTCAAACAGCTGGTGTTGGCGAAGTTCGCGACTACCCTCACCGCTACGAAACACCACGAGACTCGCCCCGATCGCCACCGAGACGGCGAACACGCAGAGTTGAAGCACCGCAAGCCTCGTCGATAAACCCAGTTTCGAAGCGTGTCTCGCTCGCATCCACAACATCCCCCGACCGCAAACGCGGCCTACGACGACGAACCTCCAGTTTAGATACTACCCGCCAGCCTCACGCGCCCAACGCTCTTCAGCACCGAGCAGGCACGACAGGTGACTGCCTGACACCAGCGCGCAATATGAGCTAAACGACCTAATCAAACACAAGCGCTATTAATGCACTGAACATATCGAGTCACTCTGGTCCACATTACGGTCACACCCGTCAATCGAGAGCGCCAGCTCTTTCGGTCCGTCGCACACCTCGGGGGTGGAACCTGACTCTGTTCTTTCTATCGTTCGGCTTTGGGCTGGTTACCGCGTCGGTGCTGGCCCTGAGCGCCGTCGGGCTGAGCCTCCAGTTCGGCGTGACGAACTTCGTCAACTTCGGGTACGGAGCGATGCTCGGCCTCGGGATGTATTTCACCTACGCCCTCAACACGAGTCTCGGTCTGCCCTTCTGGCTTGCTGCCATTGGAGGCACCCTGCTCACAGGCGCCGCCGCTGTCATCATCGACGCCCTAATTCTCGAACCTTTCGTACGCCGAGGCACGAGTGGGTTCTTCATGCTGATAGTCACCTTCGGGCTTTCGCTCATCCTGTTGAACCTCATCCAGCTCTTTTGGGGAGTGTCGTTCACGAAGTTCTCGATCCATCAAGGAACACCCGTCACGATCGGGCCGCTCAGCTTCACGCACAACCAGTTGGCGATTATCGCCATCTCAATCGTCGTGCTGGTTGGCGTCCACCTGCTGCTCACGCGTACCACGCTGGGCCGGTCGATGCGGGCAATGTCTGACAACACATCCTTGGCAAAGGTTAGTGGCATCAACACGGGCCGCATCACCATGTGGACGTGGTTCTTGAGCGGATGCCTCGCCGGCCTCGGGGGCGTCACCCTCGCAATCAACACTGTTTCGTTCCAGGCGTACACCGGCAACAACTTTCTGTTCGTCATATTCGCCGCAGTAATCGTCGGTGGGATCGGCCAGATCTACGGGGCGATGATCGGAGCTATCGCGATAGGACTGGTCGTAAACCTATCGGGTGTCTGGATCTCCTCCGCATACCAGCTCGACCTTGCGTTTGCAGTTCTGGTGCTCGTGCTTCTCGTGAGGCCGCAAGGGGTAATCGCCACCGTAGGCAAGGCTTAGAAAGGACGTTTGATCAATGGGAGTCTTTTGGGGTTACGTCGCAACGCTCGCCGTCTACTTCTGCATCTACAACATCTTCGCCTTCGGGCTCAACATCCAGTTCGGCTACGCCGGGATCCTCGACTTCACCGTCATCACCTTCATGGCTATCGGCGGGTACTTCGCCGGTGTTGCAGTGCTGGGGCCCGCCCAACGGGGAACGGAGATCTACTACATCCTCGGGTTGAGCCTTCCGTGGCCTGTCGCGCTGGTTATCGGCGCTGTGGCAGCGGGTCTTCTCGGCTTCATCATCGGGCTGATCGCACTTCGACGCCTGCGCAGTGACTACCTCGCTATCGTCACTTTGGCGTCGGGGTCGATCGTCTACGGGATCATCAACAATGACAACAAGATCTTCGACGGAGGAGCGGGCCTCGTCGGCGTGTCCCAGCCGTTTGGCTCACACATCAGTACGAACCCAAATACCTACAGCGAGTTCTTCCTGATCATCTGCTTCGTATTGATGGTCGCTTGCTGGCTGTTCGCGAACAGGCTGTACTCGTCACCTCTCGGCAGGGCGATGCGTGCCATCCGCGAGGACGTGGACGTCGCCGAGGCGTACGGAAAGAACAGCTTCAAGATCCGTATGACGGCCATGGTCATCGGATGCATGATGGTCGGCATCGGCGGAGCGCTCACAATTGCTTACGTCACTGCCCTTTCCCCTGCCGGATGGACAACGGGTGAGACATTCGTGATCTGGGCGGCACTCATCGTCGGGGGACGAGGCAACAACTGGGGCGCTGTCGTCGGATCGTTCCTCGTGGCAGTCCTGTTCAACGAAGCGACCCGGTTCCTGCCGAACATCCCCGGCCACCCGAACATGATCTCCGATATCCGCAACATGGCGATCGGCGGTCTAGTGATCCTCACCCTGTGGTTCCGCGAGCAGGGCGTCATACCGGAGCGCAAGGCGAAGTTCATGGAGATCCCCCTACGCGCTACACGCGCCAAGCCTGGCCTATTGGCCGTGTCGGCTGCCGGATCTGACAATGCCTGATACCGATACCGGCCGAACCTCACCAACCTACAACCCTCCGACACCGCAAGCCTCACTCGCCAGCGCAGTGTCAGCCGACTCCTCCCCTACCCCGACAGGTACCCTGCTCAAAGCTGACGCTCTCGTACGTCACTTCGGGGGTGTCGCGGCGGTCGACGGTTGCAGTTTCGAGATTGCCCGCAACACGATCACCGGGCTGATCGGCCCCAACGGGGCGGGCAAGACCACGACGGTAAACCTCATCTCGGGGGCGATCCGGCCAGGAGCCGGTCATGTCATCTTCGACGGTGACGACGTCACCGGATTTGCGCCTCACCGCCTTGCCGCCAAGGGTCTGATACGCACCTTTCAGATCTCCCGGGAATACAAGTCGATGACCGTCCTCGAGAACCTCATGGCTTCGCCGCGCAACCAGGCAGGCGAGAAGCTCTTCAACGTCTTTTTCCGCAGCGGAGCGTACAAAGCCGAGGAGCGCCGGAACCTGGAGAGATCACTCGAAGTGCTCGACGATTTCGGGCTGTACGCCAAACGCAACGACTACGCCGGAAACCTCAGCGGTGGGCAGAAACGGCTTCTGGAGCTCGCAAGGGCGGTCATGGCCGAACCGAAGCTCCTGCTGCTCGACGAACCGATGGCCGGCATCAACCCGGCGCTCGTCGACAAGGTCACGGAGCACATCATCGCCATGCGCGACACCCTCGGCGTCACATTCCTTGTCGTCGAGCACAATCTGGAGGTGGTCGAGCGAATGTGCGATCACGTGATCGCGATGGCTCTCGGATCCACCTTGGCGACAGGGACTATGGCGCAGCTTCGAGCTAACCAGGCAGTCGTCACCGCATATCTGACTGGAGGCGAGGCGTGACCGACGTCCTGTCGGTGTCAGGCCTTACCGCCGGCTACGGGAAGATACCGATCGTCAACGACATCAGCTTCAATGTCGGCCTTAGCCAAGTGGTCACAATCGTAGGACCCAACGGCGCCGGGAAGTCGACGGCGCTCAAAGCGACTTTCGGCCTGGTGAACCGTTACGGCGGCGCGATACACCTCGATGGGGAGCCGGTGAGCGACCTCCCCACCCATGCGCTCGCCTGGGCAGGTATGGGCTACGTGCCCCAGGTCGAGAACGTGTTCGCAACTATGACTGTTCAGGAGAACTTGTCGCTTGGCGGCCTGGCGCAAACGACCAAAGCGAAGAGTCGTGACTCCTCGCGGCGAAGTGAGGTCTTCGACATATTTCCAGACCTTGCTCTTGCACGAAATAAGAAGGCGGGCCAGCTGAGCGGGGGTCAGCGCAACATGCTCGGAATGGCCAGAGCCTTGATGTCCGATCCGAAAATAATTCTTCTCGACGAGCCGACCGCCGGATTGTCGCCGGCGAACGTCGACGTCGTGTGGGCCCAGATACGCCGGATAGCCGACCTCGGGACCTCCATCTTGGTCGTCGAGCAGAACGTGGCGCGCGCTTTGCGCCAGGCGGACTGGGTGTATGTCCTCGTTGCCGGATCGAACTATCTCGACGGCAGCGCTTCCACTCTCGAAAGAGTCGACCTCGGGGCGATCTTTCTCGGCGCGACCCACCCTGGCGATCTGACCCTCGCCAAAGGTAGCGGATCCGTTCTACCGCAACACCAACCACAGCAGTAACAGAAAGGGGAGTACCAGTTACATGAAAACATTCCGCGACTTGACCTCGACAGGCGGGGGTGACGCCTCTGCGCCGAAGCCGACCGGGAGACGTTCGATGAAGGTTGTCGCTTTGCTCGCCGCCGGTTCCACTTTGATAGCTGCCTGCGGTTCGAGCACGAAGTCCTCGTCGTCGGCTACGACCGCGTCGTCGGGCTCTGGAGGTTCGTCGACGACCGCAACGGCGTCGACAGCACCTATCCATGTCGGTGAGATCCTGCCTATGACCGGTAAAGAGGCGTTCGTAGGAAAGTGGTTCGACCACGGTGTCCAGGCTGGAATCTACGCGGTCAACAACGGGGGCGGCGTCCTTGGGGGGCGAAAGTTCACTGCGAAGCTGGAGGACACGGCCGGCGACCCCGTCGACGCAGTCACGGCCTTGAAGACCGACCTTCTCTACCACCCGAAAGTAATGTTCGGGCCGTCATCTCTAGAGATCGAGGGAGTCATTCGTCAGTTCGGCTCGCTCCCGCTGGTGGACTTCATGGAGGGCGGGACCACGCAGCTCGATTACATGAACTACCCCTATGTCTTCAGGGTCTTCCCGTCTGACTCGGAGCTGCTCGCAGGCGAAGCCTATTACGGCTACCACGTCAAGAACTGCACAAGCGCCGGGCTGGTCTACACGTCTGGCTCGAATGCTCAGGCTGAGGTCAAGCCGATCACCAAGGCCTATACGGCACTCGGCGGTAAAATTGCATCTTCAGTGACACTAGTTGCTGACCAGAGCTCCTACAGCTCCGAGGTGGCGAGCTTGTTCAACGCGCACCCCCAGTGCGTGTTCTTCCATATGGACCCCCAGACGGCAAGCACCTTCTTCGCAAACGTGCGTCAGCTGAACGACATGAACATACCGTTTATCACCGGTGATACCGGCGCGGCAACGCAGATGGCGAACGCTATCGGGTTGCAATACGCGTCCAAGTGGGTGACAGGTATGGGAGCGCCCCCGGCGTACGCTCAGGCCCAGACCGCCTACACAGCTGCCTACAACGCCGTCTGGAAGACGACGAAGTCGCTCCCGGCCGCGCCTGCAATGTACGATGCAGTGGTCATAGCGGCCCTCGCGATGGATGCTGCGAAGTCCACGAATCCCTCCGTGTACGTCAAACAAGTGACGAAGGTGGCCGGCGGTCCGGGTACAGCCTGCTACACCTACCCGAGCTGCCTGGCCCTTCTAAACGCTGGTACCGCCATCAACTACCAGGGCGTCAGCGGGAACGAGAACTTCAACCAATACCACAACGTGTTCTCGTCGTTCGAAGTCCAGCAGTTCTCAGCTTCGGGGACCTTGAACAACGTCTACACCGAGAAAGCCTCGGTGCTCGCGAGTCTCTACAACAAGGGCTAGCGCAGCCGGGGAAACCCAACGAGTGCAACCATGCCCGTCGCGGGTCGGCGCAATCCGGCTCGCGCCGGGCATGGCTTTTGGCGACACCGCAAGGTGAAACGACTAACAACAAAACCCGTTATGAGTGAATGCTCACTCATATATGCTGTGGTTGTGTATTCTCAGCAGGCCATCACGACGACCGATAACCCTGACTGCTCTGGACCGCGAAGGCGAGCTTCCTCGCTTCCCGCGGACGAGCGTCGGGCGGATTTGATTGCGGCGGTACTTCCGCTTCTGATCGAGCATGGCACGGCTGTTACGACCCGTCAGATCGCCTTGGCCGCCGGCATCGCCGAAGGCACGATCTTCAGAGCCTTTCCAGACAAGAAGTCCCTGATCACCGCCGCAATCGAACATGCCTTCGACCCCGCCCCGATGGATGCCGAACTCGACGCCATCGACCGTACGCTGCCCCTTGAGACGCGACTGGAGAAGGCAGTATCGATCATGGCGAACCGACTCGGTTTCCTCGGCCAGCTCATGCTGGCGACGGGGATCAGGCCGCCCGAACTGAAGCTAGGACGAGCCTCCGGTCACCATCCCCCGAACCTGGCGAGCCTCGCAGCGCTCTTCGAGCCCGACCGCGCGCTAATCCGGCGGGACCCGCTGCACGCAGCGCAGCTTCTTCGCGGACTCACGTTCGCCGCCAGCCATCCGACTCTTATCGCAGGCAAACCGCTGACCCCAGAGGAGATCGTCTCGATCCTGTTGGACGGCCTGCGCAAAAGCGAGGCGCGGCCATGCTGATCCGCCTGCTCGTCACTTACCTCCGCCGGTACAAAAAGCTTCTCCTCGCCGTTGTGCTACTCCAGTTCGTTCAGACGATGGCCACACTCTTCCTGCCTACCATCAACGCCGATATCGTCGACAAGGGCGTCTTGACACACAACACCGGCTACATCTGGCGCCTCGGCGCCGTGATGCTAGGCATCACAGCCGTGCAGGTCGTCTTTGCGGTCGCCGCCATATACGCCGGATCGAAGGCGGCGATGGGATTCGGGCGCGACGTGCGCAGCGGCCTGTTTCACCGCGTGACGGACTTCTCGGCACAAGAGGTCGGCTTCTTCGGTGCCCCGTCGCTTATCACCCGGATAACCAATGACGTGACCCAGGTGCAGATCCTCGTGGTGATGACCAGCACATTGTTCGTCGCCGCACCGATCATGCTCGTAGGCGGAGTGATCATGGCGATCCGCGAGGACGGACCCCTTTCGCTCATACTCGTCGTGAGCATCCCCGCCCTGCTAGTGGGCGTCGGCCAGGTGGTCATTCGGATGGTTCCGCAATTCCAGGCGATGCAGCTTCGCCTCGATCGGGTCAACCAGGTCCTAAGAGAGCAGATCACCGGGATGCGCGTGGTACGGGCATTCGTGCGTGAACCGGAGGAAGCAGCACGCTTCGAGGTCGCAAACGACGAACTCACCGCCACTTCGCTTCGGGCAGGTCGGCTCATGGCCTTCATGTTCCCGACCGTCATGGTGGTTATAAACGTGTCGAGCGCGGCTGTGCTTTGGATCGGCGGTAACCGCATCGGCGCCGGACACATGCAGGTAGGCGCCCTGATCGCGTTCCTCACCTACCTCGTGCAGATCCTGACTTCAGTAATGATGGCCACCTTCGTGGCGATGATGTGGCCACGAGCAGCCGTGTGCGCTGAACGCATCCAAGCGGTTCTAGGCACAGCCTCATCGATAAGCGCTCCGGCGTCGCCGGTGAGCGAGGTTCGCTCACGTGCCACGCTCGAGTTGAGCGACGTGACGTTCTGCTATCCCGGAGCGGAGTCACCGGTCCTCTCCGGCGTTTCCTTCCGCTGCAGTGCCGGCCAAACAACTGCGATCATCGGAAGTACCGGGTCGGGCAAAACCACGCTCATCAATCTCGTCCCGCGGCTGATCGATGCGACCGACGGGTGTGTCGTCGTCGACGGCGTCAACGTGAAGGACCTGGACCTCGAGCTTCTGTGGGACCGTATCGGTCTCGTGCCGCAAAAGCCGTACCTCTTCTCGGGGACCGTGGCCAGCAACCTGCGCTACGCGGATCCCGACGCAACCGACGACGAGCTTTGGGACGCGTTGGAGATCGCCCAGGCTCGTGACTTCGTGTCGGCGATGCCCGGCGGCCTACAGACCAGGATCGCCCAGGGAGGTTCAAATGTTTCGGGCGGCCAGCGCCAGCGGCTCGCCATCGCTCGTGCCATCGTGCGCAAACCGGACATCTACCTTTTCGACGACTCTTTCTCCGCCCTCGACCTCGCCACAGACGCCCGACTTCGCGCCGCTCTCGGACCGGTAACGACTGACGCCGCCGTTGTTATCGTCGCTCAACGGGTTTCGACAATCATCGAAGCCGACCAGATCCTCGTACTCGAAGACGGTCGGCCCGTCGGTCTCGGAACTCATGAAGATCTGACTGTCAACTGTGCCACTTACGCAGAGATAGTGGCATCTCAGATGGCGGGGGCTGTCGCTCGATGACCAGCGTCGTGCGCACCGACAATCCCGCCGACGAGGTGGACGGCGAACCCGTGAAGCAGCCGGCTGCATCCCGCAATGGTCTGGCAGGACGCATGGGTGCGGCCGGCATGCCCGTCGAGAAGGCCAAGGACCTGAGAAAATCGAGCCGCCGACTGGCTGGACGCCTCCGCTCCGAAAGCTTGGGGCTCATGGCCGTAGCCGGGCTCGCCGTGCTCAGCGTCGGCCTTTCGGTCATCGGACCAAAGCTTCTCGGCGACGCAACGAACGTGATCATCTCAGGCCTGAGGCGCCACGTGGTCGACTTCGCCGCGCTGCACCGAGTGATCTTTGAAGCTGTCGGGGCATACGTTGTCTCGTCGGCGCTCGCATACCTTCAGTCGTACTTGCTCGCCGGGATCGTTCAAAGGACGATGCAGCGGATCCGCTCCGACGTCGAAGAGAAGATAAACCGGTTCCCCCTGCGCTACATCGACAACCAACCTCGCGGCGATCTGCTCAGCCGTGTAACCAACGACATCGACAACCTCGCCCAGAGCCTGCAGCAAACCCTCAGCCAGGCGTTGACATCGCTTTTGACAGTAGGCGGCGTCGTGATCATGATGCTGCTCATATCGCCGCTGCTCGCCTTGGTCGCAATCGTCACGATTCCGGCGTCACTCCTGATCATCAAAGTGATTGCGAAGCGCTCCAAAACCCGATTCGTTGCCCAGTGGGCCCACACCGGCGCCCTGAACGCTCTCGTCGAAGAGACCTTCACCGGACACGGGCTGGTGAAGGTCTTCGGGCGCCAGCGCGACGTAGAGGCGCGCTTCGACGCGAAGAACGAGGAACTGTACTCAGCGAGTTTCGGTGCGCAGTTCATATCGGGGACCATCCAGCCGGCCATGATGTTCCTCGGCAACCTAAACTTCGTCGCGATAGCCGTAGTCGGTGGCCTGCAGGTCTCCTCCGGGGCCATGAACCTCGGAGACATCCAAGCGTTCATCCAGTATTCGCGCCAGTTTACCCAGCCGATAACGCAGCTGGCGTCTATGGCGAACGTCCTTCAGTCGGGTATCGCATCCGCTGAAAGGATCTTCCAGCTTCTCGACGCCCCCGAGGAGAGCGACGACCGGGACTTCCCCCAAGCCACCAACGAGCCGCGCAGCCGCGTCGAGTTCGATCACGTCTCATTCTCCTATGACGCGTCGAGGCCGCTAATAGAGGATCTCTCACTTGTGGCCGAACCAGGCCAGACGGTCGCGATCGTCGGGCCTACCGGGGCCGGAAAGACGACGCTCGTCAACCTGGTCATGCGTTTCTACGACATCGACTCCGGTGTGATAACTCTTGACGGCAACGACATATCAAAAATGCGGCGCCGGGATCTGCGCTCCAACATGGGGATGGTGCTGCAGGACACCTGGCTCTTCCATGGGACCATCAAGGAGAACATCGCGTTCGGAAACCTCGGTGCCGACGACGAGCAGATCATGGCTGCAGCCCGAGCGACCTACGTGGACCGCTTCGTTCACTCCTTGCCTGACGGCTACGACACAGTCCTAGACGACGACGGGACGACTGTCAGCGCCGGTGAGAAGCAGCTGCTCACGATCGCGAGGGCGTTCCTCGCTGATCCTGCGATTCTGATACTCGACGAGGCGACCAGCTCGGTGGACACGAGGACCGAGGTTCTAATACAAAGGGCGATGGCCGCACTGCGGTCGAACCGGACTAGTTTTGTCATCGCGCACCGCCTTTCGACGATCCGCGACGCCGACGTCATCTTGGTGATGGAGTCAGGCCGGATTGTCGAACAGGGAAACCACGAGGAGCTCCTGGCGGCCGGGGGCGCCTACTACAACCTCTTCAACGCACAGTTCGCGTCGGCCGCGGTCGACGTCACGTAGACGGGCTTATCCCTCGAGCGGATCCCGATCGGCCTCGGAGGTAAATCCGGCGTTCACGAAGATCTCCGGGCGACGCTCCTCCATCGCCGCCAAACGCAGGAATGTCCGCCTGTCGCCGTCACTGAGCGGCGGCTGAGTGATGGTCCGAGGCCAAAGCCGGTAACGGCGAACCACGTCTACCTCCACCGCAAGAAGGGTCAGCTGTGCCGCGAGGAAGAGGAACGACATCAACGCGATCACCAACGCAAAAGTTCCGTAGACCGGTGTCGCGTGCGCTAGCTCTCGACGGACGTACCAGCCTCCGAGCGCCTGCAGCCCCTCCCAGAAGACCGTGGCAAGCCCGGCTCCGACGGCGACGTCATGCCAACTAAGGCGCTCCGACGTGAGGACGACGAATGCGGAACTAAACACCGCGAAATTGACGATCCCCCCTGCTACCACAGCGCCAGCGGCCGCAGGTGCCCCGTGCACAACAACTGGTATGACACTGGTGAGTGCCGTGGACACCAAGGTTCCAAACCCGAGAGCACCGAGAAGCAGGAACCCTCGGAGACGGCGCAGCCAGAAGTTCGGCCATCTCCGGTAAGGCACGTTCCACACGGTCTGCATTGCATTAAGCGCAGCCTGGCCGACCCCCTGCACCCCGTAGAGAGTTCCGAGTATTCCGACGATGAGGGCGACAGCATTCCCCGTCAGAGGGTGCGCCGCACTGCGCAGTTGCGTCCCGATGACCGGGAAGTTTCCGAGAGCCGAGTTCAGGATTTTGGACTGCAACCCAGGATGGCCTTGAAGGACGAATCCGAGGATCGTGGTGAGCAACAACAGCAGCGGGAACAGCGAGAACAGGGCATAATATGCGACCACCACCGCTTTGCCTCCGGCCTGGTCGTTACCGTACTTCTGTATGACAGCATAAGGAAACGCCACGACCGGATGACGCTGCTGGAACCTGTCGACTCTGCGAACGGCTTTCTCTATAGGGTTCACACTTGAGAGTCTTACCCACTTCGAAGCCAGCTCTCCTAAAGACCACAACCGCCACGATCCAAGGCGGGAACCGCGGACAGTTTACGGTTCCCGCCCCTATGACCCCGTCTCTAGCTTTCTTTGCCTCCGCCAGGCAGCAGTAGAGGAGCCAGCGAGTGGACTTGGACGAAATCGCCGGCGCTACCGAGGAACCCCAAGTTCCAGTTGGACTCGATGGTGCGAAGAAGCGAGTAGTGATTCGACGGTATCGAATCGACCGCTCCCTTCACCCCTCGACGGGACACGACGATCATCGGAACGTGCCCGCCGCCGTAGACAGTCCCGCCGGCGAGGTCCCCTCCACCGGCCGTGGCAGGATTGGTCGGTACCGCCGGCAGGATCGGCGAGTCGCAGCAGCCACTGAGGTCCGTCGGCCCGTACGGAGCTTCGTAGGCGTACGAGCTCTCGTCCCACGTTATGAAGATCGCGGAGTTTCCTGTCCAAGCCTTGGACTGAGTGATCGCCGTCACCCATTTGCGAAGGAAGTCGTTTCCGTCTTGGTAGAGAGTCGCCTGAGTGGAACTCGTGGCGGAAGTGGCATACGGACAGGCGGTAGCCCCGCCGTGCATGTCGTCGCACACATTCGGTGATATCCACGAGAACTTCGGCACGTTACCAGATTGCAAATCAGTCGCCAACTGTTTCAACGGCACGACGTTCTTTGCGCGGGCCGGGTTGTTCGACACGTCCGGGAACATCATGAACGGGTCGTGTTTGCGCACATAGAGCCCGTTAGGGGACTCAGAGCCAGCGAATCCGGCGTTTGGTATCGACTGCATGTAGCCTTTCCAGGAAACGTTGGCGCTTTCGAGCTGATCCACGAGGTTTCCGTGGTTGAAGTCACCATCGGTGACCTGAAGCGGGTCGTCACTGTTCGAGCCCCATGTGCTTCCGCTGACCGCAGCGATGTAGTTTGGGGTGCTGACGTGTGTCACGCCGTAATAGTTGTCAGCAAGGCCGTTTGTCGCCGCGAGGTGCTGGATGTAGGTGGTGTTCTGGTTAGTGCTTGCGAGAAGCCCGCTATACGAGCTGTTTTCCATCATGATCACGAACACGTGATCCATGTGGGGGAACGGAGCAGTTGCGTCGACCCGGGCTACCGGAGCGTCGGCGCTAGCGATACTTGGAACCACCACTGCTCCAGCTAACGCCACGACCGCTCCTGCTGCTAGCGCTGTCGACCGCCGTATCTTAGCCATCCAGTCGTTTCCTCTCTCATGTTGTCAAGGCCGAGGCGCTCCTG
>JAKBBS010000167.1 GCA_021808425.1 Actinomycetes bacterium
CTTCTGGGCTTGCTGTAGCTCGGCCATGCGGGTTGCGCGCCCAGCGCGCTGGCGGGCTCTTTTGTCGGAGGGCACGGGTCAACACGGTAGCGCCCGGAGACACCTCGTATGCGACGCCCCGGCGCGTAGTCACCTGAATGGTGAAAGGTTCGCCTGCGGGGCGTGCTGACAGGTCGCAGCGCTCTGTGTCTAACCTTGCGGCGTGCTCGCTATTTTGAACTTCAACTCGTTCGTTTCGTCCGCGGGTTATGTAGCTATCTTCGTGCTGTCGATATTGCAATCCGCCTGCGTGCCGACGTCGTCGGAGTTGACGCTCGGCTTTGCAGGTGTGCTCGCGGCCGAGGGCAAGCTCAACCTTGCGGCGGTGATCCTCGTGGGTGTCGCAGGAGAGATCATCGGAGCGTACATAGCGTGGCTGGTCGGCCGCTTCTGGGGCAGGGCGTTCGTGGACCGCTACGGGCGTTACATCCTGCTCAGCCACCGAGACCTCGACCGGGCCGAGCGGTGGTACTCCCGCCACGAACGCTGGGGGGTATTTGGAAGCCGGCTCCTGCCGGTCGTCCGCAACTTCGTCGCCCTGCCGGCCGGCGTTGCCGAGGTGCCTCTCGTTCGCTTCGGACTTTTGACTGCCGCCGGTTCACTTTTGTGGGACGGGGCTATGGCGCTGATCGGCTACGAGGTGGGCGGCAGCTACCAGAAGATCATGCACGGCGTGAGCTACGCCGGTTACCTGATCGGCGTGGTCGTGGTGGCCGCGATAGCGTTCGTCTTTTGGCACCGCTGGCAGGCCTACCGGTCTGCGACGAGCGCAGCGGGCCGTGGCCAGCATGCGAGGCGACGCCGCTGAGCAGTTTCGGCTCGTAAAACAGCCCGAAGGGCTCTCAAGTCGGAGTGGTCAGTCGCCGTCGGCCTCGTTCAGGGCTGCGGCGATCCTCGGAGGTGTAACCCAGCTTTGACGGTCACGGTGATGTTCTCCAGCCCACGTCGATGTGAGCGCAGCCGATCCTGCTCTGCTCAGCATTTCTTCCCCGATGCGGTCGTGGGTCAGGTACTCGCCCACCCGGGCCCGCCACCTCCGGGGCTCCGGCGGGATCTCCGCCAGACGCTCCCGGCCTAACGACATAGCGGCCAGGGTCACTGCGACTCGGGAGAAAGTGCCGAGTCCGCAGCGAAGCTTGCCGACGTCGTGAAGCAGGGCTGCCGCCATCACCGTCCGGTCGGGAGCGGGACCCCCGTCGTTTAGAAGCGACGCGACCTTGCGAGCGACGCCCGCGGCGTGCCGGCGGTCGGGCCCCGACATTTGCATCCACAGTTCGCGCTCCCCGGCGAGCAGGAATCCTTGCGCCCACGCTTCGAGCGCGGCGGAAGGACCTCGCGGGTCCAAGGCCCCAAAGAAGCGAGCCGCGAGGTGGCGAATGGAGCCGAATCCTTCGTTCACGCCCGAGACGCTACCGCTAGGCAGCCTTCCGGGGCTCCCGGCTGCGTGCGAACGGGGATGATTTTGGTGCGTTGGTCAGGCCCGTGCTTTTCGGGCCGGGACCAGCAGCTTGTGGTCCAGAAGCGCGATCAGGCCGTCGATGGCCTGGCGATGGCGCTCCAGATCGTCGGACTGCGAGTCGATCAGTCCGACGAAAATGGTCCGCACTACGGCTCTGACCTGCTGGCGGCGCTCCAAGGTGACTTCGCCGGTCTTGACCCCATCGGCGATCAGGCGCTCCATGACACGGGCACCTTCACCGGGAGGGTTCGGTATCGCCTCCAGGAGCTCGGGGTGCCTGATCCGGTCGACCCGGGCAGTTCCTTGGAAGCGCGCAATGGAGGGATCCTCAGCGTTGAGCGAGTGAGCGACCTCCAGGATCGCGCGGAGGCGACCGTCGAGAGTGTCCACGCCCGTCATGGCTGAGTCGATCCGTTCGTCGACGCGCGCCTGGAGGGACCAGAACACCTCCACATACATTTCGAGCTTCGACGAGAAATAGTAGTAGAGGGCGCCGGTGCTGATCCCGGCTGCGCGGGCGACGTCCTTGTTGGTTACGATCCCGTACCCTTTGAGCGCGAACAGCTCGGCGGCGACGGAGATGATGCGCATCCGTGTGGCCGCCGCGTTGGACGACGGCGGGCGGCCGATTCGCTTCGGTGAGATTTTCGGCACGGTCGATCTACGCCCGTCGGGTCCCGGCGTCTCAGGCCGGCACTTCAAGCACGGTGACGGTGCCGGAATCTCCATCCACCTCTACGAGCGCGCCGTCGGGGATGGCGCGGCACGCCCCCGTCGCCGACACCACGCAAGGCAGGCCAAGCTCACGGCTGACGATGATCGCGTGACTGATCTGGCCACCGACCTCAACTACTACGGCCGCTGCTGCCATGAAAAGCGACGCCCATCCAGGGTCCGTCACGGGAGCGACGAGGACTTCTCCGGGCTGGAGGTCTCCGGGATCGCCGACCTCCATGATCACCCGCGCCCGGCCCACCGCCTTCCCGGGGCATCCGGCAACCCCGCGAAGGGCCTCCCCGCTCGCTAGTGGCGCCACGTGGGACGCGCCGCGTCTGGGCCAATCGCCGAGCGGTGGGACGTTCCCGTCGCGGATGATGAACGGGGGTTCGAGCTCGAAAAGCTCCGACCATTCGGCTGCGCGCGACGCCAGCTTGTCGGTGAACGCCCCGGGGTCGTCGACGAAGTCTTCCAGTTCGTCGTCGAGGAGCTGGAAGACGTCTGCAATGCGCCGGAGGTTCCCGGTCTCGGTGTGGCGACGTCCTAGCTCGAGGAAGGTCATTCGTGCTTCGTGGATCGCCCGGATGAGGTTTGTCTTGGTGCGTTCCCGGAACACGAGCTGGTTTGCGGCTACAAGGGCCGCCTCGAACTGTCCCGCAAGTTCGTCGTTGCCGAGCTCGACCAGCTGAGCCCTGACTTCCTCGGTCACCGCCTTGCGTTCCTCCACGCGTCGGCGGAGCCTGGCGGCAGGACTTTCCTCGTCGGATTGGAGGCGAACTCGCTCCAGGGTGGACAAGGCAAGTTCCGGCTTAGTCTCCCACGTGTCGGCGCTCAGCTCGTACTCGTTGGCCGAACGCGAGCCGAAGTCGACGATGAAACGTTCCCATGTGGCGCGGAAGGTCGTCGCATCAGGAGAGTCCGACTCTGCGAGACGCGCTATCAGGTCGTCGACGCCCGCGTCGAAGAGGCTGCTCAGCTCCTCGGAGTTACGAACGAGTCGCGAGATGTCCCACATGCGCACGCTCGGCTCGGCCGAGTCGACGTCGCCAAGACCCGAAACGAGCTTCATCGGCACGGTGGGATTTCCGATCGCCTGGCCGACGGCGTAGAGGATTCCCGGCGCTACCCCTGAGCCACTGGAGCTGAGGGTGTGGCTTTCGAAGAGCTTCGCTATCAATGCCTGTAGCGAACGGACGCGACCTAACAGTGCGCTGTCGTCGAGGCCTGCGAGGTCGGGTCGCTCGGCTCGAAGCGTCATGGTCTGCTCGCGTTCCCCGTCGATCTCGGGCCACGAGGAAGTCGACATCAGCCATCCCAGATGGGCGAGGATCTTCGGTGTCAGGTCGGGACGCTCGTCGCGGGGGTCGGCGACGTAGGGCGGCACATCCGGGTGGTCTCCGAAGAAGGCGAGGTCAAGCTGCTCGACAGTGACGGCCGGGTTGCGTACACCTTGCATCCTGACGTTGGAAAGGTTGATGTACATGTAGCCGCCGAAGAACCCGGCTGCCTCGGGATGCGCGCGGTCGAACTCGTCCATCGAGTAGTTACCGGTCCGGACGTAACCGTCGCGCCAACCCTGGCATATAGCGTTCGCCCACGTGTAGGTAGCGCTTAGCGGGCTTACCGGGGTTGGCGCCACCTCGCCGGAGTTGGCTCGGGTGTAGTGAGGCCAGCGCCCGCTCGGCGCCCAGTCGGTGATCCAGCGGTCCTTCATGAGTTAGTCCCCCTACGATTTGTATTCCATAGGCCCGGTCGGTCGACGCGGCCTTTGCGATTCGCTTGACACACGGGTCTCCCGGCCTGTCGAATTCGCATGTTAATCGACTGGTCAGTATCATATTCCTACAGTTCGGTCCTTGTAGCTCCTGGCGCCTCGTCACGCTGTGATCGTCGAGACGGCAGGCCCGACCGGTCAGGAAGATGTGGGCTCGATGTGCGGGATGGAGAGCGGCCCTATAAACTGACTGGTTGATTAAAACAGTGAAATCCGTAATAATCATCAGTAGCAGCTCTACCAGGGAGGGGAGATGGGTTTTCTCGAAGGCCGTGTGGCCTGCGTGACAGGCGGGACCCGGGGTATCGGCTTTGCGATCGCCAAGGCGTTCTGTCGCGAAGGCGCCGACGTCGTCATCAACGGTCGAGACCCTGAGAAGGGAGCCCGGGCGATCGAGGAGCTCGCCAAGTCCGGGGGAAGCGGGGGTGCCCACTTCGTTGCAGGTAACGTCAGGCTGCGCTCGGATTGCGAGGCCATCGTTGCGGAGACTGTCGAGCGTTTCGGGAGGATCGACATCCTCGTCGCGAACGCAGGCGGCGGCAGCAACTACGCCCCAGTCGTCGACATGACCGACGAGGCGATGGCCGAGGCGCTCGACTGGAGCTTCTGGCATACCTTTTGGACGGTACGGGCTTCGCTCAAGCACATGATCCCGAACGGGTGGGGTCGCATCATGACGATGAGCTCAGTCGAAGGCAAGATGGGCAAGCCCGGAATAGCGAGCTACGTAGTGGCCAAGCACGCTGTCTGTGGGCTCACCAAGTCCGTAGCGCGTGAGGTCGGGACGCTCGGCATCACGGTCAACGCGCTCTGCCCCGGCGCCATCGAAACCGACGAGATGAGAAGTCAGGGGCCGGGAGCTGCGGCGTCGATGGGTATCAGCTACGAGCAGCTGCTCGAGACGTTTGCAAACGAGTCGGCGATCAAACGACTGAACGAGGTGGAGGACGTCGCCGAAGTCGCTTTGCTGCTGGCCTCCGAGGCCGGCGGCGGAATCACCGGCTCTCTCATATCAATCGACGGCGGAACGTCGCCTTACTAACAGCCCGAAAAGGAGCGAAACACATGGGCAAGCTCGACGGAAAAGTCGCATGCGTAACCGGCGGGACCAGGAGCATCGGCAGGGCGATGGCAGACGCATTTCTCGCCGAGGGGGCGAGCGTCGTCGTCAACGGACGTGACCACGCCAAGGGCGAGCGATGCATCGCCGAGATGGGTGCCGGCGAGAGGGCCGCGTTCTACGCCGGCGACGCCCGCAAGCAGGCTGACGTCGAAGGCCTAATCGATTTCACGGTCGAGCATTTCGGGAAGCTGGATATCTGCTGTCTCAACTCCGGGGGGGTGGAGGCGACGGCGCCGGTGGCATCGATGACCGACGAAGAGTGGAAGCTCGAGATGGACTGGAACGTAAACCACGTATTTTGGGGGATGCGCCGCGCGTTGCAGCACATGATCGCACGCCAGGAGGGACGGGTGATCGTCACCTCCTCGGTCGAAGGAAAGCTGGGCAAGCCCGGTATCGCGGGTTACTCGACGGGAAAGCACGCGGTCAACGGACTGGTGAAGTCGGCAGCGAGAGAAGTCGGAACGCTAGGGATAACGGTGAACGCGTTGCTCCCGGGGATTATCGAGACCGACATCGTCCGAGATACGGGCCCGGCGTCCGCTCTCGCTATGGGCCTGGAGAGCTATGACGCGATGATCGGACTGTTCTGCCAGGAATCGTCTATCAAACGGCCGAATCGCTCGGAGGAGGTTGCTGCGGTCGCTGTCTTGTTGGCATCAGACGCCGGGCGCAACATGACCGGCTGCTTGTTTCCTATCGATGGTGGAACAATGCCGTATTAGAGGCAATGTCGTAGTAGAGCTGTGAAGGGCTGCAAACGCAATTAGCAGGACCTGTACCCTGATCAAATTATTGTTGGACATGCAATAGCAAAGCGTCAAAATAACTGTTACTCTAGGCGTCTATTTCTCGCAGCGGCAGGTGTCGGTGCGAAGGAGGGAAACTCAATGTTCAGCTACTCTCGTACCCGGCTGTCGCGAGCCCTGACAGCGGGCGTGGTTACCGTCGCAATCGCCGGGACCTTGTCGGCGTGCAGCTCGTCCAAGACGGCGGCCTCCACCTCCGCTACGACTGCTGCGGCGTCAAGTTCTGCCACTACCGCGGCGTCTTCGGGGGCGACCTCGGCGACGACAGGCGGTGCGTCGGCTGAAGTCACAGCCGCAGAGCAGATCGTCGCGTCGGCCGAGAAGCTTCCGACGGCCATACCCCAGACGACCCCGCTTACCTCGGCGCCGCCGAAAGGAAAGACCTTCGTCTTCCTGCAGTGCGAGATTGCCCAGTGCACTGACATTGCGAGTGGCATCAAGGCTGCAACCGCAGCGGTCGGCTGGAACCTGAAGACCATACCGTTCCAGTCGTCGAACCCGGCCACCCTCGTCTCCGCGATGCAGCAGGCGCTGCAATACAACCCGGTGGCCGTCGCTTTCTCGGGCCTTCCCGAGGTGACGTGGCAGAGCGAGATCCCCGCATACCAGAAGGCCGGCGTCATTTTGATCCCCGCTTTCATGGGTCCCTTGACGACGCCATCGTCGGTACTTCCCTACGACATCGGCGCGTACAACGGCACTGCAACGAGCGCCAAGCAAATCGCGGCGTGGATAACCGAGAAGTCGAATGGTACGGGTAAGGTTTTGCTCGTCGGCGTGCCGTCGTTCCCGCTGCTTGCCGTGTACGGGACTGTCTTTACTGCGACGCTCCCCAAGGACTGCAGCGGGTGCTCGATCTCCACGATCAACGCGACCATCCCCGAGGTGGACGCAGGGCAGATCGACTCCCTCATCGTGTCAGCGCTACAGAAGGACCCGACCATCAAGTACGTGTCGGTCGTGGACGGCGCCTTCGTCGACGGTCTTCCGTCAGCCCTGG
>JAKBBS010000168.1 GCA_021808425.1 Actinomycetes bacterium
ATGCCTCATCGAGGATCAGACCCATCGCCAGCGCGTCCCACAGCTCCCCGTTGTTGCGCCGGTACGCGCGGCGAAGCACCCCCTCTGTGCGAAAGCCGAGACCGGCGTACAGCGCCAGCGCCGAGTGGTTGTGCGGCCAGACCGTCAGTGTCAGCTTGTGACAACGGGCGTCGCGGCATCGCTGCACACAGTCCTCCAACAACCGGCGACCAACGCCACGCCCACGAAAACCCGTCGCTAGAAACATGCCGAGTTCACCGAGCCCTCTCTCCATGCTGACACCAAGCGAGCCGACCACGCGCGCCCCTTCGGTCGCCACGAGGCTTATCTCGTTCGACCGGCGGATGCTCTCGCGGAAGTTGGATCCGTGCTCCAGTCGATCGATAGGTGCCTCTGCACCAATCCACCGACCTTCGGCGGCCACCTCCTCGAGCAGGTCGAGCCAACCGTCAACGTCGGCCTCGACAGAAGTGCGTATCTTGATTGCTACGGCGTCAACAGTCACATGCCCAGTTTGCCCTAGGGGGTTGCGACCTGCTAGCCCAATTGATTCTAGCGCAGTAGTGCAATCTCATTTGCCGTCGCTGATTTTCATTTAGTTCGTCAAGTGAAGGCGAAGGCGACGGTAACGCACAGACAGGACCGACTATCCTCTCCTGCGATGATGACCAACTGTGCGGGAGAGCAAATGAATCGGAGACACTGGATTGGACGAAGCGTCTTCGGCATCGTCTCCACAGCCAGCATTGTGACGGGAATGGGCTTTGCGGCCTCGATGGTTGCTGATACGCCGGCGGCGGCGACTGCTCAGTCGATAGGGATCCTGCCCCCAGCCAATCCGGCATCTAACTGTGCGCCCGGCGCTGCGCTGACAACTTCGCTGCAACAGATCGACTATTGCCGCTCGCTCGAGAACGTCGGGCCGTTGACGCTGCCTTCCAACTACAACTCGCTGAGCATCCCCGACCAGCTCTTTGTCGTGACCAACCTCGAGAGGGTCAATCGAGGCGAGATGCCAGTCGTCGGACTTACCGTCTCTCTCAACGCGTTGGCTCAGCAAGGCGCGAACAGTGGTAACGACCCGACGTTCCCCGCAGGGAACTACGGCGGCGGCTCCATCTGGGCCGGAGGCCAGTCCGACGCAACTCAAGCTGACCTCGGCTGGATGTACCAAGATGGTCCCGGAAGCTACAACCTGGCTTGTACTGCCACCAACACCTCGGGCTGCTGGGGCCATCGGGATAACATCTTGTACGGCCCCCAGACATCGGGCCTGTATGGCGGGGCGGCCTATTCCGCATCGAACGGTGCTAACTACGCAATGGAGGTCCTGAGCGGCTACCAGCCTCAGCAGCCTTTGACCTTCACGTGGGCTTCAGAACTTCAGTACTTCTCAACCCCGCCTGGTGTCGAAGCGGCGCAAGCGCCAGGATCGCCGGGCTCTCCTGGCGCCACATCGCCAGCGTGCTCGCCGTCGCCTCTCGGCTCGATCGTGGGGATGGCCGCCACCAGCGACGGAAACGGCTATTGGCTAGCCAGCTCCACCGGAGCGGTCGCAGCGTGCGGCGATGCGCCGCAGCTCGGCTCCATCTCAAATCCGAGCGGGCCGGTAGTCGCAATAGCGTCTGCTCCGACCGGCAATGGCTACTGGTTGGCCACCGCCGGAGGCACGGTCTACGCCTTCGGCTCCGCCGTCAACCACGGGCAGATCCCAGCCACCTTGCAGTTGGCTAAGCCGATAGTTGCAATGGCGGCCGACCCAGCCACTGGCGGCTACTGGCTGCTCGGCGGTGACGGCGGTGTGTTCTCCTTCGACGCCCCGTTCTACGGCTCCACCGGCAACATCAAGCTCAACAAACCGGCGGTCGGTATGGAAGCGACA
Source organism: Actinomycetes bacterium (assembly GCA_021808425.1). The sequence goes on from JAKBBS010000168.1 coordinate 1,883, forward strand.
GCCAGCGGACTCGGGTACCGCTTCGTCGCCTCCGACGGGGGAATCTTCGACTACGGCGACGCCCAGTTCTACGGCTCGACCGGAGGAATGACGCTCAACCAGCCTGTCGTGGGCATGTCCAACGACCCCGCCACAGGCGGATACTGGCTCGATGCCGCAGACGGGGGCATCTTCAGCTTCAACGCTCCGTTTGACGGGTCCACCGGCGCCATCCACCTCAACCAACCTTGTGTCGGCATGACCGCAATGCCGAACGGCGGGGGCTACCGCTTCGTAGCGGCTGACGGTGGAGTGTTCAGCTTCGGAAACGCAGCCTTCGAGGGTTCCACAGCCTAACGTCAGACACAAGTGACTTCGACTCCCGGAATCGAGTCGTAGTCTCGATCTTAAATAACGACAACCCGGCGACGGCCCACAGCCCCTCGCCATCGAGCACCACTGACGGCCACGGCGCAGGACGAAAGCCACTGAGCCACTGAGCCACTGAGCCACGAGTCGTTCGTAGGCCTCTTGGGAGGGCGCTCCCCGCACCGGCCCCGTACCAAAAGGCGATTGCCGTTGCAACCAGGAGCGAATTCGCGCGCGACGTCAACGTCGACGGGAACATATCCCACGTCGAGGTGGTCCTGACGCGCAACGGCCGACCTGGAGCGATCTTGGTGAGCCCCGACGACCTCGAGGACACACTCGACCTGTTGTCGAATCCCCATGCAGTGGAGGAGATCAACCAGGCCCGCAAGGAGATTGCCGAAGGCAATGTCGTGGACGCCGAAGCGTTGCGAGCCAAGTACCTCACTCCTTGACGACCGGAGCGTCGAGCCTCTCCGTCGCCGCTTCGGCCGAGCGCTCACTAGATCGCCTGCCCCCGAAGATCGCTGCAGCCACAGTCGAGTTCATGCTTGGACCATTGCTCGAAGCGCCTCGCCAGGTCGCGCCGATGTCTAGCGACTAAAACGAGGTGACACCGGGCCATCAATTCGATCAAGGATATGAAGCCTCGACCAAGTGGGCCGAAGAGAACCGTGTTCGAACCGAGAGCTCCACGACCGGCTCAGACGAACAGCAACCCTGGAAGTTCCCCGAAGCGGGCGTTCGCATCGGAGGTCAAGATGGTGCGCTGGGTGGCCCGGGCTCGTCATCGCTGACTCTCGCCATCCGCCGTCGATCGGAGCGGTCGGTTGATGAACCAGTACGCAGATCGACCCATGGACCTGGCGGATGCCACTCTCGTGGCGCTTGCGCAAGAGCGCGGCAATCGGCGGATCTTCACACTAGACACCGACTTTCAGATCTACCGGTTCCGCGGACGGCAACGCTTCGAGACGATCCCGACGCTATGACCGCCCAAGGAAGTTCGAATAGCGCCGGAAGTCTCCCGCCGGGGTGGGCGCTAGGCGATCCTATTCGAACCTGCCCGAGCTGCGAGAGCGCATCAAGTCCTTGTTCGGAGACTGACGCTCAGCGTGGATCGGTCGTGAGCGCAACGGACCGATGACGGACAGCGAGCGCGCGCACGACACGCTGATCGTCGTCAACTTGGTAGATGATTCGGTACGTACTGACTCGAAGCGACAGCAGTCCGCGTGGCCGTCCCCGGGAGCAGGTGACCGGCCTCGGGTTCACGCTCGAGAAGTCCGAGAGCCTCGTACTCATCCACTGGGACGAGGGCGGCCGCCGGACAATTCGCAGTCCCCAGCCTGCCTGGCGGCGCTAGGGGTCGGCGATCTCGCAGCGAGAGGACTTGGTTTATGAGTGATGACTCACTACTATGATCGCATGACTCCCCGGATGTCCTCAGACGAGCGTCGTGACGCTGTGGTCCAGGCCGCAATCGTCGAGTTCGCCAAGGGCGGCCTGGTGGGCACCTCGACCGAGGACATCGCCCGGAGGGCCGGGATCAGCCAGCCCTACCTGTTCCGGCTGTTCGGCACCAAGAAGGACCTGTTCCTGGCGGCCGTCGAACGCACTTTCGACCGCGCCCAAGCGATCCTGGTCGAGGCGGCCGGCGACCTGACAGGCATGGAGGCCAAGATGGCCATGGGCGCCGCCTACCGGTCGTTCCTCGCTGACCGCACCCTGCTGCTGACCCAGATGCACGCCTATGCGGCCTGTGACGACGACGACGTCCGGCGTGTCACCCAGGGCCGCTTCGGCAAGCTGTGGCTGACCGTCGCCGAGATCACCGGTCTCGACGACGACAGTCTCATCGAGTTCTTCGGCCATGGGATGCTGCTCACCATGGCCGCGGCCATGGACCTGATGGCTGTCATCGACCTGCCGTGGGTCAGAGCCTGCCTCGGCCCGGAGATCGCCGCCACCTCGGCCTCCGGCACCGGCTGACCCTGTCCCACGCAGGCCTTTCTTTCCCCTGCCCCCCTCGCGTCTCAATCGACTTGTTTGTCCCGCTAATGTAGTGATCAATCACTCACCATTCCAGAAGGGTATCCAGTGAACCGCAACCGCCTGATATGGGCTTTCGTCGTCACCTCGGTGGCGTCGTTCATGGTCAGCCTCGACAACCTCGTGGTGACCATGGCCCTGCCCTCGATCCGCACCCACCTCCACGCCAGCCTGGCCAGCCTGGAGTGGACCGTCAACGCGTACACCCTTTCGTTCGCCGTGCTCATCCTGACCGGCGCCGCCCTCGGAGACCGGCTCGGCCGCCGGCGGGTGCTCACCGCCGGCCTGGCCGTGTTCACCCTGGCCAGTGCCGCCGCCGCCCTTGCGCCCGACGTGACCGTGCTGGTTGTGAGCAGGGCCATCCAGGGTGCCGGGGCGGCCGCCGTCCTGCCCCTCACCTTCACCATCATGTCCTCGTCGGTACCCGCCGAGCGTCGCGGCGCTGCCCTCGGAGTGCTCGGCGCGGTGTCCGGACTGGCCGTTGCGGTGGGCCCGCTGGTGGGCGGGGCCGTTGTGGAGGGGGCGTCGTGGCAGTGGATCTTCTGGATCAACGTGCCGATCGGCCTGGCCCTCCTCCCCTTCGCCGCAACCCGTCTGAACGAGACCACGGCCCGCTCCCACCTCGACCCCATCGGCCTAGCCCTGGCAAGTGGCGGACTGTTCGGCATCGTATTCGGCCTGGTCAAGGCGGGTAGCGACGGGTGGGCCTCCCTACCCGTCCTTGGCAGCCTCGCCGCCGGCGTCGCCCTAGTTGTGGCCTTCGGTCTCTGGCAGACCCGCGCCCGGCACCCCATGCTGCCACTGCGCCTCTTCCGCAACCGGGCCTTCACCGCCTCCAACCTGGCGTCACTGCTATTCAGCTTCGGGATGTTCGGGAGCATCTTCCTGCTTGCGCAGTTCCTCCAGAGCGCGCTCGGCTACTCGCCTCTCCAGGCCGGCCTGCGCACCCTGCCGTGGACGGCCATGCCCTTGATGGTGGCCCCGGTTGCCGGGCCCCTGTCGGATCGCATCGGGGGCCGTCCCTTTTTGGTCAGCGGGTTGGCCTTGCAGGGTGTCGGGCTGGCCTGGCTTGCCGCCCTGATCGGCCCCCACGTCTCTTACCTCTCGCTGGTCGCCCCGTTCGTCTGCTGCGGTATCGGCATGGCGCTGTTCTTCATCCCGGTGGCCAATGTGGTACTCGGTGCCGTGCCAGCCGCCGACCAGGGGGTCGCCTCCGGTGCCAACAACGCCATCCGCGAGCTGGGCGGGGTGCTCGGCATCGCCGTGCTCGGCACCGTCTTCGCCAGCCACGGAAGCTACGCCAGCGCCGCAACCTTCGCCGCCGGCCTGCGCCCGGCCATCTGGGTCGGAGCCGGGGTCGTCGGCGTGGGAGCGCTGTCGGCAACCGTCATCCCCCGGCACCGGCGGGGCGCCCGGGCAGACTCTCCCCTGACCCCCGAGGCGCTGGTCGCCGCGTAGCGGAAGCCCTATGTCGCAGGGATCGTGGACGCCGGTGGCTACCTCCCGGCATGACATGCTTGTGGTCTTGAGCTGGCATTATACGAACACCCCAGGATAGGTAACAGACCAGGTCACGGTGGCCGATCGGCCCAAGGTACTTCGTGTGGTCGAGTGAGACCGCTACTACGCGAGGACCGGAGATGCGGTCGTGAGCGAGCAGACGTTGGACGCCCCTGTATTCGGGCCACGAGCCGACCAGGCAACTCTCCCAACCAGAGCTGTGCCCGGAATCGGTATAGCGCCAGTTGGTGGCCCGCCGAGTGTGATCCGTCTCGAAGTTGCCGCCGACGTTGTGGTCGAGAAAGTAATGAGCCAAGATCACCAGGTGTTGAAGGCAACGCTTTCGAAGAAGCGGTCCTGTCGATGATCTGGCCGTCGGCCAGACACAGGACCCGGGCGTAGCAGTTCGTGTAGGCTTGGTCGTCTTTGGCGATGCCGTGTCTATCCTAGACGACGACCACGGTGTCGCCCTCGGCAATGATCGAGCGGATGATGGTCGGCCGGAATAGTTTGCGACTGGCGAATCGGGCGCCAAGAGGGGCGAGCACCTCGTCCATGACCACCTGGGGGCCCTGGTATACCTTGGCGGCGACTGAGAGTCGGCATCACTTCCGGTGCCGTCCCGCCAGGCCTCGAAGGCTCGACGGATGAGGTCACGGTTTGGTCTAGGTCTTGCTGGTGGCCATGTCGGTCGTCTCGGCGCTCAGGGAGTCGGGCCGGTGGGGAAGATGGGCCAGCCAACCTCGGTGCGCCACAGCCGCTGGTCGTTAGTGTCGATGGGCCCGACGACGTAGTACTCCCGGAGGGGGCCGTTGACGGCGAGGGCGTGTCGGGTGACGTAAGCCCCCAAAGCGCCGTAGGCGCGGTCGATGCCCTGGTGGGATCCGGGATGGATGATCACGGCCAAGTCGGTGGGCGGCACGATAAGCGGAGTCACCCGGCCTATCGGCCGGACGGTGTGCGCAGTAGGAATAAAGATGGTGGCCTCGCCACGGTCGTCGGCGAAGAGGTCGTCGACGAAGATCCCACCAGCCGGGCCGGCTGTCTCGAGGTATTGGGCGGCGAGGCTCGCGGTGAGCTCGCCGAGGGCTCCTTGGTACCAGAC
>JAKBBS010000169.1 GCA_021808425.1 Actinomycetes bacterium
GGTGAGGCCGGACCAGGGCGAACGGGTCGCTCGCCTGGTAAGGGAGGGTCGCCTCGCGATCGGTCCCTGGTACTGCCTTATGGACGAGTTCGCCGTCTCGGCTGAGACGATCGTGCGCAACTTGCAGGTCGGCCTTTCGACTGCCGCGCGCCTTGGAGGCGCCTGCGAGGTCGGATACCTGCCCGACATGTTCGGCCACGTCTCGCAGATGCCGCAGATCCTTCGAAGCGCCGGGATCGGCCACGCCGTCGTCTGGAGGGGTGTTCCGGACACCGTGGGTCGGAACGCATTCGTATGGGCTTCGCCTGACGGCTCGAGCGTACGGGCGGAGTACCTGCCCGCCGGCTACAGCGCGGGCGGGCATCTGCCCGGCGATGTCGGCAGGTTCGTCGGCCGGCTAAGCGACTACGAGAGGGAGCTCGGAGTCCTCTTACGCGACCACGACACCCTTCTCGTACCCAACGGCGGCGACCATCTCGGCGCGCAACCCCACCTGGGAGGCGTCGTCGAGGCCGTCAACGCCGCTCAGGACCGCTTCAGCGTCTCGATAACAGATCTGCGCTCCTACCTTGCCGAAGCGTCTGAAGATGACCTGGGGGTGCTGCGCGGCGAGCTTCGAAGCAACGCTCGTGCGCCTCTCCTCTCCGGCGTCCTCTCGAGCCGGGTCGACATCAAGCAGGCCGCCGCCGCCGCCGAGTCGGCCCTCGAGCGCACAGCCGAGCCGCTCGCCACTTTGTGGATGGCGCCCGAGAACTGGCCCGGCGACAGTCTCGACAGCGCGTGGCTTGAAGTGATACGCAACTCGGCACACGATTCGATCGGCGGATGCTCCGCGGATTCTGTAGGGCGTGCGGTACGTTCACGCTACGACGCCGCGTGCACCCTCGCCGGGACGGTCACGCATAGCGCCCTCGAAGTCGCTTCGATGGCCACGGCCGGCTCGGGCCACATGGTGCTCAACCCTTCGTCAGGAACTCGGAGCGGGCTCGTCGAGGTCGAGGTCGGGACCGAGGCCACCCAAGCGGCCGCCCAGCTGGGCGCCCAGACGCTTCGCGTCACGCTAGGTGGCACCACGACTAGAAACGGGTGCGGCCGTGACCTCGCCCGTATCGTCGCCGAGCTCACGGCGCAAGGCTGGATCGGCGAGTCGTGCCCCATCGTGTACGGACACATTTCGCCACGAAGTGCTACGGGCCCATTGTCTGTGTCCATAACGTCGGGCCGCGCTGCGTCGGCCGACCTGGCGGTGGGAACCCTCATGGCCGAAGTATGGGGGCGGGCGGGCGCCGAAGCCGACGAACCCATGAGTGTCACGGTCACACGTCTACCGTCGATCCGGTCCCTCGTACGCGCATGCGACATCCCGGGCTACGGCTGGGCACTGCTTCGCCCGAGCGCGACCGAGGAGGCCGAACCGGTGAGCGTCGTGGTTTCCGGCGAGTCGATGATCGTCGACAACGGAATTCTCCGCGTCGAGATCGACGCGAGAACGGGGTCGTTTGCCCTGAACGGAATCCGCGGCATGAACACAATCTCCGAAGAGCCCGACGCCGGGGACACCTACACTTTCTGCCCCCCCGACAGCGTCGCGGGCGCCGACGACGCCGAGTCAGTCTCGCCGGCCGACGTGCACATCGCAGTCATAGAGCACGGGCCGCTTCGCGCCGTCGTGAGGACTACCCGTACCTACCTCTGGGGTGTCGGGCGCGCCACGCCTGCCCGCGTGGTGTCCGACGTCGAAGTGCGTTGTGCCGAGAGCGCTGTCCGGGTGACTACCAGTTTCGACAACACGGTGCGAAACCACCGGGTGCGGGCGGTGTTCCCTCTCCCCGCCCAGGCGGCCGAGACCGTGGCGGAGTGCGCGTTCGCTACAGTTAGGCGTCGCGTTCCTCCACCCGGGCAAAACGAGGGGTGGCTCGTAGAGGCTCCTCCTGACACGTTTCCGTCGAGGCGCTTCGTGAGTGCAGGAGCCCTAACCGTCCTACACCAGGGGCTTCTTGAGTACGGGCTCGTCGACGACGGCCGAGCGTTGGCTCTCACGTTGCTTCGAGGGACCGGGATCATCTCGAAACCGACGCTGGCCACGAGGCACGCCGTTGCAGGTCCGCCGCTAGCACTTCGCGACGCCCAGATGCCCGGCCCACAGGCTTTCACATATGCGGTGGCGCTCGACTGCGCCGACCCATGGTCGTTGACGGAGACGCTCTGGAACCCGCTCATCGCCCTACGAGCGCACGGTGGAGGCCGGCTCGCCGACTGCGGTAGCCGGCTCGATGTCGACACCGGAAGCGCTGTCGTGTCGAGCCTGCGCCGGAACGTCGGACGGATCGAAGTTAGGGTGTTCAACCCAAGTGACACCGATACGAGGGTGCGCATCCCCGGCGCAAGTGGGACACTGGTCGACCTGGCCGGCCACGAGCTAGAGGGGTGGGACGGTTCGTTTCCCCTTGGGCGTTGGGAATTCGCGACCGCCCGCCTCGACGGGACTCTGGATTAGGTCGGGGTTTGCGACCCGGCTAGGAGGAAGTCGGTGACGTCAGCGGGGGCTGCGTTAGTTGCAGGGACGCCTGCACCGGGAGAAGCTCCACCCACGTCGGGCCCGGAGCGAGGTTGACCGGCTCCCCGTTTGCTCCGACGAGCTGCGTCACCTGCGAGATAGACGACCGGGACCATGTCGCGTCGTACGCGGCTCCGCCCGTGAGCACTGTCGCCTGGCCGGATCCGACCGTCTGGCTGTGAACTCCGAGAGACCCGAATTTGTCTTCCGGGACAGTGCCGAGCGAGGTCGTCACCCGCTCGATCACGACATTCGCCGCCGTGACAGGGTTCGAGTTGGCATCCACGTTTGGGACCCCGGCGTAGTAGCGCACCCACACGGACTTCGCAGCGTCCCACTCCCATTGCACGTTGAGTATTCCGGAGAAAAGGAGGGTCGCCTCCGACGTCGCGGTTCCCGCAGAAGTCGGTTTACCGTAACGGAATATGGGGTTCGGCGCGCTGTGCGACGGGTCAATGGCCCACAGCTGCGACGTGGATGTGTACAGGTTCTCGGGCGCGTAGCGGGTGGTTATTCGCTGTGATGCCTGTGCGTAGGTGAATAGGTTGAGGTCGTACAAAGAAGAGTTCGCCACCAAGTTGACGTCAGGGATGATGCCGCCGGCAAAGGCAAAACCCGGATGGCCGAACTGGGTTAGCAGCTGCGTATCGATCCACCTCGTCGAGCGAACCGGCCCGACGCTCGGCGCTTGTTGGCACTGGTAGACGGCGAGGATCCGGGTGATGTTGCCTTCTATCGGCTCTTCGAAGACGATGTCCGCGTGAGTCAGGCCGCTCTGAGGCCTCGCGGCGGGGTCGTTGCCGATCTTGATCGCCAGGGCCGGTCGCGCCGGGGGTGTCCCTCCGGGTGCCGGTGCGCCCGTAAGCGGGCACGTCGGACCTGCATGGAGGACTGTCGTGGAGGTAGACGGCGCAGTTGTGGTGTTCGGCAGAGTCGTCGCCGGGGCGCTCGTCGGCGTCGAGGTTGCGGTCCGCGAAGGCGTCGCCGTCCGGCCGACGAGCGCTACCACCACGGCCACCGCAGCAGCGACGCAGAATCCGCCGAGGCCGATAAGCCAGCGGGCTTTCGAGACGCCTCGTCGGCGGGCGTGGGCCGGTCGCGCTTTGGTCACCCGCAGTTCATAGCACCCGCTGAAACAAAATTGGTGCACCTCCGCGACGGTATGTGTCCATCTATATTCGTCCGGGTGCCCCGACACCGCCCCGCCCACAGACGTTCCGTGGTTCGAGGCGGCGAAATCGACGACTCGCACGGCAGAACCGGGTCCAGCGAAGGGCCGGCCAGGTTGCGGTTGACCCGCCGTGGAGTCACGGTGATCGCTGTGGTCGTCGTCGCAGCCGTCGTCGCTGCGGTCGTCGCGATCGGCGTCACCTCGGGACGGGGCGGCAGCACCCCCAAACCGACATCTTCCTCAGCTGCGACCAGACCCGGCGGTGGCGCACCCGCGGGGTCGCCCACTTCGACGACATCACTCGCCGCAGCGGCGACGTTCGCGGGCCCGAACGGCACAGAAGCGCCGTGGGTCCTCGCGGAGAACGCGAAGCCGGGGACTACAGCATGGAAGATCACCGGCACGCAGAGCCCGACCGGGATCATGGGATACGCGAACCGTGTGCAGGCGTCAGCGGGCCAGAGCGTCACGCTCTACGTGTCGACGGCGGCCGCGACCTTCCACGTAGACGCCTACCGAATGGGCTATTACGGCGGGACAGGCGCACGTCTCGTGTGGAGCTCGGCGGAGGTGGGAGGAACTGCCCAGGCAGCATGCCCTGTGACGCCGGGGATCAACATGGTGGAGTGCAAGTGGACGCAGTCGCTGTCGTTCACGGTCAACTCCACGTGGGTGCAGGGCCAGTACCTTCTCAAGCTGGTCGGCTCGGGGGGCCAGGAAAGCTACGTTCCTTTGACGGTGTGGGAGCCGTCGAGCACCGCTGCGTACGTCGTCATGTCCGGTGTGCTGACAGAAGCGGTGTTCAACGCGTTCGGCGGCTACGACCTCTATCAAGGTGCCACCCCGTGTGCTCCCAACCACTACCCGTGCTCGACCCGGGCCAGGGTGGTCTCCTTCGACCGGCCGTTCGCCTCCGGCAACGGTGCGGGCGGGTACCTGAGCTTGATGTATCCCCTAACGAGGCTGATGGAGGAGCACGGGTTGGATGTCACCTACTGGACTGACATAACCCTTGCGGAACACCCGACCCTTCTCGCCAAGCACAAGGTGCTCATCTCGCCGGGCCATGACGAAGAGTGGTCCAACTCGATGCGCCAGGCAGCGTTAGCAGGTGCGGACGCCGGAGTGAACCTCGTGTTCTTCGGCGCGAGCCCGATACTTCGAAAGGTTCGACTGCAGGCCTCCCCGCTCGGCGCGGACCGGGAAGTTGTCAACTACCGAAACCCGCCAAAGGATCCGCTCTACGGGGTCGACAACGCTAGGGTGTCGCAGAACTGGTGGGGTCAAGCCCCCGCGAACCTGCCTGCAAGCACCTTGGTCGGCGCTAGCTACGTGGGTTTCAACAACCTCACGAGCTTTCCCATGGTTGTATCGGACCCGTCTTCGTGGCTATACGCCGGTACAGGCCTTGGTGCAGGCGCTTCTATCCCTGGCGTCATGAGCAGCGACTTCCAGGCCTACGACCCGACCCGCTCTAGCAATCCGGCGAACGTCGAGGTTCTGTCGCACTCCCCTGTCACCGTGCAGTTCAATCCGTCACGCCATTACGCCGACACGGTGTTCTACACGATGCCGTCAAGCAAGGCGGGGGTCTTCACCTCCGGCACGGTCAACTGGATACCGTCCCTCGTGGCTTGCGCTCCGTCGGTGAAGCAGTGCCCGGCCACCGCGATGCGCCAGCTGACGCTCAACGTTATGCGAGTCTTCGGAGCGGCCCCCGTCGGAAACACTTACCCCTCGACGGCGAACTGGCAGAGCTTCTACGGCTGAGGGGGCTCAGCGCTGCCGGGGTCGTCGCTTCGAGGATCTCGAGACCGTCGAGGATCCAGGCGACGCCTAGCGCTACGAGGAGGCGCGTGTGAAAGCTGGACCAGCCGAGCCGGTCGATTCGAGCCGGTACGAGGCTTGTCGTACCGCTAGCCCCGGTTGCCGGTCCTTTCTGGATGGTTGTCATGGCCGCTCCTCGAGTCGAGTCGTACGTCGAACACAGCGCTGCTGACTGCTCGCTACCCCCCGGAGTGGGAACGGAAACGATGACGGCCGCCGGAGTCAGCCCCGTGCTCGGACGGCCCAGGGGTGCAGCTCGGGCAGCTCAGGGATAGACGAGTGCCACTGCCGCCTTCGCCTCGTGGACCACGAACGCGAAAGACTCTTCTAGGTACAACTCCACCGAGCGGGCTGTAGCGGCGGCGAAACCCACTGCGAAGTCGCCGCCGCAAATCATCTCGAAGTCGCCCCCTCTGACGCTGACGACTATCGCCCCGTCGAGCGACGGGGCCCACACGACCCTGCCGCCGAGTATCGCCCGCAGGTGTTCGAACACCGGGTAACCGCCGTGCTCGGTGGTCTCTATCACCCCGGTGTAGCAGCGGTCGCCCAAGGCGATGACGTAGGGGCTCGTCGATCCTCTCTCGACCGCGTCGATCTCGTCGCGATCGAGGGTGAATTGCACCCGAACCTCGCTCAACGCCGCGACGCGTCGGGTGCGAACCTCGACGCCCTCCACGGGCCAGGTCGAAGGGTCGGTCCGCCCGGTCGGCTGCGCGGAGAAGTTCCAGCCGAGCGGCCCTGTAAAGTCCACGACGCTCCGCCCGGCGAGATAGTGAGCCAGGGACCTTCTCGCTTCGGCGTCGATCAGCGGCCACGCCCTCTCGGAGATCGGAGCGAGGTTTCGGTTCAACCGGTCAGTCACAGCCGCTGCCTCATATCAGTCGGGTTCGTCTCGTTCACAGGTCGTCCTTGTCTGTCAGACCGCCGACGCCGAGGTCGCCTTGCCGTGAGCCGCCCTGGTCGGGGGTGTCCGCACCAGCAGCCTCGATCGCGAGGATGGAACCCTCGCTGAAAAGGTAGTTCCGAAGGTGCTTGTCGAGCGCTGGATCCCTCCTGCGGAGCCATTCGAGGACCATCGCGGCATGCTCTTTTTCCTCGTCACGGTTGTGCGCCAGGATCGCCGCGAGCTCTGGGTCGGTCGCGGCGTCGATGCGCTGGTCGTACCAGTCGACAGCCTCCAGTTCCTCTCGAAGCGACGAGTTCGCCCGGTGGCGGTCGATCGTCTCAGGTCGTAGAACCGATTCGCTTTCGTGTAGCCCTTCGCTGCTCATGACACCGTCTATACCCATCCGCCGGTCGGCTATTCGGC
>JAKBBS010000170.1 GCA_021808425.1 Actinomycetes bacterium
GGCATGTCTGATTGCAGCTAGTGCTGCGGCGACCTCAGGTCTTGGGTAAGTCGATCTAAGCGCGAACGCCGCCGCCGCGGCAGATGGACCTCCTGGCCAGCTCTCTATCAGCCATACGATGTCATAGGCATCCTTCGGTTTGTCCCGTCCATGTAGCGCGTCGACCTTCGCCGTTAAGAACGCAAGTGGTCCAGTAACGCGTAGGTCCATCTCGATTGATCCCTTGTTTCGGGGAAGGTCGAAGATTCGACTGATTACCTCCACATCCGTAGTAAGCAGTTCGCCAGCTTCAAGGGCAAGTGCCGAAAGACGGCCCCCCAAATTGTGCTTGGCCGCCGGGCTAGCAGAGTGGGAGGGTCGGAAGACGCGGCCCGGTGGGCGTTGCCTGCCCGCAGGGCAAAAGAACTCAACCATTATTCCGACGCTGCCGCGTCGCAGCCAGCGAAATGAGACGTCTCCCTCTTCGAAGCCGAGACCTTTGAGGACCGTCTCGATGCGTTCGTAGGCCGCAGTATCGCCTTCCACGAGTGCCAAGCTCAGACATAAGTCGATATCAGCGGTTCCGACGTGCGGTTGGATCCCGGGGTCCAGGACCGGAACCAGCAGCCCAGGGACAAGACCGCCGATGAGCACAACATGGGTCGCCATGAATCCGAGGGAGCGGACGATCTCGGCTGCCTCACCGACCAACTGGACGGCTAGGTCTGCGCGATAGCTAGCAACGTGTTGTCCGTCAGATTCGTTCAAGAGCTTGATCCCTGAATATGTGGGCGGCATCCTGATTTCGTCCGCCTTGGCGGCGCATGTCCAACCAGACTCGGACCGCGGGGGCGACTCGGATGCCGTCGTACGATTCCGCAGCGAACGACCCCAGCTCTCCGACGTCACTCCATAGCTCCAGATTTGTACCGCGTCCGTGCTCATCTGCCCCGAAAGGCTCGATACCCAACCGTTCAAGCACGTCGGCGGGTTGAAGCATACCGACGCGGATGTGGGTGATGATTATCCTGCTGAGGACCGGACAGCCTCGCAGATGGCTTCCCGCAGCGCCGGTTACTGCATATGTAACCCCTGCCTCAGATGCCATCTCTGCGAACCGTCGGGCAACTTCCTGGTCAGTTCGGGCGTATAAGTAGGAGGCAGTGGACGGCGGCCGTCTACGGCCGCCGTCCACTGTGGCAAGCCAATCCAAAGCTGCACTACGGTCGTCAATTACTCGTCGCTGCTTTGGACCTTTGCCTACTGCATGGACGAGTCGGTTTTGCTCCATGGCTCGAAACACGTTGTGCGCATGACCAACGGAGATACGCGCGTTCTCGGCGAGCCGATTGACCGTCCACTCACTGTCGGTGCCCTCGAGGAGAACCTGGACGGCTCGGATTCCGCTTGGACCAAGCCGGAACTCTTCTCTACCCACCATCTGCTGCCCGACTTGTCGGCGACCGCCGCGGTCAATGTGGACGAGCATTCCTGGCCAGGACAGATGCAACGCACCCCGCCCGTCGCACCAGGACAGGCCGGCTAACTCAAGTGCCTCCCGTTCTTGATAAGGGACGGAGCGCGCCGCAACGACACCTATCGTGTCTGGCGGAACCGTCTGTGCAACTTTGCGAGCTGCGAGGTTCGGATCGGCTCCGACGGCCAGGCGCGGCAGCACCGTGACTCGGTGGTCGTGATCGTCGATCTCAACGAGGTCAGTGGCCCCTTCGCTGAGCACGACCTCCGGGATGCTGGCAAAGACGGCGCGGTAACGATCCAAGTCGGAGCGCCCGAGATGCAACGTTAGCCTCATCTACTGTAGCCTTCATCGTGCATTGAAACCTACTATACAATGAAAGCTGACTTATCGCGATTGTGTTGGAGGCACTACGGGCCGAGCAGTGCTGCGGGTACGACAGCGATGCCGTCCTTGCGCCGGTAGGCGTAGGGTCCTGTCGATACCACGATGGCATCAGCCAGTTCGTCGCCGAGCGTGCTGCGTAGCCATCGAAGATGGCGGCAATCCTCGTCTTTGACTGCGCTCGTCAGCTTCACTTCTATTCCGAGGACCTTTCCGTCATGGCCGATTACGATCAAGTCGACCTCACGTAACCCACCTTTGGTTCGGAGGTGATGAACACGGGCCTCAGCGGCTTGCGCGTAGACGCGAACGCACAATGCAACGAGAGATTCGAATAACGCTCCGAGAAGAGTTCCGTCTCGCGGTGAAGGCAGCGGAGCGGGCCGTCCCTCCAAAAGGTCAGGTATGCCAACGCCAAGCAGACGAGCGGCGAGTGCGGGATCGGCGAGGTGATGCTTTGGCGGTGTCGCCAGGTTGGCGATCCGGTTGCGGCTCGGAACCCAACCCGGGAGCGACTCGACAATCCAGATCCGCTCCAGGACAGCCCGGTACGGTTCGGTTGTCGACCTCGCAGGCTTGTCGCCCTGACCGCTTGTAGCGGCGTCGCGTATGTGTTCGTACGTCGCCGTCGTCGATGTTGCGGCCGCGTATGAACTCATCCAGCGTCTGAGGCCGGCAGGGTTACGAACCGAGCGTCCGGCATCGGGAACGTCATTGTCGATGATTCTGTCTATGTATCCATCAAGGCTCGATCGGAGGAGGCGCCCTTGCAGAGCGCGCAAGCCCGGGAAACCGGAGTTGACGATCTCCTGTGCATAGCGCTCAAGGCCGATCGTCGTTTCACCTGCGACGGGCAGACGTCGCCCATCGAGAAGTCTGGCGAGGCTGACTGTCGGAGTGGCCACGCCTCGCTCGGCTAACGACATCGGGCGCATCCGTAGCGTAACGATGCGACCGGCTCCGTTGTGGGTTGGCGAGCGGTCCAGGGAGGCAGATCCGGTGAGAAGGAAGCGCCCTGGTGAGCGATCTAGATCCACAGAGCGCCTGACTACATCCCAAGACTCCGGAAGGCGCTGCCACTCGTCGACGAGTACTGGAGGTGGACCTGATATCAGCCGGCGAGGATCGGCTGCGAGGATCGCGCGTTGAGCCGACTCGTCGAGACGGTAGACGGTGCGCGCCCGTCGAAGGGCTGTGTCGGTCTTACCGCATCCTTTCGGACCTTCGAGGGATATGGCGGGTAGACCGCTGAAAAGGATATCGATCTCGTCGTCGACGACTCGCCTTACGTAGCTGGCATGCATTTGTTGCCCTTCCTTGTGCTGGAGCGCTACATCGGGTCAACATCCTACGCTACATCAGGTCAACATCCTACGCTACATCGGGTTGGCTCTTCTCGCTGACTCGAAGGTTCAAATGGCTGCATTTCGTATCAAATCTCGAAGATAGCTACGGTGAGCCGTAGGCCTCGTAGCGCTCCGGTGTACGATTCACGACGTGAAGTGCACCCCGGCGGAACGGGGGGCCAGATGAGTGGACTAGTCGGGCGAGACGACGAATTCACTGCACTCGTCGAGGCTCTCAATGAACTGAGCTCAGATCGTTCGTCGTGGGTCCAGGTGACCGGCGAACCGGGAATCGGAAAGACGCGCGTAGTCGCCGAGCTTTCTGCGCTCGCCGAGGAACGCGGGGCACTCGTCCTAACGGGCCGCGGAGCAGAACTCGAGTCGGATCTCCCATTCGGGATAGTCGTAGACGCATTCGACGACTACCTGGGATCGCTCGACATTTCGCGACGTGACGAAGTGTGTGGCCGCCACTTCGGCGAGCTTCGTCGGATCTTCCCCGCGCTCGATGTCGACGGCCGGTCGCACAACCATCGGGGGGTTGAGGATGGACGCTACCCCACCCACCGTGCACTCCGGTTCCTGATAAGCCGACTCGCTGGACCGGCCCCATTGGTGCTTGTCCTCGACGACCTGCACTGGGCTGACAAGGCTTCGATCGAACTCGTTTCGTTCCTGCTCGGACATCCTCCCGAGGCGCCGGTCCTTGTGGTGCTCACTTGGCGTCCCGGAGAGGCCCCCAACCTCGCCGGGGATCTCGCTACGAGAGCTAGAGATCTGCCGCGAACCGCTCTCAGGCTAAGAAGCTTAAGCGAGGACGCACTCGGGGAGATGCTCGGCGGGAACCTGGATGGCCCGACCTTTCGCTCCCTCTATAGGTCGAGCGGTGGGAACCCCTTCTACGCCGAAGCACTCGCTGGCGCTGGCGGACGAAGCGCTCTTTTGCATCAGTTCGGCTCGGCTCTCCCGCCAGACGCTGGAGCAATCCCTGAGTCGGTGACGGCCGCTGTCGGCCATGAGATTGGCTCGGTCTCGGACGCTGCCCGACTGCTCGCACAGGGCGGGGCTGTCCTTGGAGGACCTTTCGACGTGGAAGTCGCGGCGCGCTGCGCGGGTGTAGCGCCCCAACAGGTTGCCGGCGGCCTCGACGAGTTGGTCGAGCGAGGAATAGTTCGCCCGGTCCGAAGCCCTCGACGTTTCGCATTTCGCCACCCGATAGTCCGGTTCGCTGTCTACGAGTCGGCTGGGCTCGGCTGGCGATACGCTGCCCACGCCCGAGCGGCGGCAGAGCTATTGGAGCACGGTGCTCCGATAGCAAAGGCCGCGCATCATGTCGCGCGTTCTGCGCCTCCGGGGGATCTGGCGGCCGCGGTGCTGTTGATCGAAGCTGCGAGCGACGTAGCTTCTCACGCTCCGGATAGCGCGAAGGCGTGGCTGGACGCTGCCTATGCAATCGTGCCGCATCGTGCGGACACGGTCGGGACACGAATCGACTTACTCATCGCGCGCGCCCGGGTTTCCTGCATGCTCGGAGATCTCCGTGCCGGCCGTGACGCGTTCGTCGAAGTACTTTCTCTCGTACCCCCTGACGACCCGCGTTATGTTTCGCTCGTCGCCGGATGTGCAGGCGTCGAGCACGGCCTCGGTAACTTCGTCGAGGCTCGCGGCAGGTTGCATGGCGCCCTAGAAGGAGTCGGCGCCATCAATCCTGCGGCCGAGGCGACGTTGTGCATAGAGCTAGCAGTCTCCTGGCTATACACGCTCGACCTCACGAAGGCCGAGGCCTTCGCCACGAAGGCGTCTGCGGTGGCTGCTGCGGCCAATGACCGACTCCTCCAAGGAACTGCGGAGGCCTTGCTCGCCTTCGTGCACGCCAGCGCAGAAACGCCTGACGGCAACATTTCAGCGCAAGCCCATGCCTCTGAAGCGGCAGTCATCCTCGACGACCTCGGCGACGACGTGGTGGCCGCACGCCTCGATGCCCTCTACTACCTCGGCTGGGCGGAGCGGCTGCTCGAACGTTACGGAGTTTGCGTCAGGCATCTAGACCGGGCGATCGCCGCGGCCGAAACTGGAGGCGGATCTCAGTGGCTACTGCCCACGCTGATCGAGCAGGCGAAGATCGGCGCCTTGACCGGCCGAGTTTCTGTCGCACTGGAAGTTGCGGAAACAGCTGTCGAGATGGCGAAATTGTCCGGCGTCGGTCTACTGGTACTGCTTGCGCTCACAGCACAGGCAGCTGCGCTCGGCGCGGCGGGAGATAACGCCAGGGCTATTGTCGTCTGCACTGAGGCGTTGAGTTTCGCCGCCAACGGTACGACCTATCACGAGGCGAACCTGCGACGCCTACTGGCGTTGGCCTACCTCGACAGCGGTGACGACGTGCGGTTCCTTTCCGAGCTTCCCTCCGACGACGAGACGTCCGTGCGTGACGGCATAGCCTGCGCGTTCCTGGAAGCGCGTTGCCGGAGTGACCTCGCTCGGGGTCGGAGTGTGCAGGCTGGCGAACTTGCGGAAAAAGCCGAAGAACTCGCTACTGCTCTCGACTTACCCGCGTCGGCGGGATTTGCGGCAAGGGCAAAAGCTCGGGTGCTCGCATCGAGCGACCCGCAAGCGGCTCTCGTCGCAGCGCGCGATGCCGTAGCGGCGTTTGAGGGCTCAGGCGCTCTCGTCGAAGGGGCGCGCAGCCGGGTCTTAACGGCCGAACTTCTCGCACGTTGTGGCCGCGGGCACGAGGCGGTAGTCGAGTGTTCAGCCGCGGCCGACGCCCTCGCCTCCTGCGGGGCGCAGGGCGCTGCGCGCGAAGCACGCCTACTTCTGCGACGCCTTCGGCGAACCGGGAGTGTGGAGTCGCCGAGGAAGGGCGCGGCTCAAGGTTCTGGTGGTCTCAGCCGGCGTGAACTCGAGATCGCCGAACTCATTACGCGGGGACGCACGAACCGCCAGATCGCCAGCCTGCTGTCGATAAGCGAGAATACAGTGGAGAGCCACGTGGGCGCGATACTTGCCAAGCTCGACGTTAGCGGTCGGGGGGCGGTAGCCCGGGCTCTCGCCGACAGGATCTAGTCGGCGGCTTTACCCTAGGACATCCAGCCCTAAACATAAATCACGGATTTCCGGGATAGAAATACCAGGCCGGCTTCGTCAGGCTTGTGGCGGTGGCGGTCTATCGGTTGGCTAAAAGTGATCAGCAGCTCGCGCGTCGCGCCCGCATCGCCGCATCTAGCTCTTATCGCCGCATTGTTTGGATGCCGTGCCACTGATCCGGGTTCGTCGCACCCCGGGCAAGAGGTCGCTGCGAACTCGGCTAAGGAGGGGCTTCTCCGTCAGGGCCACCGCCACGATGTGTATCGCATTGGCAGTGCTCGCCATGGTGTCGACGCTGCCGAGCGCGACTCCCTCACCGACGTCGGCGACGTCAGCGCCGTCGGTCTCTGCAGGGGGGGCGTCGACGACGCCCGGCCAGCCATCAAAGCTGAGCAACGGTCTCAAGCTGACTGAACCACTGACGAGTCCGACGAAGCACACCGGTCGCCTGACGGGAGTGACGACAGGCCTGCCGGCGGGGTGCACCTCCGACGGTGTAACTGTCACCTGCACGTACAACCCTGTGGCCTCAGTCCAGAACTTAACGCTTCCAGTAGGGGTGGCCGAGGTGGCAGTCGACCTTATGGGCGGTG
>JAKBBS010000171.1 GCA_021808425.1 Actinomycetes bacterium
CGATATAACGCAAATATTTGACGCCGGTACAGCCACGATTATGGACGCAACAGGAACCTATATGCCCGTCTATAAGCTGATGGCACAGAACCACATTCCCTTTGCTACCTCCGACTTTGTTGGAGGCGCGGCAAGCTACTACGAGACTAGCACGAATAAGCTCGATTCGCTTCCCTTCAACAGCTCGACACCCGTACTCTTCTACAATAAGACGGAGTTCGCAAAAGCAGGTATAACCGTCCCACCGAAGACCTGGCAGCAGCTCCAGACGGATGCGGCAACCCTCTCCAGTCACGGCCAGCGTTGTGCCTTGACCACGTCCGGGGCATATGTGATGTGGTCAGATATGGAACAGTTCGCTGTCTGGAATGGGTACCCGTATGCAAGTAATCAGAACGGGTATACCGCGATCAAAGGCGTGAAGCTCCTAATTGACACTCCTCCTTTCATCGCGCACCTGGCGATGCTCGGCCAGATGGCCAGCAAGGGACAGTACATCTGGAACGGGGTGAGCACTTCAACAGTTCCCCTCTTTACCAACGGTACTTGTGCGATGTATGAGCAGAGTTCTGCTGATCTGTCTACGATCCAAGCGGGAGCGAAGTTCCCCTTCGGTGTATCGGAGCTACCGATTGTTGCCGGCGACACAGCTGCTCCCCAGAATACAGTCGTCGGCGGCGCATCGCTTTGGGTAATGGCTGGGGCTCCGGCCAACACATATCCGGGTGACGCCAAGTTCCTGGCGTACTTGATGTCCGCTGCCGGACAGGCCGACTGGGCTTCCCACACCGGATACGTTCCGGTTACTCCGGCCGGGTCTCAACTGCTCGCATCTCAGAACTTCTACAAGACCCACCCGAACGACCAAGTGGCGGTGAGCGAGCTCAACAACAAGCCACCGACGCCGAATTCCCGCGGCATCCGCCTTGGGTACCTGCCGCAGATCCGCCAAGCCGAGGCTTCTGCCATAGCCGAGGTACTGTCGGGCAAGCAGACGGCGAGTCAGGCGCTAGCGACGGCACAGAAGCAAGGCGACGCTATCTTGAACCAGTTCGCCGCCCAGTATGGGGGCTAGCGGAAGCAGGCTAGACGAACGGCGTCCGGCCCCTACGCCGACAAGCCGCCCTGTCCGGCGCCACCGCTCACGAGTGGCGCCGGCGGGAGCGGTATATCCGAATCGGCTGCTCCCTTTCCTCCTGATGCTGCCCGAACTGGCGATCGTCGCCGTGTTCTTCTTGTGGCCGTCGATCAAGGCTGTCGAGGAGTCGTTGCGGGAGTCGAACGCTTTCGGGTTGGGTGCTCGATTCGCAGGACTAGCAAATTTCAAAGCGGCTCTACAGAGCGGTTACCTCCAAGCCTTTGAGGTGACCGCCCTGTTCACGGCGGCAACTACGGTGGCTTCGATGGCGATCAGCCTCGTGCTTGCGGTGCAGGTTGAGCAAACTGGTCGACTTAAGAGCGTCTATCGCACCCTTTTCATCTGGACATACGCGGTACCCGGTGCGGTGGCCGGGGCACTGTGGCTTTTCCTGTTCGAACCGCGTATCGGTCCTGGCGCCAGAGTGTTGTCCAGCTTGGGTATTCACTGGAATTTTGCACTGTCGGGAACGCAAGCGTTCGCTCTCGTGGTCACTATGACGGTGTGGCAGCAAACCGCGTACGACTTTGTGTTCTTCTCGGCGGGCCTTCAGGCCATCCCGCAGACGTTGGTCGAGGCCGCTACGGTGGATGGAGCGGGGCCGCTGGCCCGTTTCTGGCGAATAGTGTTCCCACTCCTTGGGCCAACAACAGTATTCGTGGCAGTCATGGATGTCTTGGCTGCATTGTTCGGAAGCTTCGCCGTGATCGACGTGGTGACCCAGGGAGGCCCCGGTGGGTCGACCACCACTTTGGTCTATGCGCTTTACCGGGATGGCTTCCAGAACGGTGATGTCGGCTTGGCTGGAGCTGAGACCGTGCTCCTGTTCATGATTGCTGCAGCTCTGCTCGCAGTGCAGTTCCGGGTACTTAACCGACGGGCACACTACCGGTGACCCGCCGCCGCCTTAGCTCGTCTGTGCGCCACGGCGGACTCGTCCTCGCAGCGGCAGTGTTCGCCCTGCCGATCTACTTCGCCTTCGTGGTCTCGACGCACTCTGCATCAGACTTGCTGAGAGGGGTACCCATTTTTCCGGCAGGCCAACTCGGTACGAACATATCCACGCTGGCATCCGGAGGCGTCCCCGACAGCCCGACACTTACCACGATGCTCCTGAACTCGGCCGTGATGGCTGTATCCGTCACCGTCCTCAAGCTTGCACTTTCAATACCGGCAGCGTACGCCGTCGCCTTCTTCCGTTTCCCGGGCCGGATGGTCATGTTCTGGCTAATCTTCGTCACACTGATGATGCCCATAGAGGTCCGGTTCTTTCCGACCTACAAGGTGACGGCGAATCTGGGCTTGCTCAACACGCAGGTAGGCCTCATATTCCCCTTGGTGGCTTCGGCGACTGCGGTGTTCTTACTCCGACAGTTCTTCCGTACTTTTCCGCTCGAACTCGCCGATGCCGCCCGTCTGGATGGTGTCGGACCGCTGCGCTTCTTGGTTTCGGTGGTGATGCCCCTAGCGCGACCGATGGTTGCAGCACTTGCGGTTCTCGAGTTCATCTACGGCTGGAACCAGTATCTCTGGCCTTTGCTCGTGGCCTCGAGCCAGAAGCGAGCGACCATCGTAATGGGGGTCAAAGGTCTGATCAGCGCGGCCCAGAGCTTCGCGATACCACAATGGGACCTGGTCATGGCCTTGTCGCTGGTGGCATTGGTGCCGCCCGTGATAGTAGTGATCGCAATGCAGCGTTGGTTTGTCCGTGGCCTCATGTCGGGGATTGACTAGGCATGCCCGCAACCGCCGTGTGGTCCCACCGGGGTAACGTCGACGTCGAGGCGGCCCCAAAGGAGAACTCCCTCGACGCCTTCAACCTGGCGTCGGCGAATGGAATCGACGGGATAGAAACCGATACCTGGATCACCGCTGACCACGAGTTCGTCGTTACCCATGATCGCGATACTCCATTCGGGAGGATCGATGCCTTGTGTCGACGTCAGGTGCCGCACCTATCGAGCTTGGCCGAGGCGGTAGCGGTCGCCCAAGTCGCCTCGCTCAACATCGAACTCAAAGTAGCGCCGGCCGTGACCCGAGGCGTCGCGCGCGGTACCGGTTCTGAGCTGGCAGCCGCCCTTGAGGATATTGTCGTCGAACCTGGCCGACAGTTGGTCGTCTCGTCGTTTTCTAAGGATGCAACCGATGGTGTCCTCGCTGTTGCGTCGACTCGACTGGTAGGCCACCTATGCGAGAGTCATCCGACGTTGGAAGGTCTCCGTGAACTTGTAGATACCGGGTACTGGTCGGTGCACACCCGTGTGGGCGCGTTGGATCGTGGGGCAGCCGATGCGTGCCACAATGCTGGCTTGAAGTTGGTCGCTTGGACGGTCAACGATCTGCTGGTCGCAGACAGCCTTTCACGAGACGACGTAGACGTTTTGATCACCGATCGGCCTCTGGCGGTTCGAGCGTCGCTTTCGCGGGTTGATTAGGTCGATGGGTGCCGAAACGTAAGCCATCCGGTGTGGGGATCGAGCCTCCTTGAAGCTGAGCTGCGCACGGCCAGTCGCGATGATCGCCTGCGAACGGAGAGTCGTCTAAGGGGCCACCTCCTGTCGGCTCAATACCCGCCTCGAACCACGATCTCTGCCTGCTGGCTGGGTCGGGTGCTTTCGCTTACTCCTCCGATGGCCTTCCCGAGCCGCTCTCCGAAAATCGCGACGTCGCGCTGTTATCTTCCGTCGCTCATACGCGTCACGGCCTTGCCGCCTCCGCAGGCAACGTCGGCATCGTCGCTTCCTCGGTTACCCGAAACGGGGATGAGGCGGGCGCGGCGCCGTGCGGGAGAAACGCTTACGGCCCGCGCAGTTACGTACCAAAGTGGGGTTGATTGCTTCCTCGCTGGACCGGGTGGCGAGGCAGGACGATTGTGACGCTGGCACCTCCGCCATCCCGGTTCGCGGCCGTCACCGTGCCGCCGTGCACCTTTGCCAAGGCCGCCACGATGGCGAGCCCCAAGCCGGTACCCCCATCGTCGCTTCCGCGTGCCTGGTCTGGGCGGCGGAATCGCTCGAAGGCGTGCGGGAGAAAGTCGACAGGGAAGCCGGGACCACTATCGGTCACCTCCACTCGAACGGTCTCATCATCGGTCCGACCCGTGATCAATACGATGGAGTCCGGGGGGGACGAGCGCAGTGCGTTGTCGACGAGGTTGTCGATTGACTGGCGGAGTCGGTCGGGATCGAGCTCGACAACCACGTCGGCGGGGGCATCGCCTTCGATTGTGACGCTACGCTCCGCGGCGCGAGACTGCCACGCTTGAGCTGAGCGCTGTATGAGGGCCTGCAGGTCGGTCGGTTCCATAGCAAAGTAGGCGTCCGGTTCGTCTGCGCAGGCGATGAGGAGAAGGTCCCGTGCCAGGCGTGCCAGGCGGTCAGTCTCCTCCCTCGCATTGGCCACGGCTTCAACGAGGTACTCGTGGCTCCGTCCCGGCTGGGCAGCGAGTTCGAGCTCGGCGCCGAGCACGGCCAACGGTGTCCTAAGCTCGTGCCCTGCGTCCGCGACGAACATCCGTTGGGCGGCGATCGCATCTTGTAGTCGCCCGAGCAGGCCGTTGAAGGTGGTGGCTAACGCGGCGATTTCGTCGTTGCGAACTGGCACTGGAAGTCGGGCGGCGTGGTCCTGGGCGGAGATTGCAGCCGCTTGCGCCCGCATCCGCTCTACCGGTCCGAGCGCTGCTCTGGCCAGTAGCGAAGCGCCGATGGTTGCCAGGGCGCAGATTAGGGCGCCCGCCACTAGCGCTTCGTCACGAGCGCGCGTGACGGCTTGGTTGATGGTTTGAAGCGGGCTGGCCAAGACGAGAACCAGCGGCTGGGTGCCGGGAACTCGCGTAGCGAGTACCCGCACTGGCGGGAGCAGCCGGCCGGAAGCGGTTAACGCCGTTGCTACAAGGTGCTGCGGGACTGCCTCTGCTCGGGCGAGTTGGGCGGCGTCGAGGTACGGCCGGGTGGGCGCCGCCGGGGTGGCAGCGACGAGTCGGTCGGGTGGCGTGAGCACCTGGGCAAGCGCCGGCCCTTGCGTCGCGACTGCAGGGACGCTCTTGGCGAGGTTTATCTTGTCACTCTTCTCGTCCGCCAGAGACTTGACGGTGAGCGTGGCGCGATCGGATAGGCTCGCGTCGAGTGAGGAAACGAGGCCCCGTCGCAGCTCGCTGACGAACAGAACGCCGCCCGCCACCGAGAGCAGCACCGCCGCAAAGAACACTAAGGCCGTTAGGCGGAGGCGTAACGCCATGTCACGCCTCCGGCCCGCCCTTCAGGCGGTAACCGACCCCGCGGACCGTTTCGAGATCCTGACGCCCGAAGGGGCGGTCGATCTTCCGGCGCAGGTAGCCGACGTACTGCTCGATCACGTTGAAGGTTCCTGAGTAGGCGAAGTCCCAAACCTGGTCGATGATCGTCGTTCGTGTGACAACCTCCCCCGGGTGCCGCATGAGCAGCTCCAACAGGGCGTACTCCTTCGGGGACAGGAAGATCTCGGTGCCGGAGCGCCATACTCGGCGAGTCGACGGCTCTAGGCGCAACGTGCCGACGTCGAGGGAGTTGGGGCGCGCTTGGCTTCCCCGCCGGACAAGGGCGCGTACTCTAGCCGAAAGTTCCGCGAAACTGAACGGTTTGACCATGTAGTCGTCGGCCCCCAGGTCGAGGCCCTGCACCCGGTCGTCAAATGCTCCACGCGCGGTCAACATTATTATCGGCGCCCAGCGCTCGGCGTCGCGCAGGCGACGGCAGACTTCAAACCCATCAAAGCCAGGCAGCATCACGTCGAGGATCACCGCCGCGTAGTCGTTCTCTGTCGCAAGCCAAACGGCGTCGGGACCCTTGTCAGCTAGGTCGACCGCGTAACCTTGCTCCTCGAACCCGCGCCGCAAGATCCGGGCCAGGCGTGCCTCGTCTTCGACGACAAGGAGTTTCATGACCGACGAACACTACCTGGTCGCCGGTTGACTAGGCGCAGAGTCTGAGAGCGCTTCGCAGCGTCGCCGCAGCAAGGCTTCAGGATCGTTGCGTCACACTCATATTCATGCCACTTGCTCCGGCGCCCGCTACCTTGATCGGCCCGATCGTGCTCATGCGCCATGGGACCAGCGAGTTCAACGTCTCGGGGCGTTGGGCGGGCTGGCAGGATGTCGACGTGAGTCCCGCCGGGGTGCTCGAGGTTCGCCGAGCCGGTCACAGGATCGCCGCCGCTGGGATCCGGGTCGACTCCTTGCACACCAGCATGCTTTTGCGGGCGCGACGCTCCGCAGCGATCGTCGCGGCTGAGCTCGCCCTTCCCCGCACCGCTGTGCATGTCACGTGGCGGCTCAACGAGCGCCACGGAGGGGCACTGGAAGGTCTGACCCGTAGCGAGATGGTGGACATGATCGGCCGGAACGCAGTGCGTGCCTTCAAGCACACTGAAGACCATCGCCCGCCTCAGCTTGATCACAGTGATTTCCGCCACCCCCGCTACGACCCGCTCTACGGGGGCGTCCCTGATGCACT
This sequence comes from Actinomycetes bacterium, assembly GCA_021808425.1. Next base: position 6,628 of record JAKBBS010000171.1, read on the forward strand.
GCTTCCAGACGGCGAGTCGGTGCTCGACCTCAAGGCGCGGGTGATGCCGTACTGGTGGGACGTCATCAAGCCGGAACTTCGCCACGGAAGCATCGTGGCGATAGTCACCCACGAGCACGTGATCCGCCTCCTGCGCCGCCACCTGTCGGGATGCGACCCAATAAAGGCGATTGCGCCGGCATCGCCCAGCATGATCTGGTTG
>JAKBBS010000172.1 GCA_021808425.1 Actinomycetes bacterium
GCACCGACTTGGTCCCGAGCTTGTCCTTGAGCCTGCGGATACGTATCCCGTTGCGGCTCCCATCGCGACGCTCGGAGAGGACCAGGAACGGCATCACACCCCGCACCCCGTCGACGCCGCCTTCTATCTTCGCCAACGCAACGAAGGCCGAGGCGTGCACGTTCGAGACGAACCACTTGATCCCGTCGATGCGCCACGTGTCGCCCGACACGTGGGTCGCTGTGGTCTCCAACGCCCCCAGGTCCGATCCCCCGGCGCGTTCGGTAAACATCTGCCCCGCCGCCCCCGAGTTGTCCCCGCCGGCGAACAGTTCGCGTACCCTGGCGAGCACGTCGGGCGGGGCGAAAGACTCCGCCATCCTGATGACCATGTCCCCGCCGGTCCCCAAAGCGCACGTCATGCCGATGTCCGCCTGGTCGAGAAGGTAGCTCCATGCGGCGGCGAGCGGCGCCGGGTTGACCCCCGCCTGCCTTGCTTGGGCGGCGAACGCCGGGGAGCTCAGGTTGTCGGCGAGCACCGCCGCCTGCGAGGCGACGAAACTTTCCGGGAGGATCACCTCGGCGGTCTCATGGCCCCAACGGTCGTATCTCTCCAGGTACGCCGGTGCCCGGTCGGTCCGCTCCGCGTACTCCGACACCGGCCCTCCCATGAGCGCCCCGACGCGCTTTAGGTGCGGCGTCGCCCACTCAAGCTCGGACGGCTCTAGGTGCATCGCCATGAGGAACTGCAACGACGGGTCTATCTCATACCAGTTGCGGCCCGTCGCCCCTTTGAAGCGCGACGTGTCATAGCGCAACCGCTTCGACGGGCTGGAGAACGCCAGCTCGCCTCCCCTCTCCGCTACGGCGTTGAGATGGACTTGGACGGCGTCGGAGGCGGGACCTCCGTAATCAACTTCGGTCACAGCACAACAGTAGATCACCTCTAAAGTTCCACGCTATGAAGACCGTCGCCGACTTCGGAACCTGGAAGTCGCCCATCGACGCGGAGATGCTCGTCGCTGGCGCTGTCAGCTTCTCGTCGGTGTCCGCCGCCGGCGGCCGCGTCTGGTGGGTGGAGTCCCGCCCGACCGAAGCCGGCCGGGCCGTCATAGTGTCACGTCGCGCCGACGCGTCGGAACCTGCTCGCGACGAGACCCCACCCGGAGTGTCGGTACGGACCCTCGTCCACGAGTACGGCGGCAGATGCCACGCCGTGTGGGACCCGTCCGGCTGGGATCCCCTCGTCGTGTACTCGAACTTCGAGGACCAGCGCCTCTGGGCGATGCACGGACCGTCAGGGCGCACCAGGCCGCTAACTCCCGCCGTCGACGGCCGCCAGGTGCGCTTCGCGGACCCTGCCATCACTGCCGACGGTGCGGCTGTCGTTTGTGTCCGTGAGCGACACGACCCGTCGGGGGTGGTGAACGACCTGGTGGCAGTACCGCTGTGGGCGCCGGACGGGTGGCTTTCGGAAGGCTCCGAGCCAGTCACGCTCGCGAGCGGCCACGACTTCTTCTCCGCCCCGAGGGTGTCCCCCGACGGCGGGCGCCTGGCGTGGATCACCTGGGATCATCCTGACATGCCGTGGGATTCGACACGTCTGTGGGTGGCCGACATGGCAGTGTCGCACATGGCAGGGTCGCACATCGCGGGGTCGCACATCGCGGGGTCGGACGGTGCTGTAACCCTCGGCGAGGCGAGCCTCGTCTCGGGAGGTCCGGGCGAGTCGGTAACCCAACCGAGGTGGTCGCCCGGAGGGGTGCTTCACTACCTGTCGGATCGAAGCGGCTGGTGGAACGTGTACAGCGAGACGTCACGGGCGTTGACGGCTTTCGAAGCCGAGGTAGGCGAACCGGACTGGGTGTTCGGAAACTCCGACTACACCTTCGACGCTTCCGGGCGGCTGGTGGCGACCTGGACGACCCCGGCGGGGCGGGCGATCGGATGGGAGGAGGAGCCGGGCGGAGGGGTCGTGGAGCTGGGAGGTCTTCCTTTTACCTCCTTCTCGTCGCTTCAATCCTGCGGCGACGGAGTGGTGTGCGTGGCGGGATCGCCGAGCCTCGCCTCGTGCGTCGTTCGCATCGACGCCGACGGATCGCATCGCGTCCTCGCCCGCTCCCGGGAGATCACCTTCCCCGAAGGGTTCCTCTCGACGCCGACAGCAGTCGAGTTCCCTACCCCCGGCCCGGACGGACCCGAAACGGCTCACGCCGTCGTCTACCTGCCGACGTCGGAGGAATTCGAGGGACCTCCCGGGGAGCTGCCGCCGGTCCTCGTCGTCATCCACGGAGGCCCGACGTCGCAGGCGTCACGGCTTTTGAACCTGTCGGTGCAGTATTGGACGACGCGAGGCTTCGTCGTCGCGGACGTTGACTACAGGGGCAGCAGCGGCTACGGCCGGGCTTACAGGGACCGCCTGAAAGGCTCGTGGGGTGACGCCGACGTAGCGGATTGCGCCGCTGCGGTCGGCGAGCTGGGGCGCCTCGGTCTCGCCGACCCGTCGAAAGCTTTCATAAGAGGGTCGAGCGCCGGCGGCCTCACGACGCTGGCCGCTCTCGCGGCGGGGGGCACTTTCGCTGCCGGGGCGAGCCTCTACGGCGTCGCGGACCTGGAGCGCCTCGCCACCGACACCCACAAGTTCGAGGAGCGCTACCTCGACTCGCTCATCGGGCCGTGGCCCGAGGACGCTGCGCTCTATCGCAGCCGTTCGCCTCTCTACAAAGCGGAGCGCATCACGAGCCCGCTCATCGTCTTCCAGGGACTTGACGACAAGGTCGTTCCCCCGGCGCAGTCACAGGCGATCTGCGACGCACTGCGAGAGCGGGGGCGGCGCGTCGACTACCTAGCTTTCGAAGGCGAACAGCACGGGTTTCGAAAAGCGGAGACGATCGTCGCCGTGTACACGGCGGAACTCGCCTTCTACCTCGACGTGCTCGCCTCTATCAACCCTCGAGGGTGATCGCCTGCTTCGGGCAGCGCGCCACTGCAAGCTCCACCTTCGCACGCAGTTCCTCCGGCGGGTTCTCGTCGAGGACGTAGAGAAAGTCGTCGTCTCGCACCTCGAAGACTTCGGGCGCTTCGGCCATGCACAACGCGTTGCTCTCGCAGCGGTCGAAATCCACAACTACCCGCATCCGTCTACCTCCCAGACCGAAAACTGCCGACCCGCCCTACCCTAGCCGCTGCTACCGGTCGCGGAGATGTCCCGTCAGGTTGAACCCGCGCAGCGTAGCCCCGCTGCGCCCCGGCGCGATCACGCTGATCGAGGCCGTGTCTAGATGGGTACGCCAGCAGATCTCGTCGCCGACGCCGAGAGCCCACGCGACGGCGACCTTGATAGGCGACACGTGGCTGACAACCACAACGTCGACGTCGCGGGCCTGCGCCCAAAGTTCGACACACGCGGAGCGGACCCGCTCCCCGACGTCGCGAAGCGACTCCCCGCCGGGCGGGCGGTGCGCCAGGTCCGTCGCCCAGCGATCCCAAAGGTCGCCGGCGTCGCCGACGGGCAACCCCTCGAAGGCTCCGTAGTCGATCTCGCGCCAACGTTCGTCGACGGTCACCGGCGGCCCGAGAGCTTTCGCTGTTTCGAGCGCCCGTGACAGCGGGCTCGACACGACACGGCTCGCGCCGGCAAGCTCGGCGACGCCGCCGAGCGCCTGCGCCTGGCGTACGCCGAGGTCGTCGAGGGGACTGTCAGTCCGGCCTAGCAGGAGACCACCGGCGTTATGCGCGGTGCGCCCGTGGCGAACGACGAACAGCACGCCTGGGAGGCTACTCCCCTGACCGGTCGACGACGAGCATCCTCGAGCACTGCTCGCAGGCGTACACGTCGCCCGCGGCGGCGTGGCGGACCTGCTCGAGCTCCACGGCCGACAAGGTCAAATGACAGCCGCTGCAGCGTCGCCCGACGACACGCGACACCGCCACACCGCCGAGCCTTGAGCGAAGCCGCTCGTAGCGGGCGAGCAGAGGCTCCGGCAGCGCCGCTTTCGCTCCCACGCGCGACGCACGCAGACGGGAAAGCTGGCCGTCGATGGTCTTTTCCGCCTCGTCCAGCTCCTTGGCCGCCACGAGGAGGGCTTCGCCGGCGGTCGCGATCGACGAGTCGAGCTCGCCGAGGCGCCCAGCCGCAGCGTCTGTGGCCTCGAGAAGGGCGAGGATCTCGTCTTCGAGGTCGGAGGCTTTCGCCTGGAGCGAACCGGCCTCCGCCTGCATCGCCTGAAGGTCACGCGTCGAGGTCGTCTGGGCGGAGAACATCCGCTTTTCGATAGCCGAGCGGCGCTGCTCGCTTGATGCGAGCTCCTTTTCGAAGGCGGCCTGTTTTTCACGAAGACCGCCTAGCTCGGATCGAAGCGTCGCAGCATCGCTTCGCATCGAATCGATCCTCGACACGTCCGCGTCGACCCGGGCCCTTTCGGGCAGGTGGCGGCGTCTGTGAACGACGGCGTCGATCTCGCTGTCGATGTCTTGAAGCGCTAGAAGCTCGCCGGAATGGCCGCCCTGCTCGGCGTCGGAGGCCACGACCTCGTCAGCCGTTTCCTTGCGGGGCTGCCCCGGAAGGCCCGCCGCCTGCCGGGCCACCCGGCGTCGCTCCGGCGCCAGTTCCGGCACCAGTTCCGGCACCAGTTCCGCCGCCTCCTGGCGCCCCGCCGGTCGTCGCGCCTGCCCCGGTCGAACCTGTAGGGACGGAAGTTTCAGGAAGCGTCGTGGCCGTGCTGGTCGGGGCGGTCGTCGCCACCGGGATCGTCGTCGGGGGCGGCGGCGGGGCGACGTAGTTGTGGTCTTTGACATCAGCAGCGACAAGAGCCGGGGAAGTCACGTAGACGCTTGCAGGCACAAGCGACGGGTCGGGCGTGGGAAAGTTCTCGACCGGCTGGCCCGAAAGCACCGCCGCGCTGTAGTCGTGCCAGGTGCTCGCAGGGTAGTTTGCTCCGTAGACAGTGAGTCCGTTGATGATGATCGGTATCTCTCCTTTGAGGGCGCCCATCCACACGGTAGTCGCCAGCTGCGGGGTGAACCCGTTGAACCACGCGTCGACGTTGTTCGACGTCGTCCCCGTCTTGCCGGCCACCGGTCGATTGCCTAGAGCAGCCCCGGTACCGGTCCCGTACTGGACGACAGCCCGGAAAGCCACGTCAGCCTCCGCGGCGATCTGCTTGGAGAAAATCCGCTTCCCCGGCTGGTCGCCTTTGAAGATGACAGCACCCGAACGGTCCACGATCGTCGAGATGAACGACGGGGGGTGGTAAACGCCGTTGTTTGCGAGCGTTGCGTACGCGTCTGCCATCTCGATCGGGTGAACCGCTATGGCGCCGATGACCATCGAGGGGATAAATGCGTCCGCTGCTGTCACTTCGCTGATCCCCATACGCTGCGCCATCGACACGACGTTTGCGAGCCCGACCTGGCGCGCGAGGCGCATGTAGGCGCAGTTCACCGAGTTCGCTGTCGCGTCCACCACCGTTATGACTCCGCCGCCGGCGCCGGTGTCGTTGTTGATCGGCGTCTTGAGGAGGCTGTTGTTGCCTGGAAACGAGATATAGCACGGGCTCTGACTATCGACAGTGTCGTTGACAGAATAGCCCTGCTCGAGCGCTGCGAGGAGGGTGAACAGCTTGAATCCCGAACCAGGCTGGCGCTGCGCCTGGGTCATCACGTTGAACTGCGACGCTGCCGCCCCGCTACCGCCGACGAGCGCCTCGACGGCCCCGTTCGACGGGTTGATGGAGGCGAGGCCCTCCTCGAAGCCGACACTGTTCGCCGGGGTGTTCGCCGCGACAGCTGACAGCGCCGCCGCCTGGGCAGAGGGGACCATGTTCGTGTAGATCTTGAGTCCGCTCTCGAAGAGCGCCGCGTAGCGCTCCGCGTAGGTCGCACCCAGAGGGCTGCCGGGACCGAGAAGCTCGTTCTTCACCTGGAGAACGTAGTAGTTGGTGACGCCGGTCTGCGTGGCCGGCGGCGGGCTCGCCCCCGGAAGCGGCACCTGGTTGGCGGCGGTCGCCTGCGCCTGGGTTATGTCGTTGTAGTAGACCATGCGCGCCAGTACCTCGGAGCGGCGGATGCGCGCCGCCGCAGGGTTGAGGATCGGGTCGTAGCCGTTCGGGTCCTGGATCATCCCGGCGAGAAGCGCCGACTGGGCTAGGTCGAGCGAGCTGGCCGGCTCCGAGAAGTAGGTCTGCGCCGCGGCCTGGATGCCGTAGGCGCCGTTGCCGAGGTAGATGGTGTTCAGGTACGCCTGGAGAATCGCGTTGCGGCTGTACTCGCGCTCGAGGCGGTCAGCTAGCACCACTTCGCGAATTTTCCTGTTGAGCGTCTGCGACGGCGTGAGATACACCTGCTTGACGAGCTGCTGCGCGATCGTCGAGCCGCCCTGCAGGCCCTGCCCGGAGACGTCGTGGACTGCCGCGCGGGCGATAGAGCGCAGGTCGAAGCCGCCATGGACGTAAAAGCCGTGATCCTCTGTGTCGAGGACCGCCGTGACGAGCTCCTTAGACACCGCCGAAAGCGCGACCGGCTCGCGAAGCTCCGGGCCACGAAGCACCGCGAGCACCGTCTTGTGGTCGGCGGCGTAGACGGTCGAGCCGAGCTGGAGCTGGCTGGTTAGCGGAGGGAGCGGGATCTCTGTGGCGCTGGCGCTTCCGTGGTAGGTCCGGCTGGCGACTACAGCGACAGCGGCGATCGTGCCTGCGATAAGCGCCGACGCGCTCGCTACCAACGCGATCAGCCTGAACAGCTTGTAAAGCTGTCTCAACTCGCCCGGGGGCCTTGACCTGTTGCAGTCATCGGCCAACACGCTACCCG
>JAKBBS010000173.1 GCA_021808425.1 Actinomycetes bacterium
GCAGGTTGGGAGGGACCGAGGCGACGGCCACGCGATCATGGGCCGGCGGGGGCATGCTGGCTGACGTGAGAAAGCCGTTGCCCGATGGTTGAGGTGCGCTGTGTCGGATGCGGGGCGATGGTGCCCGGTGGCGAGGGCCCGAGCCACCCGTACATGCGGTCAGCCTCGGGCTGCTGGGAGCGGTACTGCTCGCTCGAGGAGTGGAAGAGCCGTCTCACGGGTGAGGGATCGATCGGCATCGTCCAGGATCTGGTGGACAGCTTCGCGGTCCAGCACGCCACGAACACTGACCGTCGCAACGTCCAGTCGGTGGCTGTGCACTTGATGAGCCTGTGCTCGGGGCTGGAGCGCGGCGCCACGGGGCTCCAACGCCGTGCGCGGATTGGACTGTGGGTGGGGCGCGACTACCCGGTGCTGGAGCCCCGTCCGGCGGGCTACGCGATCACGATTTCCGACGTCGCCGCTGCGCCGGCGGCGATTCGCCCCTCGACGATCGAGCGATTGGCGCAGACGTCGTGGTCGGCGTGGGCGGCGCATCACGACACGGTGCGCGGCTGGCTGGACGACCTTGGGTGAGGCGTGGGCTCGAGGGAGGCGATGGCGATCCGGGGAGCGTGCCCAGACGCGAGGTGGTGGTCAGTGGCCGCCGAGCTCGATCTAGCGTTTCGGGTCGAACTGGAGCTGAAGGCCGGTGATCATTCCCGTGTCGAGCTCGAAGAACTCGGCGAAGCGGCAGGTGCCGCCCGAGCCAACGGACTGTTCCCGCCCGGCTTCGAACCGACCGAGGGCCTCGACGCTCCGCTCCCCGACGCCGCGGTCGCCCGGACGGGCCGACCGTCCGCGCAGCCCCGCCCGCTCAGCCTCGCAGAGTGGGCCCATCGCCTCCCATCTCCACGCCGTGCACCAGCTCGTCTTGATACGGGCTGGGTATCCCGGAGGCTCCATACCTTGGAAGCGAGGATGGAGCATGGCATCAGAGAAGCCAACCCAGAAGCGGTACCCGCCGGAGCTGAAGGAGCGGGCCGTGCGGATGGTCGTCGACCTGCAGGGCCAGGACCCGAACGATCACGGGGTGGTCGGCCGGGTCGCCCGTCAGCTCGGTGTAGGAGTCGAGTCGCTGCGCACCTGGGTCAAGCAGGCTGAGGTCGACGGCGGGCGACGGACAGGAGTCACGACCGCCGAGCACGACGAGCTGATCGGGCTGCGCAAGGAGGTGAAGGAGCTGCTCCGCTCGAATGACATCTTGGTGGCCGCGGCGAGTTTCTTCGGGGCGGAGCTCGACCGCCGACGCAGCAGGTAGTCGACTTCATCGACACCCACCGCGATCGGCGCTCCGGTGGGTGTCGATGGGGGGTCGAGCCGATCAACGAGGCGCTGCAGGTCGCCCCTCCACCTACTACGACGCCAAGGCCCGCAAGCCGTCGGCGCGGGCGGCCCGTGACGGCGTGATCGCCCCGCTGCTCGTCGCGCTGTGGGTCCACAGGGTCACAGGTCTGGCTGGCATTTTGTTAGGCACCTTGCTATAATTGTCAGGTGCCTAACAAACCTGTGGATCCCAAACACCAGTCAGCCGGCGCGTGGGCCAAGAAGTATCACTTCGCGTCCCGCGCCGTGATGGAGTCCGTGCTGCGCCCATTCGATCTCGGCCCTACGCAGTGGTACGTGCTTTATGAACTCGCGAACACCGGCCCGACCTCGCAACGTGATCTGGTTCGCCTGCTGCGGATCGAGCGGGCGACTCTCTCCGGCGTTGTCGCCGTGCTGGCCCGCAAGGGGCTGGTCGAGCAGCGTCCCGACCAGCGTGATCACCGCCAGAAGGTTCTGACCCTTGCTCACGACGGCCGTGAACTATGGGAGCGACTTCCCGACCCGATCGAGCTCATCCTCCGTACCGCGTTCGACGGCATCTCTGACGAAGACCTGGCCACCACCGTCCGGGTCCTTAGCACCGGCACGGCACGACTCAATGACCTCCTCTCGAAAGGAACATCCCAATGACCGTTCTCATTACCGGGGCCACCGGCCTCGTCGGCACCCGCCTCGTGAAGCGCCTCATCGACGCTGATGTCGACGTGCGGGCCCTCGTCCGGCCGGGCAAGACCGTGCCCGATGGCGTCGTCATCGTCAAGGGTGACCTCCTCAACCCGCCGACCTTGCCCGCTGCCGTCACCGGCGTCGACGCCGTGATCCACCTCGCGGCGGTCCTCCGCACGCCAGACCCGCAGGACATCACTCGCGCGAACATCGACGGCACCGCCAACCTCATCACCGCTGTTTCGGAACACGCGCCAAACGCCCGCGTAATCATGGCCAGCACCGGCCTGGTCTACGCTGCAGACCTCCCACATCCCGCCCGTGAGGACGACCCGACGACCGCGCCGATGCCGTACCCGGCAAGCAAAGTCACCGCCGAGCAATCCCTTCGTGAGAGCGGGCTCACCTGGAGCATCCTGCGGTTCGCGTTCGTGTATGGCGACGGAGACGGGCACCTCCAATCAGCGCCCGAACTGCTCGGAAGCTGGAACTGGCACCCTGCCGCGACCCTCAGCCTCATCCACCACCGCGACATCGCCGTCGCCATCCTCCTCGCTCTCGACGGCGCAATGGACAGCAAAGTCGTCAACCTCACCGATGACGCCCCCGCGACGGTCGCCGAGATCGCACGGGTCGTCGGCGCCAACTACCCCGAGTCGAACAAGCCCCTAGAGAACCCATGGAACGGCCACCTCGACGGCACCCTCGCTCGCGAACTCGGATTCGCTCCGACGATCCGCAGCATGTACCAAGCAGCATCAGCAGGCGCGCTCTGACCGATCAACTGCGGGGCTACGAGGACTAGTCGGGTGAAGGACCAGTTTTGCGCCAGTCAGTGTTTTCGCGCTCATCACGGATCTCACCGACCGAGTACCGGCGTCGCCAGAGTCCGCTTCAGTGGGTGTCGAGGTTACGGAGGGTCAAGGCGACCAGCTCGGCGGGATCAGTGTGGACGCGCCAGGGCTCGAGAACTCTCTGCGCAGGTTCACCCTGTGCTTTGATTCTTCGCACCTTTCGGGCCGACTGCCCTGATCTGTCATACTGTTTCGTGGCATTCCCACGGGGTTGTCCACAGGGTTTATCGACCTGATTATCGACTGTTGATCACCTTGCCCTACGCAGCCCCATGCACGAGATCCCGGTGTCACAGGAGCCGCACGCTGGGCTTTCGCGTGGATCGGCGCGGGCGGAAGGCGCGCATCATTCCGCGGTCTGCCCTACGCAGCCCTACCGCAGCATGGGGCAATGCCGTACTCAATAGGATGGCCGAGAAGTTGCCGGCTCACGGCACAATCTCGGGCTCGTCGGGTCGCTCGTGTGGCGTGCTGGGCCCGAAGCTCCTCCGGCTACTGGGCGCGAAGCCTCACCTGTCGTCCTCGTCGGTGAGCACCACGATCCCGCTCGGCGCGTTGAGGAGCACCATGGTGCGCCGGGCGGCGTCGTCGGCGTGGATCCGAGGCGGAACAGGAAGGTCGTCGGGGTGGACGAGTTCGATGTCGAGCGGCTTGAGCATCCGCTTTGGATAGCCGCCGACGTTTGCCGTGACGATGGCATCGGCCCGGCCGCCGAGAGCGGCGGCGACGACATGGCGGTCGTCAATGTCGGGGAGCGTCACGGAGTGCTCCAGGGTCTCCCATCCCTCGACGCTGGCGTCTTCGAAGGCGTCGTCCATGGCAGCGAACCGGGCTCGGACTCGCTCGGGTGGGATCTCGGGATGGATGTCAACGATGGCGTCGGTGGCCTCGGCGACGATCCGAGCGCTCCACAGCGGCCGGTAGAGATCGCGTTCGGCGAGCCGTAGCAGCGTGTCGGCGAGTGCGATGGGCACGAGGAAGCACGCGTCGAGGACCACTGCATAGCGAGCCACCAGGTCACTCGTCGGTGGCCGGGCGGGCCCGACGCCGGCGAGCTGCCCGCAGCGCTCCGTCAGTAGTCGGCTCGTGTGCGGTCGTAGAGCCCGAGCTCGCCGGCTTCCTCGGTGAGCTGGTCCAGGACAGCTCGACGCTCCGTGCGGCGGCGGTGTTGGAAGTCGATGAGGTCTTGGAGACGGACTCGGCGGTGGCGGTTCGGCTTCTCGAAGGCGATGGCGCCGTCTTCGAGCAGCTTGACGAGGGTGGGGCGGCTGATCCCGAGGAAATCGGCTGCCTCCTGGGTAGTGAGGAGCAGGCCTTGGGGCGCGACAAGAGTGGCCTTCCCCTGACGCATGACGTCGACCACCTGGCGCAGGACGCGGTAGACCTCGGCCGGCAGCGGGATCTGCTCGCCGTCAGGGCCGAGAAGCAGGCCTGGCTCGGTGTGGCCCTCTAAGAAACGGGCGAGGTCGAGGAGCTGGTCGAGGTCCTCGGGAGGGAAGACGACGTCCTCGTCACGCCCGTGGTCGACGGTGGCGGTCGAAGGTTCGCCGGGAGCTCGGCTGGCCGGCTTCATATCCTCCATGATAGCAAAAATCGAAAAAACCGAAAGCTGCTACCGGGTGTCGCCCCAGTTGACGGACTACGAGACCCGCTTGATGGGACTCGGGCCGGGGGGGGTGATCGCGTGGGCTCGCCCCCGTGGTCCGTGCGATTCGGAGACGCTGGAGGGTGAGGTTGAAGACCCGCTTCATGACCATCAAGAGGGTGAGAACAAGGTGTGAGCCGAGCCCCAACCCGAGCGCGGCTGCGACTCGAAGGACCCAGCCGTGACTCGTGCTTGCGACCACGAAGGCAACAGAAGTAAGGATGCTGACCAGTGACGCGTACCCGGCGTTGGCTGCCAGCTCGGCCAGATACGTGGCGTGGTCCGAGGTGGCACGCCCTCGCTCGGGGGCGCTGTCGGCCCAAGTCGCCGCCCGATCGGCTCCCTGGAGCATGAGGCCGAACAGAAAGGCACTCAAGAGGGCTGAAACCGTCAGCAAGCCGACGCTGGCCACCGTGGCGAGGTCAACCGTTCTTCCACAGAAGCAGGGCAGCGATCACTACGGGAACGCCATCGAGGAGGGCGTAGTCCTGCCATCGCCGCTGGCCGGTGGCGACGTTTATGTAGGTCCGGTGATGCGCCGAGATGATCGGGCGGGGATCAGGTTTGAGGTCACCCGTGGCCATGACGCGATCGTAGGATCAGCCAGTGACATCCGCGAGCACGGCTCGAAGCGCGGCGAAGAGACTGGCCTCGGTCGGGTCTCCATCGCGAAGGTCGAGTCCGGACAGATCCTCCGTCAGCGGGTGGCCGCTCTCGGGGCGCTCGATGTTGAAGGTCCTCGCCGCCCCGTCCGCCAGTTCGACCTCTACCTTGGCCTGGTCGAAGTGGATACCGTTGAACTCAAGGATGGTGGTGATCGAGTCGTGATCGCCACCGAGGCGTTGCTGGATCAAGGCTGGCAACAGTCGGGCAGTGCTCATGATGTCCAGTTCGAGCCTGGCGTTTGCATTTCGGCGTACCCATTTGTTGAGAGCTTCAGTGGCCCGATCGGTGGGAGAATCCATACGTACGAGTTTCAGCTTCTGCACCCGATCGTGTTCCACCGCTTCGCGAAAGGCTGCCGCCAGCTGACAGGGGAGCACTTCGATCATCAAGTCGCCGAAATCTCCGCGAAAGCGGTCCATCAGCCCGTCCATCAGCAGGCCCTTGGATCCGCGCCGATAATCGGAGTGGACGCATAGCCAGCCATCGGCGGCTTCGGCTTGAAGCCGGAAGAGCGCACCGTGGCGGACAAGCTGAGTGTCAGGGGGGGGTCTGGTGGTAACGCTCGGCTCCATCAGGTCCGATGATCTCGGCCGTGAGACCTCCTTGGCCGTGTCGGAGCGCCCCGACCATTCGTTTGTGGTCCAGTTCCAAGAGACTGAGCATCAGGTCGCACGCCACTTGAATCACGGTCACGCCGTCCGTCTCTTTCGGCTACAGCTTGAGCGTCCCCGTCGCCACGGCGAGACGCGCTTGGATCGCAGGTCGCCGCGAAACAGAGGGCGGCCACGTCGGCAGGAAGCGGTACTCGCAAAGGTCGTGATAGCCGTTTCCGTAGGGTTTGCGGGCCGGATCATCCTGGCGATGCCACGTGTCGCGTTGGTTCTGAAGTCAGGCTGTGACTGGTGATGCTCTGAGCGCGCTGGTGACGGCCTGCTCTCGACTCTCGCCGCGGAGCCGGCTGATTCCCTCTGGAGCGTAGGGGACCGGCAGGACATTCGGTGCGGCGATCGCGACTCGGAGGATCACGTCGGGTTGTTCCGCGTCAGGCGGCTGGTGCCGGCTCGTCGGTCCGCAGTGGTAGATCGGCAGCTCGCGACGGGGCATATGGGGAGTGCAGGTTACGCTCCGCCAGATGCCTCAGGCGCTGTCGCCGCCTCCTCGCGTCCGAGATCCGCACCACGCTGCTCCTCGGCAAGGACGGCCACGGCGTGCACGGCCGCTTCCAGCGAGGCCCATTCGTCCTCGGTGAGCTCTGCCTCTGCGACGATGTCGAAGTGACGTTGGAGTCGTGCGATTGCCCGTGTGAGATCGGGAGGATCCTCGAGGCGAATACCTTGTACCTCGCTCGCCAACGGACCCGGAACTGCGCTCGGTTTGATGTCCACGAACATCGGAATGACGAGCTGGCCACGCCCCTATGCTGCAGCGGTCTCCCAGATCACGTAAGGACTCCCGGCAACTTCGCTTCGAGGATCGGGGTCAATGCTGTGGCGATCGTCTTGCTCGCAAGGCGACCCCACGAGAGGAACAACTGCTTTGGTTCGGGTGTCGGAGCGTTGTTCGGGACTGCGGGT
>JAKBBS010000174.1 GCA_021808425.1 Actinomycetes bacterium
GTCTTGGGTAGAGCCCGGCATGTTCGCCCGCTCCTCTACCGATGCCAAGTCGTCCATCGTCGCTGTGAGAAGTCTGCACGGAGCCCGACCCAGATCGGCGTAGACAGCGGCAATCGCCGCCTCGGCTGTAACCGCCTCGCCGGTCCCGGCGACTTCGCGGACTCTTCCAAGCAGCCGGGCGGACGATTCCTCGTTCGGACGGGCACCTATCTCGCGTTGCGCTTCTAGATCCGATCCGCTCAGCACCCCAGCGACGGTCGGCAGGTCGTGCGTGCTCACCGCCCCCATTGATAACTCCGGCCACGCTTCGGTTCGTGCGTCCTCGAACCACCAAAGCCGGTACGAGAGAATCCGGCGAGATGCGAGCTCTTCTCGTACACCTTCCTCGACGGTGCCGAGATCCTCGCCGACCACGAAGGCCCCGGCGCGTTCGGCCTCCAACGAAAGGATGTTGAGCAGGTCGTCGTGTGGGTAGCGGACGTAAAGCCCGTCGGTGGCGGAATGCCCGGCCGGAATCCAAAAGAGGCGCCACAACCCCATGATGTGGTCGATGCGGATGCCCTTCGCATGCCCGAAAGTTGCCCGCAAGGCGCTGATCCACGGGCGGTAGCCGCTGCTTCTCAGCCTCCATGGGTCGAACGGGGCGAGTCCCCAGTCTTGTCCCAAAGTGTTGAACTCGTCGGGAGGCGCACCGACCCTTGCGTTTTCGACGAAGCTTTCACGATACAGCCAGGCGTCTGCGCCGTTCGGGTCCACTCCCACCGCCAAGTCGGCGACCACGCCAAGGTCAGCGGCGGCGTTAGCGAGCTGGTCGTCCAGCAGCCACTGCAGCCAGCTGTGGAATCTGACACGGCGAGCGAAGTCCGCCTCTTTCACCGACTCGTCTGCATAGGCCCCCGCCGGCGTCTGAAGGTGTTCCGGCCATTCCCGCCATGCCGTGCCGTAGCGTTCGGTTAGAGCGCAGAAGGTGGCGTACAGGGCGAGGTCCGCCCCTTGGTGGTCAATGTATGCCTGCAGCGAAGCGTCCGTCGCGTACCCATCCCGCGCAGCGAAGATCGCCTCCAGCGCTTTCGACTTCGCCTCCCAGACTTGGTTGTGGTCGATCCGCCGATCGGAGTTGAGGCGCATGGCGCGTTCAGCAGACTCAGCCACTTCGGCGATACCGCCGCATCCCGGGACCTCGTCGACGGCCAGATACAGCGGATTCCTGAAGCTGCGGCTGCCCGGATAGTAGGGGCTCGGCTCGATTCGAGCTCCCGGGCTCGGAGCGTGAAGCGGGTTCACCATCGCGAAAGTCGCGCCAAGGCTTCGTGACCACCTGGATAGCCGAGCGAGATCGGCTAGGTCGCCGATACCCCAGCTGCGACGTGACCTCGCTGCGTAGAGCTGGACGGCGAAACCCCACTGCCTTCGTTCGGGGTCCGCTACCGTTCCCGGGCTGACGATGAGCGGGTAGGGGTCCTTGCCGTTTGGACTGAAGTGGTGATATCCGGTTGGCAAATGGACAGGGAGGGGACCGTCGCCAACTTCGATTTGCGACCCGTCCTCCAAGTCGACGACACCCGAACCCAAGGACGGCAGCTCGTGGTCGGTTCTCACTGTGACCGCGAGCGGCGGCGGCGGTTCACCTGTATCAGCCCCCATCGAGTGGAGCACGGCGCTTACCGCCTCCTGGGAGGCTTCGTGCCATCCGCCGCCTACATCATGGAAGCCTGTCGACACCCCCCATCTGGTTGGATCCGCCCGGTTGGTCACACCGCCAACCTAGCCTTGCGATGTGAGCGCATTCGAGGGGCCAGCGGGAATCTCCGCCGAGCCGGCTGGCCGGTCGCCAGACGGAGGGCGAGCCGACTTCGCGGCCGTGCACGTCGGGGACTCGAGGATCCTTTTCGGGACTGCTTCGTGGGCGGACAAACGGCTCGTGCGGGCAGGGACGTTCTATCCGAGCAAGTCGATGGGCGCAGCGGAGAGGCTCCGTTTCTATTCATCTGAGTTTTCGGTCTGCGAGGTCACCACGACATATCGTTACCCGCCGACGAGAGAGGTTACCTCGAAGTGGGCGGAGCGCTCCGTCGACGGATTCGTCTTCGACGTATGCGCCTGGTCGCTTCTCACTTACGGTGCCGCTGTCCACGATTCGCTGTGGCCGGACTTGCAGGACGCGATCCTCCCCCGGTTCAAGGACACCCGGCGGCTGTACGCAAGCCACCTGCCGGCCGAGGTGCTCGACGAATGCTTTGAGCGGTTCCGCTACGCACTCCTTCCCCTATTCGATGCAGGGCGCCTAGGGGCGGTCGTCTTGCGCTATCCGGCGTGGTTCTCGCCTCGGCCGGCGAATCTTGATGCTTTGGAGCGTGCCGCAGCCCACCTCGAAGGGTTCCGTGTGGTAGTCGACGTCCCAGGTACCGGGTGGTATCCGACGGCGGAACGCGACGGGCTCCTGGATTGGCTGGAGGAACGTGACCTCGCCTTGGCGTGCACGGCCGCCCCACCCCAAGAGCCGGGGGTTCGAGGCGGCTCGATCGCAGGCACCTCAGATCTGGCTTTCATAAGGTTCACAGGAACGCCTGATCCGGCAGGCAACCGGGGACGGTCGGCTCACCGCTACAGCCCGGCCGAGCTCGAAGCATGGGTTTCGACCATCGACGACCTCGCCAGCTCCGCCAGCGAAGTTCACGTGATCATGGACAACGCCGCCGGAGCGGCCCCCGTCGACAACGCTAGGGAGTTGGCCGGCCTCCTCTCGCGAAGCTTGACCAGTACGTCCCCGCCGCGAGGAGTTGAAGCCGCGACGACTAGAACGCGATCGTCTAGGTTGGCGACGGTGAAAGCGGCGACAACACTGGTGAAGGGATCGTCCGGCTTCGATCTTGCTGTGCACCACCTTGGCGGCGACGGGCCGCCCCTGATGCTTGCGCACGCCACCGGCTTCCACGGACGCTGTTGGTCGACCGTCGCATCAGAGCTCACCGATCATTTCAGCGTATGGGCGCTCGACCAGAGAGGGCACGGATCGTCCGCTCGGCTGTCGGACGGCCGCTTCGCGTGGGATCTATTCGCTTCCGACCTGCTCCAAGTCGTCGAAACTATCGGCGGCGACGGGTGGTGCGCGGGTGGCCATTCACTAGGCGGCGGGGTGGTGCTACTCGCCGAAGCTCGTTCCCCCGGCACTTTCGCCTCCATATGCTGCTATGAGCCGGTAGTCGTTCCTCCGCATCGACTAGAGGCCGCGCCGACCGGCGACGCCTCCGCCGAGACGCGTGGCCCGGTGTCGCTGGCGACACTTGCAAGGAAGCGGCGGGCGACGTTCGCGTCGCGGGATGCGGCTCTCGAGAATTACCGTTCGAAGCCACCTTTCTCCGCCTTCGAGCCCGCCGCCTTGGATGACTACGTGCGATACGGCTTCATAGACGAACCCGACGGGTCGGTCAGCCTCGCTTGCAAGCCCGAGGACGAGGCGGCGGTGTTCGAGATGGCACCGTCGAGCCCCACCTGGGACCTGCTAGGAGATGTCAAGGCAAAGGTCACTGTGTTCGCCGGCAGGAAAGGTGGCGATCCCGTCGGGTTGTGGGCCGAGGCGATCGCCTCGCGGATACCTTCCGGGCGCTTCGAGGTGTTCGACTCGCTTGATCATTTCGGGCCGATGACCGCCCCACGCGCTGTTGGCCAGGCGTTTGCCCAGTCCCTGCTCTACTCGCCTTAAGACTGGCCAGGCTGCGCTCTAATGGCCTTGCCGATACCGACCTCCCTGTCGCCGTCGAAAGTGACCGCTTTCAAGGACTGCGCCCTCGCGTTTCGTCTGTCGAACATCGACCGTCTCCGGGAACCGCCTTCGCCTTATGCAGCCAAAGGCACCCTTGTGCATCGGGCCCTGGAACTGCTCATGTGGGAGGAGGACCCGCCTAATCGCACTCGAGACTCCGCCGTACGCAAGCTGACCGCTGCAGTGAGCGAAGTTCTTGACGGCGACGAGTACCGTGATCTAGCCCTTTCAGACGTGCAGCGGGCCGATTTCGTCGAGGACGCCGTTGGGCTGATAGACAACTACTTTCGCCTCGAGGACCCGAACGAGGTGCGCGTGCTCGGGACCGAGCTTCGCATGTCCGCCCAGGTCGGATCGCTACGACTCTCGGGGATAATCGACCGTCTGGAGCTCGATGGCGCCGAGCTGGTCGTCACCGACTACAAGACCGGCCGAGCCCCGTCTGCCAACTTCGAGCAGTCGAAACTCGGCGGTGTCCACTTCTACGCCTTCCTCTGCCAGGCGGTGCTAGGTCGACGCCCCGACCGGGTACAGCTGCTTCACCTTCGTGAACCTCTGGCGATATCGGCCACGCCGTCCGAGCAGTCCGTACTTGCCCTACAACGACAGACGGGGGCCCTGTGGACGGCGGTCGTGTCAGCCTGCAACCGGGAAGACTTCCGGCCGAAACCCGGAAGGCTTTGCTCCTACTGCTCATACAGACAGTTCTGCCCTGCGGTCGGCGGAAGCCTCGAGCTCCTCCAGACACGCACCGACAAATCGATCCCACACACCTAAATATGAGGACCATGCTGACAAT
The DNA here is from genome assembly GCA_021808425.1 of Actinomycetes bacterium. The sequence goes on from JAKBBS010000174.1 coordinate 4,563, forward strand.
CCCGATCCCACGCGCCTTTGAGCCTCTTGACAGTACGGTAGACATCTTCTTTGACGAGCGTTTGCGGTCGAGCCGTGTGCTCGACGTGATCATGTACAGCGCGAGTGCGGTGGGCGACCACGGGGTCGTTTGGCTCGCCTTGGCGGGGGTCCAAGCCGCCCGGCGCGCTCAACGCGGAGCGGCGTGGAAGAGGCGCTTCACCCGGGTAGCTGTCGGCCTCGCCGTCGAGTCCGTCGTCGTCAACGGGCCGGTCAAACTGCTGTTCCGGCGAAGTCGTCCAGTCCACTTGGGCCCACGACCTTTGCATTTGCGTCAACCGCGAACAAGTAGCTTCCCGAGCGGCCATGCCGCTGCAGCGTTCTTCGGCGCCGCCTTGCTACGCGACGACGACCAGGCCTGGCCGATCTATTACGCGCTCGCTGTCGTAGTAGCAGCAAGCAGGATCCACGTACGCATCCACCACACATCCGACGTCATCGGCGGCGTACTGACGGGAGTCGTCTTGGGAGAGACTCTGCGCAAGCTTGTCCCCGTCGAAGAATGAGGGCGCCGAGGAATGAGCAACACGACTACGGGGTTGGCTAAGGCATGGCCCTAAGTTTCGCTGTCACCTGGGATTACCGCTGCCCGTTTGCCCGAATAGCGCACGACCACCTGCTGACTGGCCTCGAGGCCGGCGCTAACTGGAACGTCGGCTTCTGGGGGTTCTCGCTGGATCAGAGTCACGTCGAGGAAGGCCAGACTCCTGTTTGGGAGGAACCGGATCGCTATCCGGGGATGCTTCCCAACCTGGCCGGGATCGTCGTCAGGGACCGCCTGCCGGAGTCGTTCCGAAACGTCCACCGGGCCCTGTTCTCGGCCCGCCACGATGAGGCGCTCGATCTTCGCGACCCCTCGATCGTCGGTAAAGTGCTTGACCGGGCCGGCGTCGACGGCGCGAGCGTGCTCGGCGAGGTCAAGGCAGGCTGGCCGCTTCAGACCCTCAAAGCGGAGCACACGAAAGCGTCGGACGAACTGGAAGTCTTCGGGGTGCCGACGTTCGTCGTGGACCGCCAAGCTGTGTTCGTCCGCCTCATGCGCGGCCCCCAAGGCGACCCAGACTTGGCGATACGCACGATCGAACGTGTCCTAGACCTGGTATCAGGATGGCCGGAGCTCAATGAGTTCAAGCACACGACAGTCACGAACTGAGCGGGCGGGTACCGTCGCCGGGCGGGACTCGCTAAGCGCTACCGGTGTAAGTGCCGGCGAGGAGGTCAGATGGCAGCCGACCCCCGGTGGCCGCTGGCACGCCGGCAGTGTCCTCGGACTCGAACGTGACGGAAGCTTCGCGGTCTGTGACGCCAACGGAGCGCGGCGAAGCCTTCACATCGACCGTCTTCAAGTCCGGCGCAGCGATCGAAGCGCTTCGAGCTCGTGGGAGCCGCTCAGCGTGAGGATGTCACGGGTAGAGCAGCTGACGCTTTTGTAGTCGCCTGCGACAAACAGGCCCCGCGCGATCACGTGAAAGTGGTGAAATCGGTCAAGTAACGACATAGCGGGTTCGACAGCTCGGGTGATGGTTCGTTCACGTCGCGGCCGGCCGCGTTGTAACTCTTGGATAAAGGCACCCTTGGCGGCCGCTGCGCTCGCCGTTAGCGTCCTACCCCAACCTCCGGTACTCGCGAAGCCGATCGTCGGGATGGCAGCCACCCCCGACGGGAACGGCTACTGGCTCGTAGCATCCGACGGCGGAATCTTCAGCTCCGGTGCCGCCCGTGGCTCGCGACGACACAGGCTCTCCCTCCGAGCCAAGATCCCACCAGGCGCTCGCCCCGTCAGCCGCCTTCCAGTCGGCGAGCAGACGCATGGAGCGCGCGGCGACCTTTGACATTTTGTTCTCCTCCTCAGAGATTTCCTTAGCTCCTTCTTTAAGCTCAGCCTCGCTTCGCGCCGCCGTCAATAGCAAAATGTCAAAGGGCCGATCGGATTTCGGCCGTAGCGGAGCTATCCAGGGGTTTCGGCTGCCACGAGGAGGGGTTCGGCCTCCGAACCCGGTGCGGACAGGCGCTCCCGGTCGTGCCTCGCGTATGCTCCTACCTGTTCCTGGCCCGACATGGCTGCTATCGCGGACATGACCTGGTCAGTCATGCGTCGCAGCTCGCTTGCGGCCACCGGGGTGCCGTCCGGGCTTTGGCCGGCAAGCGTGATGGGACAGC
>JAKBBS010000175.1 GCA_021808425.1 Actinomycetes bacterium
TCACCGAGGTCTGATACCCGAAGTCGGGGATGGGCGGTGTTAAAGTCGCCTTGCCGTGACAACTGCAACCCGCCGTCCCCCAAGGCGGCGACCATCTAGCCGGAAGCCGGCAAAGTCCCGTACTTCTTCACGCGTCGCGCCCGGCGCGGCGTCTGCTTTGCGACCGCCGAAGTTGTCCCGGTTGATAGGCCGCCAGGCTGACGACGTGTGGGGCCTCGTCCTTCTGCTCGTCGCTGCCTTAGCCGGGTTGGCGATCTTCGCCGGAAACGTGGCCGGTCCTGCGGGGGCGGCTCTCGGTCACGCCGCAGCCGACGGCTTCGGCTGGGCTCGGATAACGCTGCCGTTCCTCATCGCAGCTGTCGGGTGGGTGCTCATCCGCGAGGTGCACCCTCGACGCGACAGACCCGGACCTCCTCCGGGCGAGCCGGCCGTGCGCGCCCCGGTGCGGGTCGCCGTCGGAGCTGTGATCGTCGCCACCGTGGGCGCGGCGATCATGGATCTAGCTTCGCCGGTCGCGCACTGGAACGGTGACGTCGCGGCGCTTCGCTCGTCGGGCGGCCTGTTCGGTATGGGCGTGGCCGGCCCTCTTCGCGCCGGACTCGGATCTGCCGGGAGCGCCCTCGTGCTCGCTGTCATGGCGGTCATCGGTCTGTTGATCACCACAGGGACTCCCGCAAGGAGCGCCATCGGGCTCCTCGCGACGCTTGTCGGGGTCGCCGGCCATGGTGCGAGCGCGGCGGGGAAGTGGATAGCCAGCGTGCCTGGCCGCTCCCGGCGCCTGCAGGCCCACGACCGTCACCCGAGCGGACCGGCCGTCAAGGCGTCGCTCTACGACGCCGAAAGCGACGGCGCGGTCGATGCCCCGGGACGCAAATCGAGGAGGGCGAAAGCCGCCAACCCCGCCGAAGGCGACCAGGCGCCGATCGATCTCACGGAGGCGAAGCGGGACGTCCCGATAAATCTTCCTCCGCCACAGCCGGTCTCGGAGGATCCCGAACAGCTTTCGATCAATCTGGGGCCTGCAGCAGAGCCCGGAACTTGGCGGCTCCCGCCTGTCGCCCTCCTCAAGCGCTCGAAGGCGACCGAGATCGACCGCAAGCAGATCGAGGCTGCCGGCCGTACTCTCGAAGAGGCGCTCGCGGCCCACGGGGTCGAAACCCGGCTTGTCGGCATGACCGTCGGTCCGACCGTCACCCGCTACGAGTTGGAGCTCGGAGCCGGCGTGAAGGTGGCAAAAGTCACGAACCTCCAGCGTGACATCGCCTACGCGATGGCGGCCGCCGACGTCCGGATACTTGCGCCTATCCCCGGCAAGTCCGCGATCGGAGTGGAAGTGCCGAACCGTCAGCGCCAGCTGGTCGCGGTCGGAGACATACTGTCGTCCGCCGAGGCGAAACGGGCGACTCATCCCTTGGAAGTCGCGATGGGTCGAGACATCGCGGGCCGGCCCGTCTTGGAGAACCTTGCCACGATGCCGCACATCCTGATCGCCGGAGCCACCGGCGCCGGGAAGTCGTCGTGCATCAACTCGCTCATCACGTCGATCCTGGTGAGGGCGACCCCCGACCAGGTCAGGCTCATCCTCGTCGACCCGAAACGGGTGGAGCTCGGCCAGTACAACAACCTGCCGCACCTGCTGACCGGCGTCGTGACGAACCCGAAAAAAGCAGCGAACGCTTTGGCGTGGGCGGTCCACGAGATGGAGCGACGATACGACCTGCTGGCGGAGGTAGGGGTCCGGGACATCACCGGCTACAACGACGCCTTCGACAGGGGCGACCTCCAAGCCGGTGGGCCGGGAGGCCTCAACGCCAGCGGCGACCCGGTCGCCCGCTACGAACGCCTCCCTTTTATCCTCGTTGTAGTCGACGAGCTGAACGACTTGATGATGGTCGCCGCACGAGACGTGGAGGAGTCCATCTGCCGGATAGCCCAAATGGCGCGAGCTGTAGGGATCCACCTCGTCATTGCGACCCAGAGGCCTTCGGTGGACGTGATCACCGGGGTGATCAAAGCGAACGTGCCGTCGCGCCTCGCTTTCGCTGTGTCGTCGCTTGCTGACAGCCGGGTCATACTCGACCAACCCGGCGCCGAACGACTGATAGGCAAAGGCGACATGCTGCTGCTGACCGCGTCGTCGAGCGTCGCTCGAAGGATTCAGGGGGCGTGGGTCGACGAGGACGAGGTACGTAAGGTCGTCGCGCACTGGCGGCGCCAATCCGAGCCCCGTTACGTCGACGGCGTCGAAGGCTCAGACGACGGTCCGTCGGCGAGCGCGCTTGGGATCGGCGAGGAGGGAGACGACCTCCTAGACGCTGCGCGTGACCTCGTCGTGCGCTCCCAGCTCGGATCCACCTCGATGCTCCAACGCAAGCTTCGGGTCGGTTTCGCCCGGGCCGGGAGGCTCATGGACCTCCTCGAGCAGCGAGGGATAGTCGGGCCCTCCGAAGGTTCCAAGGCGAGGTCGGTGCTCATGAGCGTCGAAGAGTTGGAGAATCTCACCGAACAGGGAGAATGATCCGCCGACCTGCGCCCGAGCGGGGTGTTCGTCGTGTCCTGCGGATAGCTCTATCATTCGCCGCTATATGAGAGCCCGTGTCCCCGCGTCGTCCGCCAACCTGGGCCCAGGATTCGACGTTCTGGCGCTGGCCCTGGACCGCTACGTCGACGTCGAGGTGACCGCAGCGGAGCATCTGGAGGTCATCACAACGGGAGAGGGTGAGGATCTCCCGAACGACGAAACCCATCTGGCGGCACAGGTAGCCTTGAAAGTCACGGGTACCGACCGGCTGCGGATCCGGGTGCACTCCGAGATCCCGATCGGCCGCGGCCTCGGATCGTCGGCGGCGCTCGCGGTCGCGGCCGCAGCGGCCGCGGGCGCCGACGATCCGTTGCTGTGGGGCGTCGCGGTCGACGGCCACCCGGAGAACTCCGCCGCCTCGTGCTTCGGCGGGCTGGTCGCGGCCGCCACCGTGGACGGCAAGCCGGTCTGGCGACGGCTCGCGCTCGACCCCGCGCTTCGCTTCGTTGCGGCGATACCCGACCAACTCCTTCTCACTCGCGACGCCCGTGGCGCGCTCGACGTGCTCACCGGGCGCGACGACGCCGTGTTCAACCTGGGCCGGATGGGCCTGCTCGTCGCCGGCCTCGCGGACCACCGCCAGCTCTTAGCAGCTGCGGGCGATGACCGGCTGCATCAGACGGCCCGCTCGGCGCTGTTCCCCGAGGCACCGTCGATTCTGGAGGGGCTGCGAAGGGCCGGAGCGATCACGTCGTTCTGGTCGGGTGCCGGTACGACGCTCATCGGCGTCTGCCATGAGGACACATGTGAGGAGGTCCGGGACCGGGCGGAAGGCCTCATGGATGAACACGGCGTGCCTGGTGACTGCGTAACGTTGTCGGCGGATCTCGCTGGTATCACCGTGGCGGCTTAGCCGGCACGCTAGGTTGATCGAGTCCGTAACCGAGCAAGGAGGAGCTATACCGATGGCTACATACGAGGGCTACTGCGTCAAGTGCAAGGAGAAGCGCCAGTTCGAGGGTCAGGAAGTCACGCTGGCCAACGGACGGCTTGCCGCTCAGGGCACCTGCCCGGTGTGCTCGACGAAGATGAACAGGATGCTCGGCGTCAAGAAGTAGGGACACTGTCTGTCCCGGCGGCTCTGACGCTCAAAGCCGGTGGGTCGCCTAGGCTGGCCTGGCGATGAAATACTGGCTGGAGACACTTGGGTGCCCGAAGAACCAAGTTGACTCCGAGAAGCTGAGCGGTCTGCTCGAGGCGGACGGCTACAGACCCGCCGAACTCCCTGGCGACGCCGACTTGGTCGTCGTCAACACGTGCGCTTTTATAGAAGCGGCTCGCAAGGAGTCTATCGAGGTAATCCTCGATCTCGCTCAAACGCGCCGGAGCGGGGCGCGCCTCGCTGTCACCGGCTGCATGGCTGAGCGTTACGGAGCGGAGCTTGCCGATGCGTTCCCTGAAGTAGACGTGGTAGCCGGCTTCGGCGAGCCGGTCGCCCAGCCGGTGCTTCGGCCAGCTGCCGGGCCGTTGGGCATTGGCTGGTCACAGGTCGAGTTGCCGACGTCGGCCAAGAGGCCGTCGTTCGACTTGCTGAACCTTCCGAGGCCCGCTCAGAAGTCGCCGTGGGCATACGTCAAGGTGGCGGAGGGCTGCGACCGACGCTGCGGTTTCTGCGCTATCCCGTCGTTTCGGGGCCGCCAGCGCTCCCGGCCTTTCGCTGCGATCCTCGACGAGATCGACCAGCTTCACGTCGAGGAGGTTGTGCTCGTCGCTCAGGATCTCGCTTCCTACGGACGTGACCAGAGCCGGGGAGCTGGAGATGGCAACGTTCGCGACGACGACCTATCGTTGAACCGGCGCCGGGTCGAGCGGCCTATCGAGCGCCTTGTGCGTGCGGCTGGGGAGCGGGCCCCGCGCGTGCGACTTCTATACCTGTACCCTTCCGAGTTGACTGACGGTCTTATAGACGTGATAGGCGAGGCCGGATGCGCGTACTTCGATCTCTCCTTGCAGCATGTTTCGCGTGCGCACTTGCGCCGCATGCGCCGCTTCGGGAGTGGGGACCGTTTCATGGAGCGTATTGGGCGGATCAGGGAGCGCTTTCCTGACGCGGCGCTGCGGTCGTCTTTTATCGTCGGATATCCCGGGGAGACCGAGGAGGACCACGAAGCCCTCTTGGAGTTCCTCGAGGATGCTCAGCTGGACTGGGCCGGGTTCTTCGCCTACTCGAAGGAGGACGGCACTTACGCAGCGAAGCTTTCCGACCAGGTCGAGGAGCATGTCGTCGCCGAGCGCCTCGGAGAGTGCCAGGAACTTCAGGATCGGATCACGGCCAGGCGTCGCCTCGAGCTCGTCGGTGAGAAGATGCGGGTGCTCGTCGACTCGCCGGGGATCGCCCGCAGCCACCGTGAAGCACCTGAGATCGACGGAATAATCAACGTGCCGGCCGACAGAGCGTCTGGCACATGGGCCGACGTACACGTGACCGGCGCGGTCGGGACCGACCTGCAGGCCGGGTGGGTCGGCTGATGGCCGTTCGCAAGGACGGTCGCTTCGAATCATCGGCTCTCGCCACCCCCGCCAACGCCATCACTGTTGCGCGGATCCTCGCAACTCCGCTGATCCTCGTGCTGATCATCGACCTGGGAGTGTCGTGGTGGTCTGCAGTCGTGTGGGTCGCGATAGCGAGCACCGACTTCCTCGACGGTTGGGTGGCTCGAAGGCAGGGCACGACCAACTCGGGCGCGTTCCTCGACCCTCTCGCCGACAAGGTTCTCGTCATCGGTGCGCTCGCGGCGCTTGTATCCGCCGGGTTGGTGCCGGTTACGCCGGTAGTTGTTATCGCTGGGCGGGAGCTGCTCATCAGCGTCTACCGCTCCCTTGTCGCCCGCCACGGCGTATCGGTGCCAGCACGACCGCTAGCGAAGCTGAAGACTGCCACCCAGGACCTCGCGGTAACCCTGGTGCTCGTACCTCTCCTCGGACGCCACGACCTGTGGGTAGGCAGAGACGTCCTGTGGGTCTCGGCCGGTCTCGCCGTGCTGAGCGGCGCGCAGTACCTGCTCGACAGCCACAACGTGCCGGTAGCTCGCAGCGGCCCTCTCGGCGACGCAACCGGAGATATCCCCGCGCCGTGACCCGAGTCGAAGTCCTTGCGATTGGGACGGAGCTTCTCCTCGGCCAGGTTGTGGACACGAACTCCGCTTGGATAGGCGAGCAGCTCGCCGCGAGCGGCATCGACTCGTTCTACCAGACGAAGGTCGGGGACAATCTCGGGCGCATCGTCGGATGCCTTCGCGCGGCTCTTGCGCGAAGCGAGGCGGTCATCTGCTGCGGCGGACTCGGTCCCACCAAGGACGACATAACCCGCGAGGCGATTGCAGACGTCCTAGGCGTTCCCCTCGAACTCGACGACGACGTGGCCGTGCGAATCGAAGCCATGTTCGGAGCGAGGGGTCGGGTCATGACGGCGAACAATCTCCGCCAGGCCGAGGTGCCCCGGGGGGCCACCGTCATCGAGCAGCAGCGTGGCACCGCGCCGGGGCTGATATGCCGGATGGGGGACCGGAGCATATACGCGGTCCCGGGCGTCCCTCACGAGATGCGCGAGATGATCACGAGAGCCGTCCTACCTGATCTCGTCGAGCGCTCAGGGGAAAGCGCGGCCATCCGAAGCCGAACCCTGCGGACCTGGGGCATGGCCGAGTCGGCTCTCGACGAGGTGCTCACCGGGCGTATGGCGGCCCTAGACGAGGCTCGCCTCGCGGGAAGGCCGGCCCCGACCATAGCGTTCCTTGCCAGCGGCATCGAGGGTCTGAAAGTTCGCATCACCGCCAAGGCGCCGAGCGCGGACGAGGCCGAGCGGCTGATCGATGCCGAGGAGCGGGAGGTGCGTGCCGTCCTCGGGCCCGCAGTGTTCGGCGTCGACGATGTCAACATGGAGGCCGCCGTCATCGAGCTGATGCGGGAGCGCAATCTCGGCCTTTCCGTGGCCGAATCGCTCACCGGCGGACTGGTAGGAAGCCGCCTCACCGCGGTTCCCGGGGCGAGCGACGTGTTTCGAGGTGGCGCAGTCGTGTATGCCTCGTCGGCCAAGCACGCGCTACTCGGCGTGTCGGATGGGCCTGTGGTGAGCGAAGAAGCCGCGATAGAGATGGCGGTTGGCGTCGCGAAACTCTTTGGGGCGGAGGTCGGCCTGTCGCTAACCGGGGTCGCCGGTCCGGCGTCCCAGG
>JAKBBS010000176.1 GCA_021808425.1 Actinomycetes bacterium
GACCAGAGTGTTGACGGTCGGCATGTCAATACCCGACTCGATGATCGTCGTGCAGACGAGCACGTCGTAGGATCCCTCCCAGAAGTCGAGCACGACCTTCTCGAGCGCCCCCTCGTCCATCTGGCCGTGAGCGGTAGCTACCCGCGCTTCGGGGACCATCGCCCGTAGCTCCGCCGCGACCCGGTCGATGTCGGCCACCCTGTTGTGGACATAGAACACCTGACCTTCGCGCAGCAGCTCACGTCGGATAGCCTCGGCCACGGCGCGGTCGTCGTGCTCGCCGACGTAGGTGAGGATCGGCTGGCGGTCCGCGGGAGGCGTGTGGAGAAGGGTGAGGTCCCGGATGCCGGTGAGGCTCATTTCCAACGTACGCGGGATCGGGGTCGCTGTGAGAGTGAGGACGTCCACGTCAGCGCGCAGCTTCTTGATCGACTCCTTGTGGTGAACCCCGAAACGCTGCTCCTCGTCGACGACGAGCAGGCCGAGGGCTTTGAACTTGACGTCGCCTGAGAGGAGCTTGTGGGTGCCGATGACGACGTCGACGCTTCCAGAGGCCAAGCCGTCCGTGACCTCCTTCGCCTGGGCCGCCGTGAGAAACCGCGAGAGCATCTCCACTCGAAGCGGGTAGCCGGAGAAGCGTTCGCTGAAAGTCTGGTAGTGCTGGGAAGCGAGAAGCGTCGTCGGTACTAGAACAGCGACCTGCATCCCGTCCTGCACCGCTTTGAAAGCTGCGCGTAGTGCTATCTCGGTTTTGCCGAAACCGACATCCCCGCAGACGAGGCGGTCCATCGGGCTCGACCGTTCCATGTCGGACTTGACCTCGTCGATCGCGGTCAGCTGGTCCGGCGTCTCCTGGTAAGGGAAGGCCTCCTCGACCTCGGCCTGCCATGGCGTGTCGGGTCCGAATGCGTGTCCGGGAGAGGTGATCCGCTTCTGGTAGAGCACGACGAGCTCCTGCGCTATCTCGCGGACCGCCGAGCGCACCTTCGACTTCGTCCGCTGCCACTCCGCCCCGTTCAGGCGGTTCAGGGTCGGGCTTTCGCCCCCGCTGTAGGGGCGGAGCAGGTCGACCTGATCCGAGGGGACGTAGAGCTTGTCGCCGCCTTTGTACTCGAGAAGGAGGTAGTCGCGCTCCACGCCGCCTATCGAGCGGCGAACCATCCCGGCGAAACGGCCCACGCCGTGCTGGTGGTGGACGACCAGTGATCCGCTGTGCAGGTCGTCGAAGAAGGTCTCCGAGTTGCGGGCTCTCGGCCGGGGCCGTCTGTGAGTTCGTCTCCTCCCAGAAACGTCGCTCTCGGCGAGCACGGCGACGCGGAACTGGCGCGAGAAGAACCCGCGTTCGAATCCCGTAACGACCACGTTGGCACGGCGATCGTCGCGGCGTCCCGGCGGATCGCCAGCGGTCACGGCGACCCCGTGGCTCGATAGAAGGTCCGCCAGTCGGGCGCCGCTCGCCTGCCCGTCGGCGCAGACCGCGATCCGGTAGCCCTCCGCCTGAAAGTCCCGCAGCTGCGCGACGAGACGCTCGCCACCCCCGACGACCGGGTCCCATCCCGAGGCGGCTATTACCTCGGTGTCGGGCCCCTCGGGCGCTGAGGTCACGCTCCAGGTGGGAGCGTTTGTTCGGGCGAGAAGCCGGTCGAAGGGCAGGTGCAGGCGTGGAAGGCCTTCGTGGTCGACCCCCCATGTGTTCGCCAAGGCAGACACCAGGGAATCCTCCTCGGCCACGAGGTCCGTGGCCCGGTCACGCATCCTGCGCGGGTCGACCAGCACGACGACGCTGTCGTCGGATAGCAGGTCGGCGAGGAGATGCTCGTCGTCCGCGAGCCATCCGAGCCACGACTCCATTCCGTCGAAGAAGTGGCCCTCACCCAGGCGCTCGAGCTGCGCCGCGCCCCACGGGGCGTCCCTGACGAGCTCCCGCGCGCGGGCCCTGATCTCGTCGCTCGGGCGTAGCTCCCTGCACGCGAACAGCTCGACGGACTCCACGTCGACGGTGGACCTCTGATCGCCGACCGAGAACTCGCTCAGCCTGTCGACCTCGTCGCCCCACAAGTCGATTCGTACCGGCACGTCGGCGGTCGATCCGAACACGTCGATGATCGACCCTCTGACGGCCACCTCACCGCGGTGCTCGACCTGGTACTCACGGCGGTAGCCGAGACCGACCAGGCGCCCGACCAGCTCGCCGAGATCGACGCTGTCACCTTTCGCTACGACCACAGGGGCGGTGTCTTCGACGTGGGGCCCGAGCCGCTGCAGCAGAGACCTGATTGGGGCGACGACGACCCTCGGTCCGGCGTGCGTAGGCGTCGAGCGTGGCGGCGTCGACGAGCGTGGCGGCGTCGACGAGCGTGGCGGCGTCGACGAGCGTGGCGGCGTCGACGGGCGCCCCGAACCCCACGACCGCAAGTGCCACATGGTGCGCACCCGCCGGCCCATCGTCTCGATTCCGGGGCTCACCCGTTCGAGCGGGAGCGTCTCCCATGCGGGGCACACGTCCACCCTGTCGCTGCCGAGGAATGCTTCAAGGTCAACGGCGAGGCGTTCAGCCTCTGCCTGGGTCGGGGTCGCGACCAGGAACAGCCGGCCGACTGCCGCCGCGGCGAGAGCTGCTATCACGAAGGCACGCCCCGCCTCCGGGACGCTCACCACCGAACCTGGCCGCTCGAGTATCTCTGAGAAAGTGTCGTCGTCACGGTCTGCGTGAAGCAGCGGGGCGAGGGGGCCGAGTGGGCCGCCGCCGCGCAACGACGGGGCGAGGTCAGTCACTTTGGGCATTGAAGAGGTTCTGGGCCGCGGCGACACCGGCCCGGAGGATGCACTCTACGGCATCGGCCGCTACTTCGATGCTCACTTGAAGTTCGGCCCGCACCTTCTTGGCGGGGACCCGGAGGACGTGCTCGGCGCCTCTTTCCTTTCCACCAGGTGGCTTGCCGATCCCGATGCGGACTCTCGCGAAGTCCTGCGAGTGCAGATGCGCCTTGATCGACCTCAGGCCGTTGTGGCCCGCGAGGCCGCCGCCCATCTTGACCCGCACCGCTCCGACGGGCAGGTCCAGCTCGTCGTGGACGACCACAAGACGATCCAAGCTGTCGATCCCGAAGCGACGCACGAGTAGGGCGACTGCTCTTCCCGAGTCGTTCATATAGGTCTGCGGGAACGCCAACGCTAGGCGCAGGTCACGGCCGTCGTTGCCGACAAGGACCTCGGCGGTACGGGCATGTTCGCGGCTCATCTTGAGGGACGCACCGCGACGGGCAGCGAGGAGCGCCGCGACATCGGCACCTACGTTGTGCAACGTAGCCTCGAACTCTGGCCCTGGGTTGCCTAGGCCGACCGCCAGAAGGTCAGCAGGAGTTCCCGTTCTTGCCGGACGGAAGGCCGGCACCAAAGGTCAGCCTTCCCCGGGACCCGAAGCGCCCTCTTCCGCGTCGCCGGTCTCGCCGCTGTCGCCAACTTCGCCGATTTCCCCACTAGAGGCCAGTACGACTACCTCGTCGCCAGGGACGTCGACCGTCACTCCGTCGGGCAGCGAAATGTCGTCGACGCGGATCACACCGCCCGGCTCCAGGGCAGTCAAGTCGATCTCCACCGACACGGGAATCTTTGCCGGGTTCGCGCGCACCGCCAAGGTCGTGAGCGCCTGCTCGATCGTGGCGCGGGCTGCCTTGATCGAGTCGGATTCCCCGATGAGGATGATCGGGACCTCCGCCCCGACGATCTCGTCCCGGCGTACGACCTGGAAGTCGACGTGGGTCACCGTGTGGCGAACGGGGTGGCGCTGGATCATCCTCGCTAGTGCGAGATGCGACGTATCGCCGACTCGCAGGTCGAGGAGCTGGTTCGTTCCCGACTCGCCCGACAGAGCGTGTCGAAGGTCCTTACCGTCGACGGAAACCGCAGCACCTTCCCCGCCGTGGCCGTATACGACGGCCGGGATGCGACCAGCTGCCCGGAGGCGGCGGGATTCGGCTGACCCGGTTGCGCGGCCCGGCTCGGCTACAAGGGTTATCTCTGGCATTGGTCGACTTGCTCCTACGGTGGTTCGGAAAGCTGCGAGTCTAGCAACGGTCGCCGACCGTCAGGTCTGGTTCTCACCGCCGAATATCTGCGACACCGACTGGTCGGAGAATACAGCCTCGATGCAGTGAGCGACCACCGGGGCTATCGAGACAACTTCGATCTTGTCGATCTGCTTCTCCGACGGCAGCGGCAGCGTGTCTGTCACGACGACACGAGATATCGCCGAGTTCTTGAGCCTGTCGACGGCCGGATCGGACAGCACCGCGTGGGTGGCCATCGCCCACACTTCGGTGGCGCCCTTCGCGAGAAGAATGTCGGCCGCAGCACAAATCGTCCCTGCCGTGTCGATCATGTCGTCGATGAGGACGCACATTCGGCCCTCCACTTCGCCCATAACGTCGAGGGCCTGAACGAGATTGACTGCGTCCTTCGGGCGTCGTTTGTACACCGACGCCACGTCGACGGCCGCACCCGCGTAGCGTGCTGCCTGCTCGGCCACCTTAGTGCGGCCCGTGTCCGGGGCAACCATCACAAAGTCCCCGCCGGGGACCTGTTGGCGTAGGTATTCGGTCAGCAACGGAACCGCCGTCAGGTGATCGACAGGCCCGTTGAAGAAGCCCTGGATCTGCCCGGAGTGCAGGTCTATCGACATGATCCGGTCGGCTCCCGCCGTCGCGAAGAAGTCGGATACCATCCGGGCGGTGATTGGCTCGCGTTCTTTGGACTTTCGGTCCTGTCTGGAATAGCCGTAATAGGGACAGACGGCGGTGATCCGCTTCGCTGACGCCCGCTTGGCTGCGTCGATCATGATCCACTGCTCCATCAGCGAGTCATTCACCGAACGCCCCGGAGTCTGGCCGTGCGACTGCATGATGAACACGTCCGAGCCGCGGACGGACTCGACGAACCTCGGTCTGATCTCACCGTTTGCGAAGTCCACGAGCTTCGGATCGGCGAGCTTCACGTCGAGGTGCGCCGCCACCGCCTCGGCCAACAAAGGGTGCGACCTGCCGCTCAGGAGCCGGAGTTTGCGTACCGGGGTGAGGTTGATCGAAGCGCTGCGCCCCTGCGGCGAGCTGGCTGGCTGTGCGTTGTCTGTCACCTGCGCTCCGATCGTTGTTCGTTCAGCGTAGCGAGTTGCGCTCGGGGCTGGAAGGCCTAGATGCGGCACCTGGCCCTATCCGAGCCCACGGGCCGACTTTCGCCCCAGGCGCGACGTCGGCGTTGAAGCCGACCGTCGCTTCGACTTCGGCACCCCTTCCCACCCGGCAGTCCACCAGTCGAGTTGAAGGGCCGACCACCGCCCCGGCCTCTACAACCGTCCTGCCCTCCAGGATCGTTCCCGGGTACAGCACCACATCGGGGGCAAGCTCGACAGTGGAATCGATGTATGTGCCAGTCGGGTCGACCATCGTGACTCCAAAGCGCATCCAACGTTCGTTGATCCGCCTCCGAAGTTCCGTCTCGGCGCCGGCAAGCTGGAGGCGGTCGTTGACTCCTGCAGCCTCGGAACTGTCGGCGACCACCATTGAGGCGACCGGATAGCCGGCGTCGTGGATCACTGCGATGACGTCGGTCAGATACAGCTCACCCTGAGCGTTGTCTGGCCTGAGACGTCTAATCGCCGGAGCGAGGACGGACCTGCGAAAGACGTAGATCGAAGTGTTGATTTCGTCGATCGCCAACTCCTCCGCCGTGGCATCACGGTGCTCGACGATACGAGTGACCCGGCCCGCCTTGTCCCGCGCAACCCGGCCGTAGCCGGTAGGATCGCGCAGCCGGGCTGTCAGCACCGTGGCCGCGGCCGCCGAATCACGATGCGCTCCGACAAGCTCCGCGAGCGTCTCGGGGCGCAGAAGGGGGGTGTCGCCGGGCGCGACGATGACGTCATCGGTGTCGTCGAGGTCGTCGTCGGGGAACGCCCCGAGCGCGACTAGCACTGCGTCACCGGTGCCTAGTTGCCTTTTCTGCTCGACGAACTCCACATTCAGGGCCTGCGGCTGATGCTCCCCTACCGCCTTGGTCACCATATCCGCGCCGTGGCCGACCACGACCACGACTCGGTCGAGTTGCAGGTCAGATAGTGCGTGAAGCACATGGGCGACCATCGGGCGCCCGGCGAGAGCATGCATCGGTTTCGGTCGCTCGGACCTCATGCGGGTGCCTTCCCCTGCGGCGAGGACTACAGCGGAGAGTCGTGAGTCGCGTGGCACGACGACTTTTCTAGCAAGCCGGCGGCCTTAGCTGCTAGCACTGCAATGCCGAGGGTGGGCTGCGCGCCGGCCGCAGTGCGCCGGGCTGGGCGGGGTGGCGCCGGGCTGGGCGGGGTGGCGCAGCTGGGCGGGGTGGCGCAGCTGGACGGACGGCCCTTATCTGCCGCTTCGAGCGCATCCTCGTCAATGCGCCACGCCGCGGTCCGATTTGCGCGACGCTGTTGGTGCAGGCGTTACTGGTTCTCCCCGGTGGCGGGTAGTTCAATGGCAGAACGACGGCCTTTGGAGCCGTATGTTGGAGGTTCGAGTCCTCCCCCGCCAGCCCTGCCCTGATTCTTTCGTGTCGCTCGTGTCGTTCGCAATCCGAACCATACCCGAGGGAAAGTACAAACCGGGCATACCGTACGGAACTGATGCTTCGCCAAAACGATTGATACTTTATACAGCTATAGCCTGCATAAAGTATCAATCGTTTTTCCGGCGGGCCACCTGAGGCTCTCCTG
>JAKBBS010000177.1 GCA_021808425.1 Actinomycetes bacterium
CACACCCAGAATCTCGTCGAGGATAAACGTCTCCGATAGTCGCGGGAAACGCTTTGTCAGGTAGCAGACCGTAGGGGCCGATGCGGATGTGTCGAAGGGCGTCTTGGACGAGCGAAGGTTAAGTAGGGTCATGGGAAACTGATAGTCATGCCGGTATACAGGCAAGTGAACGTGGATCGATGTCGGCGACGAGGCGACAGAGATGAGCGACAGTCCTCGCCGCGCCGCCCAGATCGAGGCCGGCGCCACTCCAACTGGTGGATGCTCCACCCAGTAGCCTCGGTAGCGCCGAGGCAAGGTCGACGCTCTCCTCTACTACTTCCACCAATCCCCGTCTGGCGAATGCGTGGGCCCGCATCAGTTGCTCCAGGCGCGGTGCGCGGCGTGGAACGACGATAGTCGGCACCCCAAGACCAACCAGTTCGCATAAGCTGTTGTAGCCTCCGCGAGACACCACAGCGGCCGCTCTGGCAGCAACTGCAGCAGGCTCGGCGAGGTGCTCGACGGTGTACACGTCTTCGAGATGTCCGGTTGTGTCGAGCAAACGCTGCCGGTCGCCGGCGGACATGAGAGGACCGGTGCACAGGACACATGCGATCCTGATCGACTTGGCAGCGAGGGCAGTGTCGATCAGAAGTTGGACCCCGTCGCCGCCACCCCCGATCATTGCGAGTACGAAGGGCTTCCCGTCGGGGATCTCCGGTGGTAGAGGAACTGACTGTGGCGCCGGCGTCGTCACGTAACCGCAGTACTCGATGCGATCCGCCATTTCCGCCGACAGGCCGTACAGGTCGGCTACGTCGAACATGTCGCGCTCCCCGTAAACCATCACCGAGTCGTAGACGTCCTCGAGTGTCGCATAGACACCGTCCGCTGTCCACGTGTCGATCACCCGCGACGACTCGTCGAGAATGTCTCTCAAGCCGAGCGCCAGGAGGGTAGCTGACCGGGTGCGGCCGATGTGATCGAAGACGGGAAGGAGTTCACCTTTCATGCCGTGAGGTGCATGATCTACGAGCATGACGTCCGGCTTCCATCGAGATACAACGTCGAGCACGACAGCGGATCGTGCGCGCCTCACAAGGGAGATGCCAAGCGACCCGTCGAGGGGGCGATAGTCGCCTTGAGGCGTCTTTGTGACAGGAGGAAGTACCACGGTCGCCAGACCACTCGGTAGCGGAACGCGACCGATGGCAGGGGAGCCGGAGGCCAATACCACACGTGGCGGACTCGGCAAACGCAACAATTCGTGCGCGATTGAAAGGTTTCTGCGAAGGTGGCCAAGGCCGTAAGTGTCGTGGGAGTAGAGCAGCACACGCTGCAAGGATCGGACCGATTTCATACCGGCACCCCCACCGTTTGGCCCATACGTTCTCGTATCCAAGCGACCTGGCTTTCGTATCCCACTTCGAAAGGTACGAGGGGTATGAAACCGAGCAGTTCTCGGGCTCGAGTCAAGTCGGCCGAGGTCACCCTGACGTCCCCGCGGGCGAAGGGCTGCTGATCGATGAGCAGGTCGCTGCCACTCAGCTTTGCCAACAACGCCAGGACCTCGGAGATGCTCACATCGCAAGCGCCGCCGATATTGACGGGTAGGCCGGCAACGTGGCCGTCGGCCGCGGCGACCGTAGCTGCGACGACGTCGGTGACATACGTGAAGTCACGGCGTTGGCTGCCATCGCCGAGTAGCGTGATCGGCTTCCCTGACAATGCGGCCTCGGCGAAAAGGCGGAGACCCATGTCGGGTCGTTGACCCGGTCCGAACACGGTGAAGTATCGCAGCGCCGTCGTCTCGATACCTCGGCCGTCTGCATCCAGGCACGCCCGTTCGGCTTCGAGTTTGCTCTTCCCGTATGGGGAGATCGGCGATAGCGGCGCGTCCTCCCGGAAGGGCACCTCCCCGTCGCCGTACACCGACGATGACGACGCGTACACGAGACGCCTGACACCGGCTCTGCGAGCGGCGCTGAGAAGCCGCTCGGTCGCTATCACGTTGTCTCTAACGTAGAGCCCTTCCGAGAAGAAGCTTGCTCGCACCCCGGCCCGTCCTGCCAGGTGGAATACTACTTCCACCCCGCTCAGATGAGCGTCAAGCGACATGTCTGCCATGTTGCCGACCACGAGTGTCATTCCGGCGAGGCGTGCCAAGGATGCCGCCCGCATTATCTTCTCGACCGGGTCGTAACTGTCAGTGAAACCATCGATACCTGTAACGCTCCAGCCGTCGCGCAGCAAGGTACGACACACTTGACTTCCGATGAATCCAGCAGCTCCGGTAACCATTGCACGACGGCCCACATTGGAAAGCATCGCGTCGATCCCAGCAGGGACATGGGAAGTTTCTGTCACTTGGTGACCTCTCTTGTTCCGCTCCGACGAGCATCTTGGGCTCGGGTGGGTTTGCGGAGACAGTGTCGGCTGTCCAGGTGACGCCTCGATGAGGTGCCGATTAGAAAATACTCATGTCCTGCTGTTGGTCAGGGCAAGGCTGAGCTAGGTAAACGACATATCACGTCGCCAGTCCAAGCTGGCTGAGCAGGAAAGCCTGCACGCGGGCCTCGTCGCGCCAGCCCTCGTAGCGCCCCGACGGACCTTGGTGGCCGGCCCCCATCTCGATGAAGAAGACCACCGGGCGGTCTCCTTTTCCGGCGCCGGCCCACCTGAGTTTCGCCACCCACTTCGCGGGTTCCCAGAAGCCGACGCGGGGATCGTTGAGTCCAGCGGTTACGTACATTGCGGGCCACTGTTCACGAGCTACGACGTTGTCGTAGGGCGAGTATTCGAGCATCCTTTCGAAGGATGCGGCGTCGTGAAGCGGGTCGCCCCATTCCTCCCACTCGGTGACCGTCAACGGTAACGAAGGGTCGGACATCGTTGTGACGACGTCGACAAAAGGAACTTCTGCGACTACTGCGCGCCACAGGTCGGGCCTCATGTTCGTCACTGCTCCCATCAGGAGGCCTCCTGCGCTGCCTCCCCGGGCGGCGATCCGGTCCCGGTTAATCCAGCCTTGGTCGACCAGCGCTTCGGCGCAGGCAATGAAGTCGCTGAAAGAGTTCGCCTTGCGCTCCATCCGCCCTGCCTCGTGCCAGCCTTTGCCAAGCTCGCCACCGCCGCGCACGTGCGCTATCGCAAAGACTGCGCCATGGTCAAGTAGGTTGAGAGTCGAGACCGAAAAGACCGGTTCAATCGGGATCTCGTAAGCCCCGTAGCCGTAGATCACTCCGGGCGCTGTTCCGTTCGGTGTGTAGTCTGCTCTGGAGACGACCGAAACCGGGATCCGGGTATGGTCGGCCGCAACAGCCCAGACACGCTCAGTGCGGTATCGGGTCTTGTCGTAGCCAGGCACGTTTTGCGCCCAGATGACCTCCTCGTGGTGGTTCATTGTCGTGTGGTCCACCCAGGTTCGGGGGGCGACCAGCGATGTGTAGCCGTAACGGAATGTTTCTTGCTCCCACGCGGGGTTGCCGCCTGATAGGAGGGCGTAAGGTGCTTGCGGGGTGTCAATGATGCTGTGGCGCCCCGAGCGGTCGATGATGCGGACACGCTCCAGCCCGTCGATCGTGGAGCGTTCGATAACCGCAGCGAAACTGGAGAAGGCTTCGACCTCGACTACGGCAGTATCAGTCCGTGGTTCCAGAACTGCCTTCAGATCGCGGTCTCGTTCGCTGAAGCGCCAAAGTGAATGTTCGGTCCCGGGACCAGACGGGGCGCCGTCGGCGGCGAGGTTGATCCGCACAAGCCACGAGTCGCCCCCGTCGTGTTCGGCGTCGTATTCGACGTCGGGTCGCCGCTCGATCAGGACCTGCGGTGCCTCACGATCGTTTGAGGGCGAGGCCGCGTCGAGCCAGCGGACCTCCGAGGACGTCTTGCTCGCCGTGGCGATGACGATCCTGGACTCGGAGCGCGAGAGCGACACCTCGACGAAGAACCTCTCGTCTTGCTCCTCGTAGACAAGGCGGTCGTCGGCGACATCGCTGCCAATGACGTGGCACCATAGTTGCCATGGACGCATCGTCTCGTCAGGCCTGACGTAGAAGAAGGCCTCAGAGGAGGCGATCCAGGCGCTCGAGTAATAGACGCCGGCGATGACGTCGTCCAGTTCGCCGGCCGTCGTCAGGTCGCGGAAGCGCACGGTGAAAAGTTCCGACCCGTCCAGGTCGAGGCCGTACGCCATGAGCCGGCCTCCCGGCGAGACGTCCAGAATCCCCAAATCGAGGTACTCCGAGGAACCAACGAGCGTGTTCGGGTCGAGCAGGACCTGCTCGGCATCCGGGCGGCCCGCACGCGTTAGGTCCGCGACCGCTGCTGCATCGAGTTCCTGGTCCGGATCGCCGAGGCGGCACTCGATGCCGTACTGGAGACCCGCCTCTGTGCGGGTGTAGTACCACCAGCCGCCGCTCCACGAGGGCGGCCCGGCGTCTGTCTCCGCTGTTCGCGATTGGATTGCCTCGAATAGCGCCCCCTGCAGGACCTTGGTGGGGGCCATCACAGCCTCCGCGTATGCGTTCTCGGCGTTCAGGTGGGCAGTGACCGCGGGATCGGCTGGGTCGTTCAGCCATGACCACGGGTCGACTCGCGTGCGCCCATGGCTGGTCCGGACATTGGAAACCGTCGGGGCGCTCGGGGG
Source organism: Actinomycetes bacterium (assembly GCA_021808425.1). Next base: position 4,631 of record JAKBBS010000177.1, read on the forward strand.
AGTGGGAAGCATCCCCCAAGCGTGGCATAGTCTGAGCGCCAGGGCGCCAGGGCTACCTGGGTGTCGCAGGCACCTCCGACGCCGCCTTGAGCGATCTCGCCAAGACGTCCGCTTCGGTCGGGTTCTTACCGTCGAGCGAGCGGGGCCACAGCTTCTTCTCGCGAACGGCGTTAGCCTCGATGCACAGAATCGATATACGGGCCATCAGGTAGATGAATGCGAGCCCTGCCAGCACAGGCGCGAACGTGCCGTAAAGGGCGTTCGAATGGGCGAGGAGAGGAACTAGACCGACCCCGACGCCTGTCAGGACACCCCACGCAACCCCGGCGACGACGGCACCCGGCACGACGTAGCGCACGGCGAGGTGCTCGGGGGTGACTATCCGGAACAGGATTACGAACAGCCCGGCGTCGAAGGCGGTCGAAATGAGCGACGACAGGGCCGGCCCTCCGCTCCAGTGCAGGAGGCTGCCCAGCGAGGATATGGCCGTCGAAACGACGATTCCGACACCGAAAGTCGCGTACCACCGGGCGCCTCGGGAGAGCCGGTCGACGAACCCGGGGCGTTTCTCACTTGTTATGTCCCACGCTTCCTCTGTGGCGAACATCGCCGCCTGAGCGAGACCCTGGGCGCCGAACACGAGCCCGACGACGCCTACGACCAGGGCCACCGGTGAACCACTGAGGCTCTTGCCCTCGAGATCCGCTGCAGCAGGGCCTAACACCGGGTAGTTCTGCAGGTGCGAGGCCAAGGAATGGATCGTCGATGTATGGCCGGCAAGAACATAAGCGGCGATAGTGAACGCTGCCAGGAGGAGAGGGAAGATCGAGAGGAATCCGTAGTAGGAGATGAGCGCGCAGAGATACCCTCCTCGGTCGTCGGAGAATTTTTTCTGCACGGCCCAGGCAAAAGACGTGACCGTGAAACGCCGCTGGAGTCTGTCGAGTCGGCGCACTATGCCGTCCATCCGGGAATCTTTCCACGAAACCGGGCGCCCCAAACGCAGCGAGTAGATGAACCCTCGGTCTCCTCGGACCAAGATGTGGTAGGTTGAGTATCAAATCTCCTTGGAAGAGTCGCCTCGCTTGGGCAGGACGGCATTAATTGCCGCGGTAGCTCCGTGCAGGTTTGACGCCTCGACCGAGCGACTGTAAGGAGCTCTATTGCCTGTCGCCGAGTTTGCGACGCCTCCGTTCGACTTGGCTGTGTCGCGGTCTCGAATCGTCGGAATACTCAGCACTTTCCCGCCCACTCCTTGCGGGCTCGCCACGTTTACGGCGGCGTTAGCGAGGGGATTGTACGGCCACGGCGCAGAGGTCCGTGTGGTCCGCGTGTCCGACGGGTCGACCTGCGATTCGCCTGTCGTCGTGGGCGACCTCGAGAACGGCGACCCCCGTTCGGTGATTGCGGCGGCCGAGCTTTTGAACGAGTGTGATGTCGCCATTATCCACCATGAGTACGGGCTCTACGGCGGTGAGGACGGCGATGAGGTCGTCGAACTCCTCGCCGCGCTGAGGGTTCCATCCATAGTGATAGCGCACACAGTGCCCTGCAAGCCGACTCCGCACCAAAGGTCGGTACTCCATGCTGTGGCCGCCCTCGCCGACAGGGTGGTCGTGATGGCCCAAGCGGCAGGCGAGCGCGCATGCGCCGACTTCGCCATCGAGCCCGCGAAGGTGGCGGTCATCCCCCATGGTGCGATGATCCCGTCCAGTCGCGATCCGGTGTCGGGGTTGCGACGTCCCCTGCTTTTGACGTGGGGGCTCGTCGGCCCGGGCAAAGGTATCGAGCGGGTGATCGACGCAATGGTGCACCTACAGGACCTTCCGGGGCGACCCTGGTACCTCGTGGCGGGGAGAACCCACCCGAAGGTGGCCGCCTCCCAGGGTGAGTCATACCGGGAGGCTCGAATCGAGCAGGCTGAGCGCAATGGGGTCGCAGCGTCGGTCATGTTCGATCCGACATATCGAGACGTGCCGACGCTCACCGCGCTGATCCAGTCAGCGGCAGTAGTGGTGCTTCCCTACGACTCGCGCGACCAGGCAACTTCCGGAGTTCTAGTCGACGCCGTCGCCGCAGGCGTACCGGTCGTTGCGACTGCCTTCCCGCATGCCG
>JAKBBS010000178.1 GCA_021808425.1 Actinomycetes bacterium
CGGGTAGCGTGTTGGCCGATGACTGCAACAGGTCAAGGCCCCCGGGCGAGTTGAGACAGCTTTACAAGCTGTTCAGGCTGATCGCGTTGGTAGCGAGCGCGTCGGCGCTTATCGCAGGCACGATCGCTGCTGTCGCTGTGCTCGCCAGCCGGACCTACCACGGAAGCGCCAGCGCCACAGAGATCCCGCTCCCTCCGCTCACCAGCCAGTTCCAGCTCGGCTCGACCGTCTACGCCGCCGACCACAAGACGGTGCTCGCAGTGCTTCGCGGCCCGGAGCTTCGCGAGCCGGTCGCGCTTTCGGCGGTGTCTAAGGAGCTCGTCACGGCGGTCCTCGACACCGAGGACCACGGCTTTTACGTCCATGGCGGCTTCGACCTGCGCTCTATCGCCCGCGCGGCGGTCCACGACGTCTCCGGGCAGGGCCTGCAGGGCGGATCGACGATCGCGCAGCAGCTCGTCAAGCAGGTGTACCTCACGCCGTCGCAGACGCTCAGCCGGAAAGTCCGCGAGGTTGTCCTCGCTGACCGTCTGGAGCGCGAGTACAGCCGCAACGCGATCCTCCAGGCGTACCTGAACACCATCTACCTCGGCAACGGCGCCTACGGCGTGCAGGCCGCGGCGCAGACCTACTTCTCGGAGCCGGCCAGCTCGCTCGACCTAGCACAGTCGGCGCTTCTCGCCGGGATGATCCAGGACCCGAACGGCTACGACCCGATCCTCAACCCGGCGGCGGCGCGCATCCGCCGCTCCGAGGTACTGGCGCGCATGGTGTACTACAACGACATAACCCAGGCGCAGGCGACCGCCGCCAACCAGGTGCCGCTTCCGGGGGCGAGCCCCCCGCCGGCCACCCAGAGCGGCGTCACCAACTACTACGTTCTCCAGGTTAAAAACGAGCTTCTCGGCCCCGGCAGCCCTCTCGGCGCGACCTACGCGGAGCGCTACGCAGCGCTCTTCGAGAGCGGACTCAAGATCTACACGAACATGGTCCCCTCTGCCCAGGCGGCGGCGCTGTCAGCTGTCGCGGCGAACACCCCGGCGAACAGCGTCGGCTTCGAGGAGGGCCTCGCCTCCATCAACCCGTCGAACGGGGCCGTCGAGGCGCTCGTCGGCGGTAGCGGGGCGGCGGCGTCGCAGTTCAACGTGATGACCCAGGCGCAGCGCCAGCCTGGTTCGGGATTCAAGCTGTTCACCCTCCTCGCAGCGCTCGAGCAGGGCTATTCCGTCAACGACACCGTCGATAGTCAGAGCCCGTGCTACATCTCCTTCCCCGGCAACAACAGCCTCCTCAAGACGCCGATCAACAACGACACGGGCGCCGGCGGCGGAGTGATAACGGTGGTGGACGCGACGGCGAACTCGGTGAACTGCGCCTACATGCGCCTCGCACGCCAGGTCGGGCTCGCAAACGTCGTGTCGATGGCGCAGCGTATGGGGATCAGCGAAGTGACAGCGGCAGACGCATTTATCCCCTCGATGGTCATCGGCGCCATAGCGGTTCACCCGATCGAGATGGCAGACGCGTACGCAACCCTCGCAGACAACGGCGTTTACCACCCCCCGTCGTTCATCTCGACGATCGTCGACCGTACGGGTGCTGTCATCTTCAAAGGCGACCAGCCGGGGAAGCAGATTTTCTCCAAGCAGATCGCCGCGGAGGCAGACGTGGCGTTCCAGGCTGTCGTCCAGTACGGGACCGGTACCGGGGCTGCTCTAGGGAATCGACCGGTGGCCGGCAAGACCGGGACGACGTCGAACAACGTCGACGCGTGGTTCAACGGGTTCACCCCGCAGCTGGCGACTACCGTGTGGATGGGCGCCCTCAAAGGAGAGATACCGATCGTCATCAACGGACTTACTGTCTACGGCGCGAACTACCCTGCGAGCACCTGGCACGACTACAACGCGGCGGTGCTTTCGGGTCAGCCGGTCGAGAACTTTCCCACGCCCGACCCGTCGCTTGTGCCTGCGAGCGTCTACGTGACTTCCCCGGCTCTTGTCGCTGCTGATGTCAAAGACCACAATTACGTCGCGCCGCCGCCGCCCCCGCCGACGTTCCCGGTGGCGACGACCGCCCCGACCAACACGACCACGACGCTGCCTGGGGGTTCGGTACCTACCGCACCTTCGACTCCGGGTGGCTCTGGCGTGACGACCGGCGGCGCTGGAACCGGTGCCGGAACCGGCGCCGGAACTGGCGCCGGAGCGACGCCGGGCGGCGGGCCTTCCGGTGCAGCCCCGCAAGGAAACGGCTGACGCGGTCGTGGCCTCCGACGCCGAGCAGGGCGGCCACTCGGGCGAGCTACTGGCGCTTCAAGACATCGACAGCGAGATCGACGCCGTCGTTCACAAACGCCGCCACCTTCCAGAAAGGTCCCGGGTCGACGCGGACGTGTCGAGGATCGATTCGATGCGAAGCGAGGCAGCGACGCTTCGATGCGAGCTGCGCAACCTTGGTGAAAGACAGGCCGCCTTCGAAGCGGAGCTCGCTTCGAGCGAGCAGCGCCGCTCGGCTATCGAAAGGCGGATGTTCTCCGCCCAGACGACCTCGACGCGTGACCTGCAGGCGATGCAGGCGGAGGCCGGTTCGCTCCAGGCGAAAGCCTCCGACCTCGAAGACGAGATCCTGGCTCTTCTCGAAGCCACCGACGCTGCGGCTGGACGCCTCGGCGAGCTGGACTCGTCGATCGCGACGGCCGGCGAAGCCCTTCTCGTGGCGGCAAAGGAGCTGGACGAGGCGGAAAAGACGATCGACGCCCGGCTTTCCCGTCTGCGTGCATCGCGCGTAGAAGCGAAAGCGGCGCTGCCGGAACCTCTGCTCGCCCGCTACGAGCGGCTTCGCTCCAGGCTCGGCGGTGTCGCGGTGTCGCGTGTCGTCGGGCGACGCTGCAGCGGCTGTCATTTGACCTTGTCGGCCGTCGAGCTCGAGCAGGTCCGCCACGCTGCGGCGGGCGACGTGTACGCATGCGAGCAGTGTTCGAGGATGCTAGTCGTCGACCGGTCAGGGGAGTAGCCTCCCAGGCGTGCTGTTCGTCGTTCGCCACGGGCGCACCGCGCATAACGCCGGCGGTCTCCTGTTAGGACGGACTGACAGTCCTCTAGACGACCTCGGCGTACGCCAGGCGCAGGCGCTCGGCGGTGTCGCCGAGCTGGCCGGCGCGAGCCGCGTCGTGTCCAGCCCGCTCTCACGGGCACTTGAAACAGCGAAAGCTCTCGGTCCGCCGGTGAGCGTCGACGAGCGCTGGCGCGAGATCGACTACGGAGCCTTCGAGGGGTTGCCCGTTGGCGACGCCGGCGAGCTGTGGGACCGCTGGGCTGCTGACGTGGCGCACCGCCCGCCCGGCGGGGAGTCGCTTCGCGACGTCGGGGAGCGGGTCCGCTCCGCGTGCGTCGAAGTTTGGGCGCAGGCCCGCGACGTCGACGTGGTGGTCGTCAGCCACGTGTCGCCGATCAAAGTCGCCGTCGCGTGGGCTCTCGGCGTTGGCGACGAGATCTGCTGGCGTACGCACCTCGACACGGCCTCGATCAGCGTGATCGCGCCGGGGCGTAGCGGGGCTACGCTGCGCGGGTTCAACCTGACGGGACATCTCCGCGACCTGTAGCAGCGGCTAGGGTAGGGCGGGTCGGCAGTTTCGGTCTGGGAGGTAGACGGATGCGGGTAGTTGTGGATTTCGACCGCTGCGAAAGCAACGCGCTGTGCATGGCCGAAGCGCCAGAAGTCTTCGAGGTGCGAGACGACGACTTCCTCTACGTCCTCGACGAGAACCCGCCGGAGGAACTGCGCGCGAAGGTGGAGCTTGCCGTCGCGCGCTGCCCCAAGCAGGCGATCACCCTCGAGGGTTGATCGAGGCGAGCACGTCGAGGTAGAAGTTGAGCTCCGCCGTATACACGGCGACGATCGTCTCCGCTTTTCGAAACCCGTGCTGTTCGCCTTCGAAGGCCAGGTACTCGACGCGCCGCCCCCGCTCTCGCAGCGCGTCGCAGATCGCCTGTGACTGAGCCGGGGGAACGACCTTGTCGTCGAGTCCCTGGAAGACTATGAGCGGGCTCGTGATGCGCTCCGCGTTGTAGAGAGGCGAGCGGCTGCGATAAAGCGCAGCGTCGCGGGGCCACGGCCCGACGAGCGAGTCGAGGTAGCGAGCCTCGAACTTGTGGGTGTCGGTGGCGAGGCGCTCCAGGTCCGCGACGCCGTAGAGGCTCGCCCCGGCAGCGAAAGTGCCGCCCGTCGCGAGCGCGGCCAGCGTGGTGAGGCCGCCGGCGCTCGACCCTCTTATGAACGCTTTCGACGGGTCGGCGAGGCCGAGGCGGCCTAGCTCGCCGACCACGGCGGCGCAGTCCGCGACGTCGGCGTCACCCCACGCGCCTTTCAGGCGGTCCCTGTAGGCCCGGCCGTAGCCGCTGCTGCCCCTGTAGTCGACGTCCGCGACGACGAAGCCTCGTGTCGTCCAGTACTGCACCGACAGGTTCAAAAGCCGTGACGCCTGCGACGTCGGGCCTCCGTGGATGACGACGAGGACCGGCGGCAGCCCCCCGGGAGGCCCCTCGAAGTCCTCCGACGCCGGCGGGTAGACGACGGCGTGAGCGGTCTCGGGTCCGTCCGCGTCGGGGGTAGGAAACTCGATTGCTGCCGGCGTCGAGAGGAACCCTTCGGGGAAGGTGATCTCCCGGGAGCGGGCCAGGACGCGATGCGAGCCGTCGGCGTCGATGCGAACGACGCACGCGGCGAGGCTCGGCGATCCCGCCACGCACACCACTGCGTCGCCGCAGGATTGAAGCGACGAGAAGGAGGTAAAAGGCAGACCCTCAAGCTCGACGACCCCTCCGCCCGGCTCCGCCTCCCATCCGATCGCCCGCCCCGCCGGCGTCGTCCAGGTCGCCACCAGCCGCCCGGACGCGTCGAAGGTGTAGTCGGAGTTGCCGAACACCCAGTCTGGTTCGCCTACCTCGGCTTCGAAAGCCGTCAACGCTCGTGACGTCTCGCTGTAGAGGTTCCACCAGCCGCTTCGATCCGACAGGTAGTGAAGCACCCCTCCGGGCGACCACCTCGGTTGGGTTACCGACACGCCCGGACCCCCCGAGACGAGGCTCGGCTCGCCGAGGGTTACAGCACCGTCCGACCCCGCAATGTGTGACACCGCCATGTCCGCCACCCACAGACGCGTCGAATCCCAGGCCATGTCAGGATGATCCCAGGTGATCCACGCCAGGCGCCCGCCGTCGGGGGACACCCTCGGGGCGGAGAAGAAGTCGTGGCCGCCGGCGAGCGTGACAGGCTCGGAGCCTTCCGAAAGCCACCCGTCGGGCGCCCACAGCGGTACTGCCACCAGGTCGTTCACCACCCCCGACGCGTCGTGTCGCTCACGGACACAAACGACAGCCATACCGTCAGCAGTGATGGCAGGGTCCGCGAAGCGCACCTTGCGGCCGTCGACGGCGGGAGTTAGCGGCCTGGTGCGCCCTGACGGCCCGTGCATCGCCCACAGCCGCTGGTCCTCGAAGTTCGAGTACACGACGACGCGGTCCCAGCCGGACGGGTCCCACACGACGTGGCATCTGCCGCCGTACTCGTGGACGAGGGTCCGTACCGACACTCCGGGTGGGGTCTCGTCGCGAGCAGGTTCCGAAGCGTCGGCGGGACGTGACACCACGACGGCCCGGCCGGCTTCGCTCGGGCGGGACTCCACCCACCAGACGCGACCGCCGGCGGCGGACACCGACGAGAAGCTGACAGCGCCAGCGACGAGCATCTTTGCGTCGATGGGCGACTTCCAGGTTCCGTAATCGGCGACAGTCTTCATAGCGTGGAACTTTAGAGGTGATCTACTCTTGTGCTGTGACCGAAGTTGCTTACGGAGGTCCCGCCTCCGACGCCGTCCAAGTCCATCTCAACGCCGTAGCGGAGAGGGGAGGCGAGCTGGCGTTCTCGAGCCCGTCGAAGCGGTTGCGCTACGACACGTCGCGCTTCAAAGGGGCGACGGGCCGGAACTGGTACGAGATAGACCCGTCGCTGCAGTTCCTCATGGCGATGCACCTAGAGCCGTCCGAGCTGGCGTGGGCGACGCCGCAGCTAAAGCGCGTCGGGGCGCTCATGGGAGGGCCGGTGTCGGAGTACGCGGAGCGGACCGACCGGGCGCCGGCGTACCTGGAGAGATACGACCGTTGGGGCCATGAGACCGCGGAGGTGATCCTCCCGGAAAGTTTCGTCGCCTCGCAGGCGGCGGTGCTCGCCGACAACCTGAGCTCCCCGGCGTTCGCCGCCCAAGCAAGGCAGGCGGGGGTCAACCCGGCGCCGCTCGCCGCCGCGTGGAGCTACCTCCTCGACCAGGCGGACATCGGCATGACGTGCGCTTTGGGGACCGGCGGGGACATGGTCATCAAGATGGCCGAGTCGTTCGCCCCGCCCGACGTGCTCGCCAGGGTGCGGGAACTGTTCGCCGGCGGGGACAACTCGGGGGCGGCGGGGCAGATGTTTACCGAACGCGCCGGGGGATCGGACCTAGGGGCATTGGAGACCACAGCGACCCACGTGTCGGGCGACACGTGGCGCCTCGACGGGATCAAGTGGTTCGTCTCGAACGTGCACGCCTCGGCGTTCGTCGCCTTGGCGAAAATAGAAGGCGGCGTCGACGGGGTGCGGGGTGTGATGCCGTTCCTGGTCCTCTCCGAGCGTCGCGATGGGAGCCGCAACGGGATACGTATCCGCAGGCTCAAGGACAAGCTCGGGACCAAGTCGGTGC
>JAKBBS010000016.1 GCA_021808425.1 Actinomycetes bacterium
CGCTACGATTTTGGCCATTCGCCAAGGATAGCGTCGGTCCGGTCGCCGACAGCTGTGCCAGGATTGCGGTGTGCTCCCGGTTTACGAGTCGATCAGCGCGGTGACGTTGCTCGTTGCCGACATGGGCGCTTCAATAAATTTCTATAGCTCTCTTGGCCTTGAGGTGCTTTTTGGGGGTTCTGCTGCAAATTTCACCACTCTTCGTGTGGGCGCCGGATGTCTGAACCTGCAGGTCGACGAGCTGTCGGCAGGAGCACCGAGGGTCCCGTGGGGCAGGGTCGTCATATGGGTGGGCGACGTCGACGCCGTGTACCGGCAGGTCGTCTCCTGCGGCTGGAAGACCGAGACCGTTCCCGAAGATGCCCCGTGGGGTGAACGTTATTTTCACGTCCGCGACCCTGATGGCCACGAACTGAGCTTTGCCCGGCCGATCAGCTGAGCGAGAAGGGACGTTGCGCACCAACAGTGTGGCGGGGAAGCAGGACGCTTACCTCGCTGCCGCGGCGGATGCGGATCTCGACGACACCCGCTCCGGCGGCGGCGTTAACTTTTGACACGAACGCGTCGAGCGGATTTGCGCTGGGGGCCTTTTCGGCCTCCTCGGTCGCCGATGCCGGCGAAGGAGCTTGCGAAGACCAACTTGTGACGATCCGACGGAGCTCCTCGAGATCGCGCGCTCTGGCTCCTGCCCAGCTGTCTCGCATGACGAGTGCAGCGAGCGATTCCCTGAACTCCGGACCGTTCTCGCTGCGAGCAACGCTCAACAGGTTCGGTGGTCGATCAGCCAAAGCGTCGAGCGGTTCGATGGCTGATCCTCCTTCGACTCCGTCGATATCGCGTGGCCTAAGTTTCCAAACCGCGCCTATCACGAGTGCCACGAGAACGCATGCGAGGAGGGCAAATTCGATCACGCGTCGGTCACCTCCCGACGCGTGCGCACAACGGTGCGCCCCATAATCCGAAGGTATGGTGATGCACTGCCGCTCACTGACATAGTGTCGGCGTTATCGGGTGCAGAGTTGAGGACCCAGACGCAAGAGGTCACGACTGAAGGCCTTGGGGACTGCGACCTAAACTCCCCCCCTGAAATGGTGACTTCGAGATGGAAACGTGGCAATCATCGCGTCCCACGGGTACTGTTCGTGAGCCACGAGGCGAGCCGTACCGGCTCGGTTCTGGCACTGCTTCGCCAGGCTCAATGGCTTGTAGACGAGTGTCTCGTCGATCCCCGTTTTCTCATCCGTACGCCCGGCGGGCTCTTCGACGCGGACCTCCTCGAGCAGTTCGAAGCACTCGGTCCTACGAGGATGGTCTCGCTCCGCTCCGAGCGCCTGCGCCGCGCCATGCGGAACCGGCTGGGACTTCGGGTGTCGCACGCTCTCGACGTCCTTTTCGCCCTGCGGACATGGATTGAATACCGGGAAGTGTCGCTCGTTTGGTTCAACACCGCGATGAACGGGCCAGTGCACTTCGATCTCTCACTTCTAAGAGCGCCCCGCGTGTGTCACATCCACGAGCTCCGGCGCTTCCTCAATGCGTTCCTTCCGCCACATTGGATGACGGCTGCCTTGGATGACGTGGATATTTGGGCGGCTGTCGGCGAGGACGTAGCGAAGATGCTCGAGTCGGATTACCAAGTCAGCCCTGATCGCATAGAGATCCTTCCAGGTATCGCCGTTATCGACCACAGAGCTGTTTTAGGCCGCGACCAGGAGGTGCATACGCAATCGTCGTCGGCGCTATCTGAAGCGCTGATTGACGGCGTCGGAGCAAAGTTCAAGGTTGCTGCCATAGGACCGCCTGGGACCAGGAAGGGAAGCGACATGTTCGTCGCCACTGCGATCGAACTTGCTCGGAAAGGTTACGGGTCGCGCATTGCGATGACGTGGCTCGGAGGTACTGAGGGAACAATCGACTTCGAGGACCTCGCCGAGGACGTGCGCGCGGCAGGCCTTTCGGAAATGGTCGAAGTGAGACCGTCGCGCCCCGATATGGCAGCTTTCTACTCAGAGTTGGATCTACTTCTCATACCTTCGAGACAAGAATCGTTCCCGTTGGTTATGTTGGAAGCGGCGCTGTTTGGAGTTCCGCTTCTGACTTTCCAAGGCTCGGGGGGCTCCGACGCGTTCGCCTCGTGGGGGGCAGGACGCCGGGTACCGTATCTCGACTCGACAGCGATGGCGGCAGAGATTGTTGCGTTAGTCGAGGACCGAGGCGAACTCGGACGCCTCGGAGAAGCCGCCCGCGTGCTGGTGACTGAGCGCTTCGGCATCGACGCGATCGGCGGACGCTGCAAAGAGATCTTCGAGCGTTCTGTTCGACTCCCGACGAGACCTCTCCTCGGGAGAGTTACTCGGCTCCTGAGATCGCAAAGACCTGCTTGAGGTCCTCCTCCGGCTCCCCGAAGGATCTGGCGAGCGCCCTACGCCGGCGTCACCACCAGCGGTCGGTCAACGGCTGCGATGCTGACCCGCTCCAAGACCTCGCGGTCTGTAAGACGCGCAAGACTATGCACGCGCCTTCTCGCCCTCAGCGCTTTGGGGAGCCGAACTACAGCTGATTTGAACCCCATCAGTGTTCCTCGGTCTCGTCGAAGGACTGCGGCCATCAGGCGAAGAGGCATAAAGAGTAGATGCTGAGCGATCATGAGTGGATCGGTGACGTCCTTCCAGACAGTGAGAAGCTCGTTCTGGCGGACGAACGATCGCAGCTCGTCCTCGCTGAATACCTTCCTACTAGTTTGGCCACCGAGATGATGACACACCGATCCGGGGGCGTAGAGGATGCGGTAGCCCGCTTTCCAGGCGAGGTAGGACAGTTCGATGTCCTCGTGGTACATGGGCCACAGAAGCTCGTCGATGGAGCCGAGAGCGACCAGAAGGTCTCGGCGGAAGAAGGACTGACCGCCGACCGCGAAGAAGCAGGAGGTTGGCATCTCGCTGTGCGCGAGAGGTTCGTAGAAGAGCAGCCCATGCTTCCAGATGCCCGCTGTGCGGGTTCCCTGCTCCTGCCCGTGGCGATCCAAGACTCTTGCGCACACGGCGAAGACGTCAGGCTCCTCGAGAAGCGGAAGAGCCGCTTCGACGAAGTTCTCCTCGACCTTCATGTCGTTGTTGCAAAACGCTACGAAGCGTCCACGCGCCGCGGCCAGACCGTCGTTCAGTCCGAAGATGTAGCGGTTGACGGGCAGGCGCACCAGGCGCACCGATGGAAAGACTTCGGCTACCGCGTCGGCGCTCCCGTCCGACGAACCATTATCCACGACGATTATCTCGTCGTCGTTTCCGATTGCTCTCACGACGCTCGCCAGGCAATCAAGAAGCACGTCGCGCTCATTGTAGTTGGCGATGATCAGCGAACATCTGACATCAGATGTGTCATGCACGTCTCTACAGACCTTCTTTCAACGGACCGACACGTCGACACCGGCGGCTTCGCGTACCTGCGAGCGAACTACCCACCGTTGGGATGTCGGCAAATGGCTGCAATTCCTGAGGAATCCAAGCCGTTCAGTATGCGCCATCTTGGCGCAGCACTCTCGCAGGCGTGTGCCAGAGAATCGATAGATCCCACCAAAGTGACCATGACGCTACATAGAGGTAGTCGAGGCGGCGCAACTCTTCGAACGGGAGGTCGTTGCGTCCCGAAGTTTGCCAGAGCCCTGTCATCCCTGGTCGCACGTCGAAGCGACGTGCAGCCCATCCTTCGATTTGTCCGGACTCAACCAAGACAAACGGTCGGGGACCCACGAGGCTCATGTCGCCGAGGAGCACGTTGATCAGCTGTGGGATCTCGTCGAGGCTCGACTTGCGCAGGAGTATCCCGGCAGAAGTGATCCTTGGATCCTTCTTGATCTTGAACAGAGGTCCCTCGAATTCGCTGGCGAGCTCCGCCTTTCGCGCGTCGGCATCCACGTACATCGTGCGAAACTTGTGAATGCGAAAAGGCTTTCCGCCCCGGCCAGCTCTGGTCTGGGAGAATAGTACAGGTCCCTCAGAAGTCACCTTCACGGCAACGGATATAGCGATCAGGAGGGGGGACAGTATCAAGAGCCCGAGCGATGCGCCGATTACGTCGATAGCGCGCTTGACGAACCGATCGACCAGGCCGAGCGACGCCGGGGCTACGTCGATCACAGGGAGACCTCGGAGGTCGTCGACGTTGGATCGAATCGTGAGAAGGTCGAACATGCGCGGCACCACAGAGATACGCACATGATCGGGCAAGTCGCGCAGATGTGCGGCCATGCCAGCTTCGTTCGAAGCACTGAAAGCGACGACCACATGGTCCACGTTGAAACGCTCGACGATCCCAGCGAGATTACCGAGCGGCCCCAACCAGGGGACGCTCCTCGTGTAGTCACCGTCTAACTCCGTGGAATCGTCAGCGCAACCGACGACATTAAGGTCATCTAGGCGGGCCAGCCGGGAAAGAACCATCTCGGCGACTTGACCGCTGCCGACTACCAGTACGTTGGACTGCGCCGACGAAGGTCTGACCACCTCCGATATGGCCTTGCGACTTGTGGGGATCGCAACAAGGCCGATGACGGCGGCGATGGCCACGGATGTACGGTCCACGCTAGGACCCTGCAGCCAGCGGTGAATCCCCCCACTGGCGAACAGCGCCAGAAGGCTTCCCGCTGCCATGCCGTGCGCTATGTGGCCAATGTCGGGGAAGGATGAGCTGACGAGCCGCCGCTGAGCGCGGTGGTAGAGCCCGTAGATCCCGAGAACGACAATGAAGATTGGCACGTAGCAGATCGAGGCGAAGGCGGTCGCGAGGTCGTGGCGAGAGCGAATCGCCTGATCTACTAGCTGACCCGAAACCAAGGCGATCGCCGTGGCGGCGGCATCAGCCGCCATCAGAAGAGAGACGGCAGAGCTTCTCGTCGTTGCGGACGCCGCGGATCGACGCGCAGTTGAGTCGGGTTCCTGCTCCGGCACGGCACGGGTCGAGCGCCGGGTCGCCCGAGGGGGGGAGCTTTCCGTGGCAGGGAGCATCGGTGGGACGAAGCCCACAGTCGGTAGGCCGTCCACCCAGCGGCGAGTCGTCACAAGGAGCCCACCGTAAGACTGCCGTGGTGTGACCTGGGCGACACGTGAACCTTCCCTGTCCAAGTCGGGCCACGAATAGTGGCGTCGACACTGCTACTAACTCCGCTCCTTGCGAATCCTAGAAACATCATCGATCCAATCGAAGTGGTCGCTGACCAATCTTCTCGTTTTTCCGAATTGCTACAGCGATCACTTTGGGCGTCGTCAGTCTGCTGCGATTTGGGTATGGTCTTTGAGGTCAACATGACCAGCGGAACCAATAGCGACGATCGACCTCGCCTTATTCGCCGGTGGCATCTCAATTCGACCGGGCGGATAATCGCTGCGGTGTGCGTGGTGATGTCGGGCCTCGCTGCGATCGGGTACTTTCGCTCACCGAGTCAGTCGCTCGGAAGACCTGGAAGGTTGGGACCCGCTAATCAAGTGCCCGGCAGCATCGCGGCCCCACGCGCTTCAAGCATCACCAGTAGCTGTCAAATGCCGACGCCGGCGCAGGAGCTTGGTCCTCGACCGTTACTGCCGGGGAATCCGTTTAGCAGAGTGATCTCGCCTCAAGGTGGCTTCGATGAGATGTCAGTTTCGGCGTCGAGGATATACACCGTTGGTGCTGGCGGAGTCGATGTCTTTAGCATGACGGGGCAGCTACTCGACAGGTTCGCGCTACCTGCACGTTTGGTGGCACACAAGCCGACCGATTTCAGCCAACCGGTCATCGACCCTTCGGGCCAGATCTTTCTGTCGTCGCGAACCGGTGGATGGGTTGCCGAACTGTCAGCTCATGGTTCGTTGTTGCGTACCTTTCCGATTCGAGGAGAACCGACCAATATCTTCGCTCTGCAGGCCGGATCAGCCTCGAAGACCTTCGAGCTTGGAATAAGCACGACGACCCTAAGTTCGTCAAGTCTCGTCTTTGATGAAGGCGGCCACTATATGGGACACGTAGCTTTCAAGGCTGCGACCGCTGGCTGGGTAACGACTGGCGCTACGCACCAGGTGATTTATTCGAATGGGAAGGGTTTCGTCCAAGTCTGGGACTCGTCAGGCAAGACGATGGAGTCTCGTTTCGGCTCTCAAGCGCTGAGTGGCATCGACTCCTACACCGGAGGTCCCTACAGTTTCGATGTGGCAGGTCAGGCCGCCGCTGGTCCTCACGGAACAATCTATGCCGTGAGCGGACCAAATGCTTTGACGGTAACTTCAGCCGATGGAATCCTGAAAGCTGTCACTAGTCTCGGCACGATTTTAGGAGGGTCGACGAGTGCCATGGGGGCGCTTTTTGAACAGAGCGGCAATCTTTATTTGCAGACCGGCCACGTCGGCGACAACTCGAACGATTCAATCTCCGTCCTGGCGTTGACAACACTGCGCAAGTTCGCTGCCGCGCCTCGAACGCTCAACACGCTTGGATGGGGAGCCGGCCTCCGGGCGGCGGCAGCAGGTAACTACTTCCCGCCGGGTACGCCGCCAAGGCTCAGCGCAGTCTTCGACCCGTGGTGGTCGCGAATCTGGGGTCACTTGGCGCTCAAGTTCTCGATCTGGAATGTGTCCCAGATCTCAGGCGGGATTCCCCCAATTCCACAGACGGTGGATCTTGGCCGGTCGAAGTTTTCTACGAACGTCACCCTTCCGTTGCCGCTTTTCGACGCAGTGCCCGGCCCTTATGAGCTTGAAGGAGAGCTCGTCGACACGTCCGTCGTCCCGCCGTCGCTACTCGGCACGGCATGCATGCCTTTCAGCGTCGGGGCGCCTGGCGACCGGCTCAATTTGAACTCGCTTTCGGCAGGTGTTGGAGCGGGCGGACCAAGCGCATCGAGAGGGGTACAACTCAACTCGCAGCTTGGACTTAACGGCTTTCGCCCAGACTCGCCTGTAGGCCTTTCACGGTTCCTCATCCACTGTGACCCGACGCGGCCATCGTCGTCCACCTGCGGTCCCGAAGCTATGAGCTTTGGATCTGCGCCGCGCGGCTACTTCCGTGCTGCGGCTATCGCCGACAGACGGGGCGTGACCTTCTGGATCCAAGTGAGCGGCGGCGGTCAGCTTGGTCGGATGCTCGTGGCGCACGGGTGGTGGGGCCCGGATGTAGAGAAGCTCGTCAGCTTCTACTCCTCGTCTCCCCCCGCTGGATGCGTGGCCTGCGCACCGGTGAGTAGATGGGAGCCGTGGAATGAACCGAACTCCACCGGCCTCCCGAATGCGACCGACTACGTCTCCGAGGTCCTAAAACCCTTCTACGCCGCAGTCAAGCGAGCTGACGCTGCGGACACGGTCCTCGGCGGTTCGACACTAGGAGTCCCAATCACCTGGTGGAAAGCCCTGGTGGCGGCGGGGGGCCTGTCCTACATGGATATCGCCACCGTGCATCCCTACACTGGCAACAACGATTCGTGGGAAGAAGACGAGATGCCAGCGCTGCTTGCCCAGCTGCAACGGATTGTGTCGCCAAGGTCGCTTTGGATCAGCGAGCTCGGCTGGTGGAGCGACGGCCCCTACGACTTCCTGGCGCAGGCCGACAACATCGCTCAGGCAATGGTTGTCCAGAAGACCCTAGACATACCCGTCTGGAACTACTTCTTCGACGAAGGAAGCTGGGGCAACGACGGTGTCAGCTTCTCAGTCATCCAGACGTCAGGACGCGGCGACGACTATGTCAAGCCCGCTGCTCTTGCGACGATGACTGCCTCCAGCGAGTTATCCGGATCCACCTTCGAAGGAAACTCTGCGACAGGAATCCCCTATGTATATCAGGCAAACTTCTCGAAGCCGTCACCGACCAGGCAGAACCTTGCTGTCGTGTGGACAGGTGGGACGGCCGGCCTCGCATCGTTGACAGTGTCAGGAGCAGCAGGGAGTGCCAGTACCGCACTGATCGTGGTGACCAACGAGTATGGCAGCTCCACGTCCTACCGGGTCCGTACCTCGGTCAGTTATCGCTTCGCCCTCTCGCAATCGGTCACATACGTTCTACTACCTCGTGGTTACCGCCTTGCGCTTGAATCGACAGAGCCATTCGGACCCAACCTGGCGCTCTCCTCCTCGGGGGCGACGGCGACGGCCTCAACCGCAGCGGCAGGCAATCCACCCTCAGCGGCGACAGCCGGCACCGCCGCCTCCTCCGGGTACGGTCAGGGATGGATGCCGGCATCCGGCGATACTCACCCTTATCTGACCGTCAGGCTTGCCAAGCCTGTGGAGCTAAACCGGGTATTTGTGGACAGCCAGTCTGCAGGTAGTACCGCGGCGGGGCTGCGGAGCTTCACGATCGAAGTGCTAAACCCGAAAGGTAATTGGATCCAGGTCGCGCAGGTTAGCCGGGAATTCCGCGATCACGTCGAGGAGTTGGCTTTCGATCCCGTTGTCACAAGGTCGATCAGGGTCGTAATCACTGCGGCAAATTACGGCGGATACGCTGGAGGTGGAGTCCCAAGCTTCTGGCCTATCGGCCACGCGCTAAGCCCCCTCGTTCACTCAGTACAGGTGTACGCCGGTTCGCTACCCCCGAACGTCGTCGGGGGTAGCGAACTAAGTTCCTTACCAGTCGCCTGACGCCGTATTCAGGTGCTTCTTCCCAAGTTGTCGTTTGGCTGGCCTACGGCTCTGGCGTAGACTTTGCGGAATTCGTTAGCCAGTCTCGGGGATGCGAAGTCAGAGAATCGCTCCAGACCCCTGGACGCGATTTTGTCGCGCAGCGTAGTGTTACTGAGCAACGCGTCAAGTGCGCCGGCCAAGACTTTTGTATCGTGCGGGTCGATCAGTAGCCCGTCTACGCCGTCGGATACAAACTCGGGGGGACCCCCGATCGACGTGGCTATGACCGCGGTGCCGGCGCGCCAGGCCTCCAGAACTACGATCCCGAAAGGCTCTAGACGACTCGGCATAACGAATAGGTACGCTCCGGCCATCGCGATTGCGACCTCCTCGCGCGACAGGCGCCCGGCGAAATGGACCCTCTCGGCGATGGCGAGATCAGCGGCGCGATTACGAAGCTCTTCAAGCTTGGGCCCATCGCCGCCGATCACAAGGTCCGTCTCGGGGTGGTCTGCGGAGATCTGGCAAAACGAGTCGAGAAGGAGGTCGAAACCTTTCTTTTCCACAACTCGCCCGACGGCGAGCACGTACTTTCTATCCAGGATGGATTTGAGGTCGGGTCGGACGGCGAAGTTGCAGCCTTCGGTGTCCAGCATCGGATTGGCGTCATTGAAAATGACTATGCCGCGTCCCTCGCGGAGTCCGAATCGCGCCTCGGCGTCACGGAGGGTAAATCCTGAACAGCCAGTTATGGCGCGTGCACGACGAATTCCGATACGTAAAGCGAGGCGCATGGTTGCTGATATCGAATAGATGTCGCTGTCGTCCATAACAGTTTCACCCTGGAGCGATATCACGAGCGGGACTCCCGTCAAGGTACTTACGGCAGTGGCATAGGCACCATTCGGTCCGAAGCACTGCACATTCAAAAGGTCGGGACGGAACTCCCGGGTTGCCCGTAGCATCGATCGAACAGTCGCGAATCCCTCGAGTGCAAATGGTCGAAGGGATGACGGGTCGGCCCGTGGAAGCGTGTAGGGAAAGCGCCTTACCTGTATTCCGTCGATTGTTTCGGCGGACACCCTCTGACGGTCTGTTGACAAGGGTGCCCATATCTCCACTTCGTCGCCACGGCTAGCAAGGTTGATGGCAAGATTGCGGGTGCACTCTTCGACGCCTCCTACGCTAGGAAGGTACTGGCTTGGAAGAAGCGCAACCCTCATTTGGTCTCCTCTATCACGCTGCGGTAGAGGTCGATCGTCTTTGCGAGTTGTGTTTCGATCCCCAGATGAAGCCTTTGCAAGTTTGCGAGATCACGTCCGTATTCGTCTCGACGCTTCGGGTCGGTCGCCAGCTCTGCGAGTTGGCGACCGGCCTCTGCGACGTCGAACGGCGGGTAGAGCGCCGCAGCACTGTGGAGACCGACAGTTTCGAGATGTCCGCCTCCCGCTGCGGCTACGACAGGCGCGCCGGCCGCCATAGCTTCGATAACCGAAAGGCCGAGGGGCTCGTCAGGGCGGGGGGCGAGGAATATGGCGGCTCTCCGCTGCAACTCCGCTACGTCGCTGCGGAACCCGAGGAACCTGCAAGAGTCGCCAACTCCTAGCCCACTGGCCAATGCAACAAGGCGTTCACGTTCTGACCCTTCGCCTGCGATGACGAGCGTCCAGCCTTGCGCCGCAAGCCCGGAAGCCGCCCAAGCTGCGATGCCGAGATCAGCCCGTTTCTCGGGTTCGAGCCTCTGGGCCATGAGTACCTCATTGTCCCGCTCGGCGGAAGGTCTGACCTCGTCGACGTTCTCTACTCCGGGAAGGATCACAGTGGAGGCTCCCTCGATTCTCGACGATACGTATTCTGAGATCGCAATTTGCGTATGGACCCGGCGCGCTAGGAGAGGGGAGACGGCTTTCCTGATAGCCGACGAACCGCGAGGTTGAGCGAAGTGGCGGGTACAGACGACTGGTACCCGGGTTCCCAGTGTGGCTACGACCGAAGCGACCTCAGCATCAGTCATGTGGGCATGGACGACATCGAACGGTCGAAGTTGTCGAAGTTGAACCACTGCCGCCGTCACCGTTGGCGCGGGAACCCACGATACCTGTACGTTCCGCAAATGCGAAGTAATCGCCTGCCGATTCCCGCCGAAGATCACTACCTCCCAGCCGGCACGAGCCATAGCCGCGGAGAGGACCGTCACGTATCGTTCCACGCCGGCGAACGAATCGGTACATACGACATGCGCGACTCGCGTTGGTCGGTTCTTCGATCCGGGGTTCGCTAGCCGGCCGCCGAGGAGCGAGTTCATTTCAGGCGACAGACTCATTGGGCGTTCGTAAAGCAGAGGCCATCGTGGTCGGGCCCATTGTCAGGATTCGAAGACGTTCGCGGGCCTCCCGGCGCTGCGGTTTGTGGGCGAGTGCCGAGCGTATCAACGCACCACAGATCGAGGCTGCGCGGTAGGACTGCCATCCGGTCCGGCCGTAGTGCTTTCGGATCAGCCGCTCCTGGGATGCGTGGAAGTGGACGAGTCGTGTCACACGGTCTCCCCCGGTCCCTGCGCCTACATGGAACCCATGAACGTCCCCGACGTATTGAACTTCCCAGCCTCGCGCAACTGCTCGCATCTGCCAGTCTGCTTCCTCAGCATAAAGGAAGAACCTCTCATCGAAGAGACCGACATCTGCGAGTGCCGCTGCCTTTAGGAGAAGGATGGAACCGATGAGGAACTCGTGTCCCCGGATGAGCCGGCTGAGTCCGAAAGCTTCGAGCCAGGCACCACTTGGCGAGGGAAAGGGCCAACTAACCCTCGCCGGTCCCTCTTCGCTCTCTTGCGCCGGGGCGATGCATGCGGTGCGCTCCTGGAGGTGAAGCCTCGCGTGAAGTGTCGTGACTTCCACGGCGCTGATAGTTGCGTCCGGATTCATGAGCATTACGTCAGCTTGGATTCCAGGAGTCAGCTGAAGAGCTCGATTCACGCCTGCGGCAAACCCGAGGTTCCTGCCCGGATCTATATAGCGGTGGCCGTACCCTTCGACGAGCTGTCTAGTTAGCTCCGAACTCGAGTTGTCGACGATCGTCGTCGTGAATGTCGAACCATGGGAGTCGGCGCACGCAAGGGAGTCCAAGCACGTCCGCAGAGGCATCGTGCTTCCGTAGGCGACTATCACAACATGTAACGGAGGGGCGTCCTGGGTTGACCCTGCGCTCACCGGACACCAACTTGGACCAGGTCAATACGCTCCCGGTCGCTCGCGTCGTGTCTTGTCGACTCAAGATACTCTGCGCCGAGGCACAGTCCGGCTAGAAGCCACGGAATAGAGCCCTGCGCCGTGACCCAGAACACGTCGAGCTGACCCTGCACGAGCCTCGCAACGACGACCGCCAGCGCGAGCGTGCCGTATCGGCGGGGCACGCGTCGCAGAATCATCACCGATCCGATGAGTAGCGCCAAGAACCCGACCAGACCTACGAGTCCAGCAGACGTAAGCACTTCGGCCTCACCGTTTGGCGGCTGAAATGCGAAGGGCACACGATTGGTGTACCACCATCGAAGACCGATCCCAAACCAAGGTGACATGTGCCAGATCTGCAGGGATTGGCGAAGCCAAGTCTCGCGTTGGTGGACACTGTTGAACTTATTGGAGGACCGCAGCTTCTTGTCGACAATGACACCAGCCACGATTAGCATCGGGACACACGCTGCGGCTATAGGCTTGGCGTAACGCCGCAGCTCTTTGTCGCGCACTGTCATTATCCCTACGGCGATGATTGCACTAAGCATCGCCTGTTTGGATTGACTCGCAAGCATTCCGAGTGCGCACACCGCCCACACGAAAGTCGCTCGTTCTGCCATTCGGGGGCTGAGCCAGTCGGGGCGCGCGTATGCGAGGAGAAACGCGAAGCACAGCATGTCGCCTATGTAGTTTTTCTGCATTCCGAGCGGAAGGTAGGCAGCGGTCAGGTGATGGGTGACCGACCAAGCGGTGGCCCACAGTGCGATAGCGCAGGATCCGATCAGGAATGCCGACGTGGCGATCGTGGCGCGTCCACGCACTGCGACCACCCAGCCGATTATGAGGCTACCGCCGACCAGGAAGGCTTCGTGCACCCATTCGATCAGGTTGGCGCGATACGGGTTGTAGATGACGTTCAGAAGCGTGGTGGCCTCGTAAAAGCCGAGCAACCACAAAAGTGCGCGGACCTGTGGTGCTCTGCGTCCCTCAAAGGCGGAGAGCGCGCATAGTGTCGCGACGCCAAGAATGAGATCAGAGAAGCTCAGGTTCGAGCTCGACGCACTAACGCGAAACACAAGAAGGGTTGCCGGGATGGCTAGAACCGGCAGTATCGTGACGTCCCAGACCACGATCGCAATGGCGAAGATCCCGGCGGCCAAAGCGATGGTGTATCGGGAACCGCCATGGGTCATATACGCGAGCAACGGGGTTGTTGCTACCAGCGCCCATGTGAGCGTCGTCTGCCAGCGCGGGAGGGGCGGTTTCCGAAACGGGTGCCTGAGTCGCAACCCCTCCAAGGTCATCGGCTGTTTCGGAGGCGTCGGGACGACAATCGGCCATCTTCGACGTCGGTGTCAGCGTCCGTCGGGTGGCCGTACGTGACGTAGGCCGAACCGTAGTACGAGGAGACTTCGCTTCTGGCGCTCATATTTGCGACCAATCCGAGCACGGGCGCCGGACTGCTCTCTAGAAGTTGAAGGGCACGCCTTGCAACAGAACGTGACGTGCGTCCCTCGGCGACCACGAATAGGACGCCGTCAGCCTGCTCGGTCAGGACCATCGCGTCCGTCACCGTCAGAACCGGAGGGCTATCCATGATCACAACATCTGCGACAGCAGAGATATCAGCCACCAGGTCCTCGAATGCGCTCGAACCCAGGAGTTCCGCAGGGTTCGGCGGGACGGGGCCAGCGGGGCAGAGCCAAAGATCTTTCACGCCGCTCCAAACCAATAGATCGAGCAGATCCGTTGCGGGTGTACGGTCCGACGACAGAGCCGACGAGCGTGCGCTGCGGTCGCTTTGGGCGAGTTTAGCGTGTCCGTTGGTGGCGTGGCCGTTAGTCCGCGGGTAAGGGGTGCCTTGTAACTGGGACGGCGTCAAAACACTAGTACCGAGGGCCTGCAGAGCACTGAGATCTAATTGCTCGGGTGCTAGACCCGGCTTGCCGCTGGATTCTCTCCTGGTCGTCCGCAGGCGACCGAGCTTGGAGCTGGCGTCGGCGATTGCGGCCGATATCCCCCATCGCGATGGTTCTACGCCGAGAAGGCGCTCAGCGGTTGGAGCGCGAAGATCAGAAGAGACTAGGACAGTGAGCATGCCGGACATCGCCCAGGCTGCCGCGAGATTCGCCGCCACGAACGATTTACCCTCGCCCGGTTCGGAGCTCGTCACCAGAATTGTCTTGATCTCCCGCTCGACTGAGACGAAGCGGAGCGCGGTTCGTAGCTCTCTGACAGCTTCAGCGAGATCGTCGTTCGGGTGGGTTGCGATCGTCCCAGACGACGCGGGGTCATTTCGCAGCGGTATACGCGATAGGACGCTGTGTGGGCTCAACGCTTCGACTTCCGCTGCTGAGCGCAGCTTGTCGTCCAAGCGGTGTCGGAGAAGTGCTATTCCCAGTCCAGCGAGAAGCCCTGCGACTACCGCTAGCTCGATGACCTTGTGAGAGCTGCCTACGGCTGTCGCTCCTGATGCGGTGGCCGAACTGTAAACTTCGATCCCGGCAGACTCGAGAGACAGGCTCTGCTGCTGTTGGAAGAGGGATTGGTAGTCAGCTATTGCTACCGCGAGCTGCTCGTCGGCCGCCAGGTTAGCGCCGGCGGGTTGGGAAGCATTGGGCTGAGTTCCAGCCGTCGAGCCCGGCGTGACCGCACCTTGTGCCTGCAAAGTATGTATCTGGTTTGCAATCACGGCCAGTTGGCCGTCGAGGGATGCAGCAGACGTGTTGAGTGCCTTCGAGCGGACCGATATGTATGCAGCGGAAGCAGCATTCGCAGCCGCGGCGGCCTGCGTCGGGGTCGCAGCAGTCGCAGTGACATCCAGCAACGCAGTGTTGTTTGTGTCGAGTGCGAAAGCCACGCTAACCGACCCGACGGGAGTTCCCGCTGCCTTGGCCGCCGCCGCAGCTATCGAGAGATCGTGGGTCTGCACGAGCGGGTCAGGGCCGCTCGCTGCATTGGACGTCGAGGTGGAGTTTGCCGAGCTACCTGGGTTGGCGACGACTGTCGCCGTGGCCTGGTAGGTCACCTTGTGGCGCTTCACGTAGAAGAGAGATGCGCCAGTCGCCAGGATCACGCACAGCGCTACGATCCACCACTGACGCCGGGCGACGAGCGACCACGAGGTGGAACCAAGGTTCGACGTAGCAGGTGATGTGATCGACGACGGCTGCATTGAGGCTGCTTTCTCGGCGGAACTTAGCCTTCCGATCGTACCTGTACTGCGGTCTGATCGTTCCGCGGCCGAGCCAAGTGTATTGATCGGAAAGGGGCGCCCGAAGAGCACGCGTGGCATCGACATACTTGTCTCAGTCGGCCTTGGCGGAGCGTTACTTGACCTAGCCCGACAGGCCTTCGCTTAGTCATCGCAGATGTTCGCCGATTGCGGGAACTTCCTGGCTTACGAGGCCGCGCATCGTTGCCTTGAAATATTGAGGAGAGAATCGTCGCGCCCACCGTCGGATTTCTGATTCATCCCAATTCTGATCGCAGAGTTGTGAGACCGCTCGCGCGATCGCGGTCGGCTCTGGGCTATCGAAGAAGACGCCGGTGCGCGCTTCTACGACGGTTTCGAGGAACCCTCCCCATCTAAGTGCCGCTGTCGGCTTGCCGAATGCAGCGCCTTCCACCGGGGTCAGACCGAAGTCTTCGTATGACGCTGCGACAACACCTGCACACTTGGAATAGCTCCATCGAAGTGTCGAGTCGTCAACCTCTCCGCACATCTCTACGTTCGGTGGAGCGCCAAGTTGCAATGCCCGGAAAAGTGGACCCCCTCCGATCACGAGGAGCCGGAGATGAGGCAGCATTCGAAACGCTTCGACTACCGATTCCACGTTCTTGTACGACAGGAGGCGAGAGACGCATAGGAAGAAACCAGCGTCAATACCGGCAATCGGCGATGCTGGACCGTCCGCGCCAAGGGAGAACGGCGGGTGGACGACTTGGGCGTCGATCCCGTAGGCGATTCGCACCCGGTCTCTCACGACATTCGAGTTGACGACATAGAGATCAGCAGACAGAGCCGCCTTCCGGTCCCAGCGCGTCAAGGTGGGGCGAAGCGTTTTGAGCGCAGTCCTGGTTCCAGCCCCCATGCCTTTTAGGTAGCTATCTGTCTGATATAGCCAACGAGCGGGGTTGTGACAGTAGACGACCTTCCTACCGCTTACCTTCACGCCGTGCGCCCAACCGCTCGACGAGCAGACTGCGACGCTGCAGTCGACGTTTGCCGTGGAGAAGGCCGGTGCGAGGACTGGCATCGCAAGGCGATGGTCGTGGCGGAACAGTCGCACATGATTGATCGGTAGGGTACGAACTCGGAGCGACTCGAACTCCGGATAGGTTCCTTGGGGGTCGTAGAGTGATGTCACCACGTCGGCGCCGGGGAAGGCATCGGCTAGGGCGAGGACAACGCGTTCAGCTCCGCCCCGCTGGGTCAAATAGTCATGGACGATTGCAATCTCAGTCATGTCGGGCAACCCTCCCGCGCACGGCTGCGGCACTCAATGCGGCGGCGAGTGATACGACGATCGCCTCGTCGGAGAAACGAGCCTCGGCTCCCTGGCGGGCTCGTACGGCGGCGTCGTGCAAGGCGATGCGGTCCGTATCTAGATGGACGAGCATCCGCGCAAGTTCCTCATGGTCCGACTCGCCGACGGTCCAACCCGCCCCGATCTGGCCGATGAGGGAGGGGAGCTCCCCGGACCTGGTTACGATTGCCGGAACCTCTGCTGCCGCCGCCTCAATCACGACCCTCCCGAACTGCTCACTCCAGCGCGCTGTCTTTCTAGATGGCACCACGAGCAGGTCCAACTCGCGGTAGGCGGAGGCGACTGCTGTTCGATCGAGCGCTCCTCGCCAGTTGATTCGGTCGTGTACCCCGAGAGTGTCCGCGATTGTCCGCAGTCGTGGTTCATCCGGTCCTGATCCGATGATGTCCAGGACGAGGTCAATGCCTTGGACGTCCGCAATGGCCTTTATGGCTGTGTCGGCTCCTTTTTCCGGGACCAGACGGCCGACAAAGCCGACACGAAGAGTGTTCTTCGCTTCATGCGCGCCGGTGTGGGATGGCCTGAATACCGCCAAGTCGACAGGCATCGGGATGACTTCGATGGGCTTGCGGTAGCCTTTGCGGCGCATCACGTCGGCGACGTTGTCCGAAACTGTCACCACGAAGTCCGATTCTCGGTAGACGTAGGCCTCGCTCTGGCGGAACGGAATTGGATAACGTTTGAGCAGGTTCTGCGCACTTCGCACGCCCACGGGGATGTCAGATAGTGCTCTAACGGCCCGAAGCATCTGGAATGTTGCTGCTGCGTAGGGTTCATGATAGATGTAGACAAGGTCGGGATCGAAGTCCCTAACATGACGGCGCAATCGCCCGATGAAGAAGTGCAGCGGAATGTTCCCCTTTAGAGCGATCGGCGAGTGGCGTAACTCAGTCGTCATTCCCTGCCCGGCAACCGCCTTGATCTCGGTCCCGTACTCGTCTCTCCAAGTTTTTGCGGCTAGCAGTGCGATGTGCCAACCAGTGTGGTCGGCGAGCTTGGAGTAGAGGGATTGGCGGGCGGGGAGGCCCGCCCACGGATGCATTATGAGAACCCTCATCTAGGGGCACCGCTACTTCGCTTGTTACGCGTCGCGCGCCGAGCTGCGAGTGTCATTGCAAGGCGCCACGACTCGACTACCGCAGAGGCAAACCGCTCGGGGGAGCTTACGTTCGCCGCTTCTTGTGCGGCGATCCGGCCCACGGCGAGTCTTCTGGCAGGATCCGCTACAAGGACAGCGAGGCGTTGTCGCAGTGCCACGGTATCGCCCGGGGCGACGAGGAAACCAGAGTGACCATCCGAAATGACTTCCTGTATCGCACCCACCTCAGTAGCAACCACTGCAAGGCCGTGCGTCATCGCCTCGAGAACTACCGTCGGAATCCCTTCGGATCGCCCTGTTGAGCTTAGCGCGAAGATGTCGGCGGCGCCCAATAGGTCAGCAACGTCGAGACCGGCCTCCAGGTGCCCGACGGCTCGCTCGCCAAAGCCTTTCGCCGCAGCGTGATTGCTGAGCGAAAGAGCGTAGTCGGCGTGGCCGGCTTGGACAGCTCCCCTGATTCGAAGCGCTGGCCTTTGAGGTAAACCAGTGGCCCCGGTAGGCCAGCCGAGTGCGTCGATCAGCCGGTCGAATCCCTTCTGCGGATTCAGGTTGCCGACAGCCACGACGAGGGTCTCGTCTGATTCAACTCCGAGGCGCAGGCGGGTCTCCGAGCGCCCGGCACGCGTTGTGCGTCTCGCAATGACGGGAGGGATAAATGAGATCTGGCGCCCCGGCCGGAGCCGAGCACCGGGATATTGCGCGGCTAGCGAGACTCCAGTTGTCATGATGACGTCGGAAAGTGCTACGACGAACGGCATCATCGCCCAGCGCAGGGCTACGGGTGGTCTCGTATCTATGAGCTGCCAGACGACGCCGCTGCCTCGCAGCCGACCGGCAACTGCCCCGTCGACGTTCAGCAACCCGTGAACTTCGACTACGTCGATCCGCCTTTTGTCGATGAGCGTTGCAAGATCCTTGACCTGACCCGGATAGTTCCTCGCGAGGTCAAAAAGGCCCTGGTTTCGCAGGGACGCACGCGGCCGGCGCAGGTCCATCTCGACGACCTCGACGCCGGCAGTGCGGAGCCGAGAAGCGCCATCCCCCTGCTCGGCGGGTAGCACTACCGTGAGGTCGATACCGGGTAAGGCCGACGCGAGTGCGACAGCCTGGTTATGCGGTCCACCATATGAGCTAGAATGGATGACTGACAGGACTCGAAGACCGCATGCCTCCGATTCTGCGCTCATGATATGTATCTTCGGCTATGACGAGCCTCGCCTTCAGATGCTGCCCAGGTTCGTGCCCGCTGTCGTAAAGTCGAGACACGATGCAGGCCACCACGTCTCCGCATGGAGAAGCTTCGTACCGAGATGAGTGACGTCGACTCTCACGCGTCGGCAGATCCGCTCCCGGCGGGTAACGATCGCGACATTGCGAACAACGCCAGCGGCTCGCAACTTATGCGAAACTTCTTCGCAAACTACCTGTCGTTCGGGGCGGCGATCCTTCTGTCGCTGCTGCTCACCCCGATCGTGCTTCATCACGCAGGAACAGTCAACTATGGCTTGTGGATCACCTTGTCCGCGGCAGGCTCATACGTCGGCTTGCTCGATGCCGGAGTATCGACCGCCGCGGTCCGCGAGATCGCGGCAGCTATCGCGAAAGGAGACGAGGAGCACCTCAATGAGCTGTTCGACGCAGTCAACGTGTTCTTCGTAGGTACCGGTGCCGTTGCATGTGCAGTGACCATTGTGGGTGTCCCGCTCATCGGAAAGGTGTTCTCCCTCACCCCAGGGACCCTGGAGGCCGCCCGGATAGCGTTGGTGCTTGAAGGGGTTTGGACTGCGATCGGGTTCTTGAAGATAATCCCGACCGTAGGGCTGTACGGAAGCGGCCGGAGCGACATCATGGCGTTCATCGGTGTCGGGTTCGTTACCACTACTCAGGCAGCTCAGATTGTCGTCACGCTGCTCGGCGGTGGACTCGTTGGGCTGTTCGCTGCCGCAGCAGGTAGCTCGATCATTGCCCTCGCTGTGTCGTGGAGGATCGCTGAGAGGCTCGGAGTCCGTCGCCGGCTGAGGTTCCACCTCGTCGGATCCACAATGCGAGCACTTCTAATCCAGGGCTGGGACAACACGCTGATCAGCATCAGTGGGATCATCTCGTACCGCTTGGACGCGATGCTGATAGCGGTCATCCTTCCGATAACTCAAGTCGCCCCCTACGACATAGCCCTGTCCACTGCGAATCTCTCGGGGAATCTAGCTACTACCGGAACGTCACTGCTGCTCCCGGCGTACGCTCACTCACACGCCGTCAACGACACAACCCGGCAATTTACCCTTTTCTCACGGGCGGTGATGGCGAGTATGGCAATCGCCATGTCAGTGACCGCTGCGCTGATCGCCTTCGGTCAACCTATCCTCGCGCTTTGGCTCGGCCACGTGCCGGCCCACACTTATGAGATTCTGGTGGTCATGAACCTTGTCTTCGTGGTCCGAATGCCAGGCCGGCAGGCGACGGTATACCTTACCGGTACCGGTAAGGTCCGACAGATTGCACGGCTTTCATTGATTTTCGCCGTAACGAATTTCGCTATGAGCGTCGCCACGACTTTCTGGTTGGGAGCGGTTGGGCCGGTAGTCGGGTCCATCCCTCAAGTCCTGATTTTTGAGTTCGTTGCGCTGCCAGTGCTCTGCCTTCGGGAGCTTGGAGTGACGATAACCTCATATCTAAAGGCGGCGATTGCCCCCCTGGCAGCGCCTTTGGGGGCCGCCGCTTCGACAAGTCTGTTGCTCAGATTCACGGTTCACACATCTGAAGTCCGGGCGCCGTTCGAAGCCGTCGCTGTGGTGGTAGCGGCAGCGCTGGCGCTAGGCGCGTGGTTCTGGATCACTGAGATGGAGTTCAGGGAAGTTGTCAGCCGTCACCTACATCGAAGCGGAACTTCCACTCGCTGACAACTACCTTCAGTTAGTGAGCAACGCGATCGCACTTCGTATTGAGTTTATGGACCCGAATGTCGACTTGGTGAGCAGTTGGTCGGGAAATTCGATCCCGAATTCGTCTTCAAGACCCAGCATGACGCTAACCAGGGCATGAGACGACATTCCGAGGCGTTGAAGGTCGTCGCTGTCGAATACTTCGCTCACCTCGACGACCAGCTTGGCTTCCTCGGCTAGTACCCGCCTAATCACGTCATCGACATTGGTCACCATCGGAAGATCTTCGGCGCGCCACGGCTCAGGCTTGACCGAACGCACCGGCGAACCAATCTCTCAGGTAGCCTTCATCGGGTGGCTAGCTATAACGGAGCGGGTGATTTCGACGTCGTCTGCTGCTCGTTGGAGGCGTGGGACGAAGTATGGAGAAGGAACCAGTTCCTGGTGAGGGAATTACTTGGCCTGCGAAGTCGTATGCGCTTACTCTTTGTGCAACCTCCGTCGGACGCCCTGTGGTCTGCGCTGCACGCTAGGCCGATCGGCGAGACTGGGGTGCGCCTTGTTCCTCGCTATGAGCGGGTGGCAACCCTGACGCCTCGCAAGTGGTTACCACGTGGCGCGTTCCGAGGTGTCGACGACCGGCTAGGCCGGGTGGTCTACTCCCACGCCCTCAGGATGGATCTCGTGAACCCCGTGCTATGGGTGAATGACAGCGGTTATGCCGGACTGGTCGAGAGTTGCGGATGGCCCGCCGTCTACGACGTAACGGACGACTGGACGCTGGCGGAGCGCTCCGAGCGGGAAGCGAGAAGGCAGGAGGCAAACGATCGGCGAATGCTGGTTTCTGCAAAAGAGGTGGTGGTCTGTTCTCCCGCTCTTGCCGCATCACGAGGAGCAGGGCGCTCCGTCAGGGTCATTCCTAATGGGGTGGACGTCGATCACTTCCGTCGGGAGACAACTCGCCCGGGGGACCTACCGTGCGATCGTCCGGTGTTGTATTGCGGCACGGTGGCAGCGGATCGTATCGATGTGGACCTTTGCGTGGAGCTTGCGGCGGCCCTACCGGATGGAGCCAAACTCGTGTTTGTGGGACCGAACGCGTGCTCGCGAGAAACCACGAGGCGCCTAACCGACGCCGGGGCCGCCTTCCTTGGGGCTCGGCCCTATCAGGACATTCCAGCTTATATGCAACATGCAAAGTTGCTTATTGTTCCGCACCTCGTTAACCCTTTCACCGAGAGTCTCGATCCAATCAAGGCGAGAGAGATCCTTGCCGTTGGCAAGCTGGCTATCTCCACACCGGTGGCTGGCTTCAGAGACGTAGGTTGGCCGATTGAAACGGTCAATCGGCCAGGTTTCGTTTCCGCCGTGCTTAGAGCGTTGGATAGTCAGTTACCCTCGGGGCGCAGACGCTCCGACATGGACGACTCGGTCTCTTGGGGCGCGCGCGGCAGGGCATTTCTTGATGTACTCGAAGCTGCAGCGAACTCCCGCTCCGGCTAAACTTGGCTAGGCCGACGCCGTTTGCGAGTCGCAAGCACCAAGGCGCCCCCGGCTCCTATGGCTCCGGCTCCGACCGCTGTGACCAACGCAGCGTCGATCCCGGTGAACGCTAGGCCTGAAGGAGGTGTCGGCGGCACTACGGGAGGCGGTGGCGGGACTACAGACGGGGCTGTCGTGGGTGGCGTCGTAGTCGACGGCGGGGGGGTGGTTGCTGGCGGGGTCGTAGGCGGAGCGGTCGTTGTTGGCGGGGTCGTAGGCGGTGGGGTTGTCGGCGGAGTGGTGGTGGGTGTCGGTCCGTAGGCGAACGCAGGCGACTCGGTCGAGGTGACGGTGAGACTGCCAAAGAAGGCTGCCACGGTAAATGCGCCAACGCTCGTTGTCCGCAGCACCCGATCTGTCATGAACTTCATTTTGCATGCTCCTCTCGACGAAAATCCTCGAGTCGCGGACCTTTTGTGCCGATACGCCATCACCGTAACCGACTTGCGCTTAGATAGCGACACCCTTGTGCCGATAGGCGGCACTTAATGCTTAAAGCGGAAAGAGCGGAAAGCATTGAGCTTTGTCGGGACCAGCCAGGTGTTGCTCTGCTCAGCGTGCCAGCGACCACCAACCCCGGTGACGTTGACGACGACATGGTCTGCTAGCACCATCGGTTGATCGTGTAGGACTATGTTATATGTTCCCCTTCCGACGACTCCGTGTAAGGTCACGACGACCTTGGCGGTTGCGCCGGACGGCACGTCAACATATCCGCTGTAAGTGTTGACCCCGAGTTCAGGGGTGCTGGCCAGTGCCGTATCCTTCCCGTTCACGGTCGCATTCGAGATAGTGAGCGGGCTGTAAACGGAGAACCAGACGAGGTTGCTGCCGGGTGCAAGCCCGCTTCCGGCATAGCTACCTATGACCAGAGGTGAAAGTCCCTTGTCGGGCGCCGAGTTGTGCAAGGTCGCCGTGACCGTGGACTGGACAGCGCCGCTGGCAGGGTTGTATTCGACGTTGTCTGAGATGGAGCGCTGCATGTATGCGTCGGTTTTGTTGTTTGCTGCATTCTGGGTTATCACAGACAGAAGGTCCCCGCCGTTTGTAGTGGGGAAGGCGCCTGCGAGGCCGGTTGCGTAGAGGAGGGTCCGGTCGCTCGGGTGGATGCTCCAAAAGAGTAAGTCCCCTGTGGCGACATCTGGTGCCAGGTCGCCAACGAGCGTCCTGATCCCGGGTAGCGTTCCACCGGCGAGGCGACCTGCGGCAAGCTTGAGAGCGTCCGCGAGTGCCGCTTTGCGTGCAGCTTGGTCCGCCACGGTTGGATATTTCGCGTACTGGCCTTCGAGGAGCATCTGCTCTGTGTTGGCTCCGGTAAGGGTGCCGAAACCTGGAACTTGGAGGGGGCCCGTGGCGTTGAGTATCGAGGCCACGGACTTTGCATCGAGAATCAGCATTCCGTCGATCGGGTGATGTCCGACCTCCTCGTAGAGCTGTGACACGACTGATGTCACCGTAGGAAGGTCGGGCGAATACGGCACGTCGATGAAAGTATCCTGCGGTTTGAACTGTCCGTAGCGTGCCAGGTAGGACGGTGGACCGCTCAGGTGACCGCCTCCCTTCGCCTGGAGCTGATTGGCTATCGTCCCAGCGTCACCGAAGCTGGTCAGTTGGATATGGCCATTCGTGGCTGTCAGCTCGCCGTACCAGACGAGCAGCCCTCCGAGTCCTCTGCTCTCGGCCGGGTCCAGAAAGCCAACGAAATAACGGCGAGTACCGTCAGCTCCAAGAAGGGAAGGCGCGTCCCGGACCGCCATCGATGCGAGCCTGGTGAATTTAGTTACTTTCGTAATGTCTGATTGAAGTTTGGCAATTTTAGAAGCAATCGGTGCTAATTGCCAAGGTGATGAGACGGTGGCCAGGCGAGACGAACCACTAGCGAGGGCAGCGTGAAGATTGTTGATCGGCGTGTCGAGCGCACGAACGGCAGCGAGGTCAATTGCGCCGTTGGTCACATGAAGCTGCGAGAAATCAATCGCTGACGCATTTGCCTGAGCCGCAGCTGAGATATTGCGCGCCACCGATACCGAGACAGTGAGTGCCTGACGCTGTTGAGCGACGAGCGGCACGACAGCAGCTCCCGCAGTCCACCAAGAGTTGAGCGTTCTGCCCGCTGCAGTGAGTTCCGCCGTGGCAACCTTCAGCTGACTCGTCGCTTCAGCAAGATTCCCGGACTTCAGCGTCGCTAGGGCGCCTTGAGCGGTAGAGCTGCCCTGGTCGACTTGTGTCCGGACCATGAGTGCGGCGACGCCAACCGCTACCGCAGATGCCGAAGCTCCGACTGCAAGACACGCTCCCACGACTGTTGCCCATTGGCGCACCCGCAACGGCAGCGACCGCGTCGACGAGACGAGCAGCGGCACGATCGCAATGCACGCGGCGCCTGCAGTGGCCCCTTGGAAGCCGAGCGGTGGCAGATGCAGCAGGACCTGCACCGATAGCGCGGCTGACGCAGAACCCAAGGCGGGCGATGCGTCGGCAGTAAAGGTCCCTCCGACTGCTATGAGGAGGCACAACGCCCCGGCGATGAGAAGCGACCCTCGGCTGAGCGCAGCTGCAACGACAGCGAGCCACAGGAGGCTGCCTCTGCTCGCCCGTGAACCGGCGTAAGCTCCAATACCGCCTACGAGTGCGGGATACAGGTGATCGAGGAAGGCCATCCCAGTGGGGTGAACGTTCGCGGTCGACGCCGTGACATATGACGCGGCTGCAATCAAGGTCGGGAGTGGGAACTCCGGTCCGTGGGTCCTCAGGCGCGCAATTCGTGCGAGCGCAGCGCTCGTGGTAGTCCACGGCGATACGCGCACCTCACCTATCGCCACGGCGGCAGTAGATGTTCCACGATCACAAGTTAAGGTATCGGCAGATGCCGACCGACACCGAAGGGTGAGTTGGCTTTGCGGATATGGACATCAGGTACCTCACCTCGCCATGTTGACTGACCCACTTTGGATAGGTTCCGGTCGTCCACTCGCAGCTTGGCTGCATCGCCCTGAGGACTCAATGGTGCATGCCATCGCAGTCGCCTGCGGCCCGGTACTCGGCGAGGATGCTACGAAGG
The DNA here is from genome assembly GCA_021808425.1 of Actinomycetes bacterium. The sequence goes on from JAKBBS010000016.1 coordinate 24,953, forward strand.
GACGGATGGCCTTCATTGCCCTTGCAGAGATACTGTCCGAAAGCGGTATCGCTCTGCTTCGCTTCGACTACGAAGGAACTGGTGATTCGGCGGGGAGTTCCATGGATTTCGGTCAGGTCCAGCGGTGGCGCGATAGTGTCAGGAACGCAGTCGACTTCGCGTGTCAGATCACCCCCGCGCCGTGCATTCTCGTCGGTATGCGACTCGGGTCGATATTTGCAGCTGATGTAGCGCAAGAGGATAGTCGGATCAGAGGGATCGTTCTTTGGGATCCGGTGTTCAGTGCAAGGCGCTACCTGCGTGAGCAAAAGATCTTCGTTTCCTCTGTATTCGGCGTTGCCCAGCCTAAAGGCGGCTCGTTCGCAGGTGCGGGCTACACGCTTGGTCGCGATTCGGTTGTGGACCTCGAAGGACTAGTGCTCAGAAATCCTGACGGCAGGGTGGCGGATCGCACCGCCAGTGTGCTGATCGCCACACGTGTAGGAGACCGGTCCGGCGCGCCGGCGGTCGCCAACTTCGCCAAGGTTGGTGCGGAGAGGCTGGAGCTGCGCGGACAAGCCGCGCTCATGGAATTGCCTCCGCATGAAGTGCGGCCTGACCGGGCGGACCTTCTGGCCATCGCCGAGTGGATCTCTGAGCGCTCCGGGACGGCCAAGTGGCCGGCCGCACCTTCGATCGTCGAACACGCAGAGATGCCCGTGCAGGTCGAATCGGCGACACAATGGGGTCCGTCGCTCGTCGATCCCCCTAAGGTGATCGAGCGCTTTTGCCAGCTTGGCAGCGTCCCATTGTATGGAGTCGAAACTGATCCGGGCGACGCCGGTAGCGCGCTCGCAAGGGTCGTGTTCTTGAGTGCAGGAGCTCTTGAGCGCTTCGGTCCCGGGCGCCTTTGGGTCGAGCTTGCTCGTATCCTGGCAACAAAAGGCGTAGCTTCGATCAGGATCGACAACAGTGGTGTCGGAGACACGCCTTCGCGCAATGGGTTGCGGCGGGGAGTCATGTTCGACCCGGGTGCGCTGACCGACCTTGGCGATATTTGCGAGGCACTGGATGCGCCAAACGGATCGGGACTTATCTTTGTCGGGTTATCATCGGGGGCATATCACGCGGCAGAGGCAGGCTTGTCACTTCAGCCGACTGCAATATGCATGGTGAACGGCTCCGCGTTAGAGAGTCCACCGGAGCTTAGTCGTGGAGATCGGGTCGATCCGAGACGGCGGGCCTATAAGCCTATGTGGCCCGCCTTTCGGCATCTGGCGGTGTCTCACAAGCGACTTGCGAAAGTCGTCTGGCACGTCGTAGGAAACGTCGCCGTCTCTGCTTCCCCGGCGTCGATCCCTGTCCGGATCGCCGAGAGGGGAGTCAATGTACTTACGTTGGCGACCGGCGCGGATAGGGGTGCGTTCGGCGGTAACCTTTACTGGTTCGTGCGAGGCAGAAGAGCCCGTCGTCGGGGGAAGCTCGAGGAATACCGCTTTGCAATAGAGGACCATCCGCTTTATACGGAGGACGCAAGAAGAGTCGTGGGGCGCGTCCTACTAGATTTCCTTGTAGAGCACGCGACGTCGGGCACCTTTCAGTAACGAGGCTTTTGGCCCGATAACTGTTCCGTGAAGCCGGTGGAAGCTAGGAACGAGCCCGGGGCCACGAGATGCCTCGGGGTCAAGACAGGCCGTGGTCGGCAGTGACGCGCGTTGCCGTCATCGGCCTCGGTCCGTGGGGCTTGGCAGTGGTCGAGCGACTAGTCGATGTTGCGCGGCAAAATCGCGCCTCGCTCGCCGTCGAGGTCGTCCAGCCTGGCACTCCGGGTAGCGGCGTCTACAGCATCGATCAGCCCGATTATCTGATCTTGAACAACGCGTGCGGACAGCTCTCGTTGTATACCTTGGGCGAAGGATCCGAGGTTCCGTACGGCCTGAGCTTCTACGAGTGGGTGACAAGAGAAGGCTACCGGTGGGTCGGCGACGAATGCCGTCGAGATCCCAGGGGCCGGCCGATCAGCCCGTCTGACTTCCTGCCCCGACGGTTGATGGGGGAGTACCTCCAGTGGTTCTATCGGACGTTGGCAACGTCACTTCCCTCCAACGTTGAGATCCGCCACCACGATGCTTCAGCGCTCGACGTAGCACTCGGTAGCGACGGGCGAGAGGTCGTCGTACTAAGCGATGGGCGACTGCTCGCCGTCGACCACGTCGTCCTCACTACGGGACACACCGAAAACATCGAAGAGGCCGACACCGAGGAGCGTCCGAGGTCGCTTAGGCCGTACCCCGTGCCATACCTCGTGTCGGTCGTGGCACCCACAGAAACGGTTGCAGTCTCTGGAATGGGACTCGTTGCGTTCGACGTGGTGGCAGCGCTTACTACTGGAAGGGGTGGACGCTTCGTAGATTCGGCCGAAGCGGGGCGCCTTCGATACCTGAGTGGAGGAGCTGAACCGACGATCTGTCTCTATTCGAGGTCAGGCGTACCCTACTGCGCAAAGGCGACGCACGGTATCGACCCGACGGGTTCCTACGATCCCGTGATCTTCACCGCGACAGCAACGGCGGCAATGGCGCGAACAGATGACGGGCTGCGGAGGGAGCTTGACTTTCGAAACGACCTTCTTCCGCTGATAGTTTCCGAGATGCAGGTCCGATTTCACGCTCAGCGTGCGCAGAGGATCGCCGGGGCAGAGGCGGCCCGACACGTTGTAGCGGACCTGGAAGTCGCCTGGCAGAGCGGAACTTTCGCGAAGGTCCTAGAGGATCTCGAGGCGATGCACGGTACTTTCGTAGCGGAGGAGAATCTCTTTGCTGGGAACGGTATTGAGTTCGCTTCGAGTGATCTGTACCAGTCCTGGGCCAAGCAGGCGTTGGAAGCGGACCTTGACGAGGCTCTCGACCCGATGGGCAGTCCCGTCAAGGCGGCACAGGAGACCACCCGCATTCTTCGCGACCGAATTCGCGGTCTTATCGAATTCGGTGGGCTGTCAGCGGAATCGTATGTCGATTTCTGCTCGACGATCCGAGGGCGCCTCAACCGGCTGGAGGCAGGACCACCAGCAATTCGCTCGCAGCAGTTGCTCGCCTTGATAGATGCAGGTGTAGTACGGATGCCGTTTGGGCCAAACCCCCGCCTTCGAAGGACCACAGGTGGGGTTCGGATAGAGTCGACAAAGCTTGATGAGGGCATTGGCATAACAGTTGACCGAGTGATCAGAGGACATCTGGACATGCCGTCACTAGCGAATTCGCAAGCACCTCTGCTGAGGCGCCTCGCCGACGCCGGACGAATGCGCCAGATGCACTACGGAGCAAGCGAGGTCGGAAGCGTTTGCCTCGATCAGTCCTTTCACCCTATAGACTCGTACGGCCGGCCGCAGGAGCATCTGTGGATCCTCGGAGTCCTCAGCGAGGGGACAAGATACTTCACACACTATCTACCTTCGCCACAGAGCCGGCTGCGTGCCGTATTGGACGCAGACCTTTGCGCGAGGTCTATTGTCAGCTAGGTGATTAACTTGAAGTCTTGACTGCGGCGTCTAGTGCAGCGTCGATGTCTTCAAGGATGTCGTCGATATGCTCAATCCCGACGGACAGGCGGACTGCGTCAGCTGTTATCCCGGCCGCTGCGAGCTCGTGAGGCTTGAGCTGGCGGTGAGTCGTGGAGGCGGGGTGACTCACCAACGATTTGGCATCGCCGAGGTTGACCAAACGCTTGAGAAGGGCTACCGAGTCGAAGAAGGCGATGGCAGCCGTGAAGCCACCGACGGGACCGAACGTCAAGATCGACGGAACTCTTCCGCCAAGGTAGCGGCGGCATAAAGCATGGTGGGGGTTGTCGGCGAATCCGGCGTAGCCCACCCACGCAACCCTGGTGTCCTGCGCAAGGTATTCGGCGACTGTTCGGGCGTTCGCCTCGTGGCGGTCGAGTCGAACTGCCAAAGTCTCGAGCCCTTGGAGCAGATGGAAGGCTGACATCGGGGAAAGGGTCGCACCGGTGTTTCGTAGCGTAACGCTGCGGGCTCGCACTGCGAACGCACGATCTGGGAAGTCACGCGCGAAGACGACGTCGTGGAATGCCGGCTCCGGCTCGCTGAACATCGGGAAGCGATTGGCGTGCGCGGCCCACGGGAAACGCCCGGAATCGATGATGACCCCACCCAATGTTGTACCGTGGCCCCCGACGAACTTGGTCAGTGAGTGGACGACAACGTCAGCTCCAAAGCTGATCGGCTTCAACATCAGAGGCGTTGCGACTGTGTTGTCGGTTATGACTGGGACTCCACGACTGTGGGCAAGCTCGGCCACTGCTTCGATGTCCACGACGTTTCCGGCTGGGTTTCCTACAGTCTCGAAGAACACAGCGCACGTTCGGTCGTCGATGAGCGACGAAATGGCGTGCGGGTTGTCACTGTCCGCAAAGCGCGTTTCGATTCCGAACGTCGGAAGTACATGCGCAAGGTAGGTGTAGGTGGCTCCGTAGAGTTGAGGAGCTGCCACTATGTTCATGCCCGACCTAGCAACGGTGAGTAGGGCGTAGCTTACGGCGGCCATTCCGGAGGCGACGGCCAGAGCCGCGGTGCCACCCTCGAGGGCCGTCATTCGCTGTTCGAGGACGTCGTTTGTCGGGTTGTTGATCCGGTTGTAATGGAACCCGGGTGTCTGGATGTCGAAAACAGCCCCGGCGTGCGCTGCATCGATAAAGTCGTGCGCTATGGTTTGGTGTATCGGCACCGCCACTGCACGAGTCAAGTCCCCCGAGTAGCCACCGTGAATTGCTATCGTCTCGTCACGCAACGCTCGAACTGACCTTGTCTCTCGTTATCCCCATCCAGTTGTGATAGATGCGACGGGCGTGAGGGCGCCATGACGCCGTAGCTCGCCGGGCAATCAATTCGAAGTCGGGGAATTCCACCGGGGTGTTCGCGAGGATTGCTGAGTGGAAGTCTTCGAGCCGCCGCATATCGACTGGTGCAGCACAGCCGTTTGGCAGCCGCGGGATGTCGATTTGGGCATGTTCTAGCCAACGACGTACGTCGCGGCGGTATTCGAGGAGAAGACTCGATGGGTCGTATTCAGGATGGCCCTGCATCAGTACCAGCTCGGAGTGTCCGACTCGCTTGGATGCAACAGTCCAACCGAAGTGAACCGAGGCTAGGTGTATTTGGTATCCGGCTGACTGAATGAGCTCTGTCGGGACATCGTTGAAGCGGGATTGGGGCATGTGCAGCTTGGCGGGGAGGCCTTCGGTCAAAAGCGTATGGCTCCTGACGGCTTGGAGCAAGACGCCTGTCTGTTTCTGCTTGAGGCGACGCCGATCAAGCCCGTCGAACAACGCAACGGCAGCGTGTGCAGCGAGGCAAGAGGCAACCACTACGGTGGCTGTATTGCATGCCCACTCCAGGAGTCTCGCCATCTCGTCCCAGGATGGCTCGTCTTCGGTCGGGCCCGGGTGCGGTGCGCCGCCGGTGACGATTACTGCATCAGGGGTGGTGGAGTAGATGTTCTCGATGTCAAAATATCCCGGGATCTGCCTCTCGTTGAATTCCGCGACTTGGTGAGGCACGACGAATCGTCTGCAGGTGACGGGGATGGGGGACGTTTCAGCGACCAATCCGAGAAACTGCCTCTCGGCGGCAGCGAAGGCCGAAGGCGGCATGTTGTTGACGAACGCGACTTCCAGATTGCGCTTCGCCTCGCGTTTGAGAATGCCGTTACTTGACCTGGAAGGGTCCACAGTGGCCTCTTCGGCGTCCCAGTGGAGCATCTGAAGTTGGTTCTTCTATCGCATCTCTGCCCTGCTCGAAGCGGACGCGGCACAGTTACGCGGGTCCGACTGCTTTCTGCGGCCACGGGGCGAGGTGGGCCTCGCGCAATAGGCGCCGTTCGTCGACCTTGCTCGACGTGCTGAGGGGCAGTTCGGGTATGACGATGATCCGATCCGGCAGCATAGTTGTCGGAAGAACGGCCGCTGCGCTATCTCGGACCGAAAGGTGATCCATACCTGTGTCAACTACGACGAAAGCTGCGACGCCTAGCGTGCCCTCATTGTCGAAGGTTGCTGTTACCGCTGCTTGAACCCCGGTTAACTTCGTCAGCTCCTCGGCAACCTCGACCAATGAGAGCCTTATCCCGCTTCGCTTCACCACCCGGTCAACTCTTCCCAAAAAGGCATAGTGGCCGCGCTCATCGAGACGCATCAGATCGCCCGTCTTGTAGACGACCTCCCCCTGGACAACGTCGGATCTCAACACAGCAGTCGTCAGCTCGGGGGCCTTCCAATAGCTGTCCATCAGCTGGCCGCCACCAATGTAGAGCTCGCCCGTCTCGCCCGGGGTACTGACGGGCGTGCCGTCGGACTTGAGGAGGTGGAAGCTTGTCCCCCGGTGCGGACCGCCGATCGGAACATAGCCACCGGCGAGCAACTCCGGAGTCAATTCGAAGTCCGAAACCGTGATCGTCGTCTCCGTCGGCCCGTAGCGGTTGATTACTCTGATCGACGGCTTGACGTCCCAAATGG
>JAKBBS010000179.1 GCA_021808425.1 Actinomycetes bacterium
CCTCGGGATGCAACGGGATCGCCTCGCCCGCCAACACCAGCGCCGCCTGTCCAGCCGTCCTCCAACCCATCCGGCACCGCACCTCCACGCTGAGGCGCCCGACGCAACCCAGAGGCAGCAGACGCAACGAAAGCAGACGCCACACCGTTGCACCCACATCAACCCAGGTGGTGGATACCCCTCCTCACCAGGGCTTCTACCTCACCCCGAGCCAACAGTCACCAGTGACGAGAAACCCAAACCCCTTACGGGACAACGATCACAAACCATGTCGAATGATGCATTACGCGCAACATCGCTCACTTCCAGTTCGCTGCTGAAGGTGTGCCGCAGGCGGTGCGGACGCACCCTGGCCGCGCCGCTGCGGGCCCGATGGGTCCTGAAGATCCGTCGCATTCCCGCCCCGGTCATCGGGCTGCCGGCGCTCGGGCCGCGCAGCACCACGAAGCACTCCGGTGTCGACAGACCCTGGGGGCGTTCGACGCGTAGATACGAGGCAAGCTCGGTGAAGAACGCGCGGTCCACCGGCACCAACCGCTGCTTCGATCCCTTGCCCGTCACCTTCACCTGACGCAGGCCCATGTCGACATCGGCGAGGCGTAGCGAGCGGACCTCCGCCGCTCGCAGACCGCCGAGCAGCATCGCCAGCACCATGGCCCGGTCCCGGTGGGTGCCCAGATCCGACAGGAACGCCGCCACATCCGCAGAGTCGAGGCACTCGGGAAGGCGACGCTCATGGCGGACCAGGCGGCCCGAACCCGTCGGCCTCCGGCCGCGGACGTGACCGAGCAGACCCTGCCGAGATCCGCGCAGACCCGAACTGCGCCTGGGCGCGGGCACCGGGTTGCGGTCCAGCACACCGCAGATCGTGGCGTGCTCGTACAAGCCACGAGCCGCCGCCACCCTCCGGTTCATGCTGATCGCCGCGGCGCCTCGCTTGTCGGCGAGGCGGACGACCTGTTGATCGTTCGTCGCCACCGGTCGGGACTGCCACTCCAGCCAGTCAAAGAAGTCCGTCGGGTTCGCCTGAAGCCAATCGATTCCGGCCTCGTCGAAGAACCGGGCCAGGCACACCACGTCGAACGCGTACGAGCGCACCGTGGCCGGCGAGAACCGCCGCCCCCTCGAGATGGCCGAGCCAGCGGTTCGCGAACTCGACCAGCGAACCGTCACCGACCAGGCGGTGACCTCCATCCACACGAGCGACCGCAACCATGAACAAGCCCTCCTCACATGAGTATCCGCCCCCGCTCAGCCGCCGAGGTGGACCCTCACGACGTCGAGCCGGGGACCGGCGGTGAGGGCCGGTTAACGGAGAACCTCGACTCCTACCTGCCCGACGGCTACGCCACCATCATCGACAGACAGCTGGCCAAGGCGTTCAACGACCCCGACGCCGCCCGGGGCCTGCGGGTCGCCAAGGGGATCGCTACGCAGCTCGACGAGCACTACCCCTCCGCGGCGGCCAGCCTGCGCGAAGGACTGGAGGACATGTTCACCGTCCGCCGTCTCGGTGCGAGCGATCGTCTGGCCCGGTCGCTGTCATGCACCAACAGCGTCGAGTCGATGATCTCGGTCGTGCAACGTCTGGGTGGACGCGTCACCAACTGGCGTGACCCGAAGATGGTGCGCCGCTGGGTCGGCGTCGGCATGCTGGAAGCCGAACGCTCGTTTCGTCGCATCCGGGGCTGCAAGGACATGCCCGTCCTCACCGCCGCCATCCGCGCCGAGGTCGCCCGCCGCCAAGCCGGCCGGACCAACCCCGAGGCCCGCCATGCCGTCGCGTAACGTTTCCGTAACAGATAGCTGCCGCATCCGCCAGGGTCCCCTGCCCGCCGGCCGGCCCCGTACCACCTGCAGCGACGCCTGCCGCCAAGCCCTGTGGCGCCGGCGCCATCAACCCAACTTGACCGCACCCGCCCCGCCAGCCCACGCTCCCGGCAAGGCCAGCACCGTCTATGAATGCGACACCTGCACCAAACGGGCCCTGGGCGAACAGTACTGCGAAGACTGCCATACCTTCATGCGCCGTTTGGGCTACGGAGGGATCTCACCATGCTGGGCTGAGCCCGTCACCTGCGACGAGCTCCTCAACGCCTGACACGACTGCCATGAACCCGACCGACCAGACCGTCACACCCAAGGCGTATGATCACATCGCCTGCAAAGTGAGACCATCACCGAAATTCCACAACGGCCGGGAGTGCGCCCAGGGATCGGGAGGGGATGCCATGAGATGACGTTCTGACTCGATCTGAAGCTCGTCGTCGCCAGCCGGTGGGAGTCCGGTCCGGGTAGCTGCCAGGAGGCCCGGTAGCAGGCTGGCGGCTCGGTCTGGAAACGGGCCGGGTCGAAGCCCAGCGTCAAAAGCCCTGTGAAAGGGGGAGCGACCGAGCGGTCCGTAGCGTCAAGCGAAGCCTGCCGCGCCGTGAATGTGCCCGCTGAAAGGCGGGGAAAGGGAGAGCCGAGCCCCGTCTCTCAGGGCGAAGGCCATGGAAGCGGTGTAGATCCTGGACTGCAGCCGCGAGGAACTCCTCGGCGTAGAGGGCTCGGAACGTTCGGAAGGTGACGGCGGGAACTGGGGAGGCCGTCCCCGGCCCGGCGACTGCGAAGCTCGCCGGAGCGTGGTGTCCTATAACTGGTGACGAGCCGGGAAGTGGACGGACCTGCCGGGACGGCGTCGGAGGCGGTCGTAGTACCGATCGAGCCGACGGACAACACAACCGTCGGGGAGGGAAGGGCCGCTACTTCGTCTGTGCTTGCGTAGAAAGGATTGCCGGTGAGTGCCCTTGTGGCTGGTCCCACCCCTGGTGTCGAGGTCGATGACGATCTCGACGCGGTGCGTGTCTTGCAGCGCAAGCTTTACCGGGCGGCCAAGGCTGATCCCGGGCGACGGTTCCATGCGCTCTATGACAAGGTTCATCGCAGGGACGTGTTGTGGAGGGCGTGGGGACAGGTGTGGCGCAATGGCGGCGCACCGGGCATCGACTCGCAGACCATCGCTGATGTCGAACAGTACGGGGAGACCCGTCTGCTCGACGAGCTGGGAGCGGAGCTTCGGGAAGGCAGATATCGGCCGATGCCGGCCCGGCGGGTATGGATACCCAAGCCGGGGCAGTCCGAGCGGAGGCCGCTGTCGATCCCGGCAGTTCGTGACCGGGTCGTGCAGACCGCGTTGAAGATCGTGCTCGAGCCGGTCTTCGAGGCGGACATGATGCCGTGCAGCTTCGGGTTCCGCCCGAAGAGGTCGGCTCACGACGCCCTGCAGGTGCTCGTTGACGAGTCCTTCGGGGGCAAACGGTGGATAGTCGAGACGGACATCGCCAACTGTTTCACGGCGATCCCGCACGACGGGTTGATGTCAGCAGTCACCGAGCGCATCTGCGACCGGAAGGTCCTGGCGCTTCTGCGAGCGTTCCTGCGAGCAGGGGTGATGGAGGACGGAACGGTCCGGCGAGAGGTGTCAGGGACACCGCAGGGTGGGGTGATTTCACCCGTGCTCTGCAACGTGTACCTGACCCGCCTCGACCGGGCGTGGCGTCCCGCATATGGGACACTCGCCCGTTATGCCGACGATCTTGTCGTGGTCTGCAAGAGCCGGGGTCAGGCAGAAGTGGCTCTGGCCAAGCTGACCGGCTTCCTCAACGGGCTCGGCTTGGAGCCGAAACCGGCGAAGACCAGGATCGTGCAGTTGGTGGAAAGCAAGCCGGGGTTCGATTTCCTCGGTTGTGCGTCCAGTAGATCGGAGGTGAGGTTGATGTTGTAGCTGAACCTTCGATCGCAAGCTCGTCATCGCCTGCCGGTGTAAGTCCGGTCCGGGTAGCTGTCAGGAGGCCCGGTAGCAGACTGGCGGCGTCGGGTGGAAACGCCCGGCGTCGAAGCCCAGTGTCGAAAGCCCTATAGGGGGAGCAACTGGGCGGTCCGTAGCATGAAGCGAAGCCTGCCGCGTCGTTAAATCACAGAGGGAGAGCCGAGCCGCGAACCTCACGGTGAAGGCCATGGAAGCGGTGAAGACCCTGGATCGCAGCCGCGATGAACTCCCCGGCGTAAGGGGCTCGGAACGTCCAGACGGTGGTGACGGGAACTGGAGAGGCCCTCCCCGGCCTGATAGCCCTGCGAGAAGGCTGTCGGAGTGACGGGCCCTATAACCGATGACCTCGGGAAGTGGGCACCGTGCCGGGTGGGCGTCGGAGGCGGCCATAGTACTGATCGACCCGGACGGACAACACAACCGCCGGGGAGGGAAGGGCCGCTGCTTCGTCGACGTGTTTCGATGCGGGAAAGGGCAGGTGAGTGCCTTATGGCTAGCACCGCTGAGCAGGATCGAGTCCAAGTCCTTCAACGGACGCTTTACCGGGCGGCCAAGGCCGACCCCGAGCGACGGTTCCACGCGCTCTATGACAAGGTCTATCGCAGAGACGTCTTGGAGCGGGCGTGGTCCAATGTGCGCCACAACGCTGGCGCAGCCGGCATCGACCGGACCACCATCGCCGACGTCGAGCGCTATGGAGTTGATCTCCTGCTCGGCGAGCTGACGGCGGGGTTGAAGGCGGGGACGTATCGTCCGCTGCCCGCTCGTCGTGTCTTTATCGACAAGCATGGGTCAAAAGACAAGCGCCCCCTCTCGATTCCCGCTGTTCGCGATCGGATCGTGCAAGCGGCCGTGAAGATCGTCCTCGAGCCAGTGTTCGAGGCCGACTTCTTGCCGTGCAGCTTTGGGTTTCGGCCCAAACGTGGCGTGCACGACGCCCTCCAGGTCTTGATTGACGAGGCCTGGCGGGGTCGGCGCTGGGCGGTTGAGAGCGACATCGCCAACTGTTTCGAGGCGATCCCGCATGATCGGTTGGTGGCGGCGGTGGAGGAGCGGGTCTGTGACCGTCACGTCCTCAAGCTCTTGCGCACGATGCTGCGTGCAGGGGTGATGCTGGACGGGTTGGTCCGCCACAGTGACAGCGGCACCCCGCAGGGTGGGGTTGCTTCCCCACTGCTCGCCAATATTTACCTGCACCGCCTCGACAAAGCGTGGCAGGACGGTGGCGGCGTTGGGGTGCTGGTGCGTTACTGCGATGACCTCGTGGTGTTGTGCCGCTCCCAGAAGGAAGCCGAAGACGCCCTTGCGGCGCTGACGGCGATCCTTCAGGGGCTCGGCCTGGAACCAAAGGCGTCAAAGACCCGGATCGTGCACCTGGTGCGAGGAGGCGAGGGGCTGGACTTCCTCGGATTCCACCACCGCTGGGTGTCGAACCGGTCGTCTCGGTCCCGCCACCACTTCAGCTTCCTCGCCCGCTGGCCCACGAGACAGGCGATGCAGCGTGCCCGAGATCGTATCCGTCAGATGACGATGCGAAGTCGGGTCCTGGTGCCGGTCGAAGAAGTCGTGGGGAGCCTCAACCGGTTCCTGCGGGGCTGGGCCGGGTTCTTTCGTTACGGGAACTCGTCTCAGCACTTCATCGACATCAGATGGTATGCCCAGATGCGCCTGGCACGTTTCGTGGCTAAACGCCACGGGCGGCGCCCGGCGTTCGGCCGCTGGATGGTCGGGGTCGTCTCGGCCAACCAGCTCGGCCTGGTCAGCCTGTCCGGACTCGTTGTTGCGCCACGGCCGAACCGGCCGTGGCGGGGAAAGCCGAATGCCGGCGGTGAACGACGTCGGTGAGCTGGGTGCGGGAGAACCGCACGCCCAGTTCGACGGGCGGGCGCTGGAAACGGGGTGACCCGGTCGGCCATCCGCGGGTCCCGGGCCGGTGTGCTGAGAAATGCCACCACGATCGCCCGATCGGGACCCAGCCGACCGACCAGCCACTACCGCGCCAGCGCTCGACCCTACTCGAACACCGTCTGGTGCGTTCGCACCCACGCAAGGGTTCCAGCGGGTATGTGTTCCTGGCTCGCTGGCCCTCACAAAGGGCGATGCGACACGCCCGGGACCGCATCCGATTCCTGACGATGCGGGCCCGGCTGGTCGCACCGGTCGAACAGGTCGTGGCGGAAGTCAACCGCTTCCTCCGTGGCTGGGCCGGGTACTTCCGGTTCGGCAACTCGGCCTGGACCTTCGACAAGATCAGGGACTACGCCGTCATGAGGATCGCCCTTTTCACTGCCAAACGGCACAAGAAGGGACGCTCATGGGGTTTCAGCCAGATCTACCGCTCGCCGGACGCTCTGGGCCTGATCTCCCTCAACGGAATCGTCGTCGCTCCCAGGGCACACAAGCCCTGGCGGGAGAAGCTGAATGCCGGCGGTGAAGGACGTCGGTGAGCCGTGTGCGGGAGAACCGCATGCACGGTTCGATGGGAGGGAGCTGGAAACGGAACAAGCTATGGCAGCCGACCAAGGCAGCCCGCGGGAAACCGAGGGACCTGAGCCCGGCCCGACCTACAGCCCGTCACCGCGCCAGCTCCCTACCCGACCATCCTCTGGCCAGCAGGATGGCCGATACCGCTCCCAGCTGCGCGTGCGCCAGGTTCAAGAACCGGTTGGCTTTGTACACCAAGACGAATCCCAGGGCGAGAAGTCCGATGATCAGGCCGTTCAGCAGCCCCAGAACGAGGGTTCCCGATGTCATCGCTTACCGCGCCCGCACCAAAGCATGTTCATAATCCGACATTGCTGCTCTGCGTCTCCCCTCGCCGTCCAGTGGACAACGGAG
>JAKBBS010000180.1 GCA_021808425.1 Actinomycetes bacterium
TGGGCGTCGGTTAGCCGGCGAACTTGTGAACCTGGAGGTTGACGTTATCGCCAAGTATGTTGAGCGGCTTCTGTCCGCAGGGGCTATCACCCCGTACCTGCCGAGCACCCCTGACCCTCCGGCCGCTACCGGCGCAGGCGTGACCGGACGTTCGCAGCGATGACCTTCGCCACTGTCGACGAGGCGGTCAAAGCGATCGCAGCGGGGCGGATGGTCGTCGTCGTAGACGACGAGGACCGCGAGAACGAAGGTGACCTGATCGTCGCAGCGGAGCACGCTACGCCCGAGGTAATGGGTTTCTTCGTGCGCTACACGTCCGGACTGATCTGTGCGGCGGTCACCAATCACCGGGCGGACGAGTTGGACCTGCCACTGATGGTCGAACGCAACACCGAAAGCCAGAGGACTGCGTTCACCGTCACGGTCGACCTGCGGATCGGCACTACGACCGGTATCTCTGCCCAGGATCGCTCGGCGACCGCAAAAGCGCTCGTCAAACCTGGGACCACGCCCGACGACCTGCTGCGCCCCGGCCATCTTCACGTGCTTCGCGCCCGCGACGGAGGCGTGCTCAAACGTGCCGGTCACACTGAGGCCGCCGTCGACCTTGCAAGGCTTGCAGGGCTCTCGCCCGCAGGGGTGCTCTGCGAGATTGTCACCGAAGACGGTATGGGGATGGCCCGGCGGGCGGAGCTGGAGCAGTTCGCCGCTAGACACGACCTTCCGATCCTCACCATCGCCGACCTGATCCGGTATCGCCGGCGTACCGAGCGCCTGGTGGTGCGCACCGCGGATGCACGTCTGCCGACTTCATACGGAGAGTTTCGCTGTCTCGCCTACACAAGCGTCCTCGACGGCGAGACGCACCTCGCGTTCGTCATGGGGGAGCCTCGAGAAGGAGAGAACGTCCTCGTCAGAGTGCACAGCGAGTGCCTCACCGGAGACGTGTTCGCATCGATGCGCTGCGACTGCGGGGCGCAGCTGCACGGTGCGATGAAACGCATAGCAGCGGAAGGCCTCGGCGTCGTCGTCTACCTGCGAGGCCACGAGGGCAGGGGTATCGGAATCTCGCACAAACTCCGCGCGTACGAGCTCCAAGACGGAGGGCTCGATACGGTCGACGCGAACGTGGAGCTGGGCCTTCCGGTGGACAGCCGCGAATACGGCATCGGGGCGCAGATACTCGTCGACCTCGGGGTAACCACGATGCGCCTGATGACGAACAACCCCGCCAAGCGCGGTGGGCTTGAAGGGTACGGGCTTCAGATCGTGGAGAGAATCCCGATTCACACCGAACCGAACGACGAGAACATCCGCTACCTGCGCACCAAACGCGATCGCCTCGGTCACATCTTCGACGAGGAGGCCGGCCTGTGAGCGCTTCGCAGGGAGGCGAGTAGCTGGTGCTGCGACTTGTCCTTCCGAAAGGGTCGCTCGAACGGGCGACGCTCGAACTTTTTTCCGACGCGGATCTTGGCGTGAACCGACGCTCCGACGTGGACTACAAGGCGGTGATCGACGATCCCCGCATCGACGACGTCCGCATCCTGCGCCCCCAGGAGATCCCGCTTTATGTGGCGGAAGGTCTTTTCGATCTTGGCATAACCGGCCGGGACTGGATCGAGGAGACATCGAGCGACGTCGTGTCGCTCGGCCAGCTGCGCTACAGCAAAGCGACGACGCAGCCGATCCGAGTCGTTCTCGCAGTAGCCGACGGTTCCCCAGTCAGGGAGGTATCCGACCTTCCGCCAGGCACGAGGGTGTCCACCGAGTACCCGGAGCTCACTCGGCGATACCTCAAGGCTCACGGCGTCGACGCCGAAGTCCGCCTCTCGCACGGGGCGACAGAGGCGAAGATCCCCGACGTGGCGGACGCGGTAGTGGAGATTACCGAGACCGGCCGGGCTCTGCGATCCGCCGGGTTGCGGGTAGTCGCGACGATCCTGGAGTCCTACACCGAGCTCGTGGCGAACCCGGCCTCGTTCGCCGACGACGACAAACGCCACGCTATGGAGCAGATCCGCAGTCTCCTCGAAGGGACGCTCATAGCGAGGACCCGGGTTTTGGTGAAGCTCAACGTCGAGCCGGCGGCCCTGGACGGCGTGATCGGCCTGCTCCCGGCGATGAAGTCCCCGACCGTGTCGAAGCTGTTCGGCGAGGACGGTTTCGCTGTCGAGGCGGTCGTTCCTAAGCACACGATCAACACGTTGATTCCCAACCTCAAGGACTTCGGCGCTACTGACATCATCGAGCTGCCGATCGCCAAGATCGTCCCGTGAGAAAAGTAGCGAACGCCGCCAGCGCCGCCGCCACCAAGGCTGTCCGCACCAAGGCTGTCCGCACCGAGGCTGTCCGCCGCCCGTGAACCCGACCGTCCAGATAGGGACTGTATCGTCCTTCGACGAGCGCGTCGGGTTGGGCACGGTCCGAGTCGAAGGGAATGACTCGTATCTTTTTCACTGCACCCAGATAGCGGACGGGTCGCGCACTATCGATGAGGGGACCAAGGTGATTTTCGTATTGGTGGCCCGCCACGGCGGTGTCTGGGAGGCCGCCCAGCTGCAGCGCGTCTAGCCGGCGGGCGAGGCAGCGGCTCCGCTGGTGTGCGTAGCTGGGTCTCCGTGGCGTGCGGCGAGCTGCACGTAAGCCATGCGCAGCTCGCTCAGGATTTCCCCCAGCTGGGCGGCGGGCGGTCCCAAGCGAGGGCCGAGGCCCTCTACGAGGCAGCCGAGCGCGTCGATGCACAGCCGTGCCTCTGAGAGGTGGGGCGGGTTCGAAGACAGGTGCAGCCCGGCGAGCTCGCACATCATGAAGGCGTTGTTGGCGACCATCACCTCGGGCGGGGTGCCAGCGAGACGGTCCCTCAGCTCGCGGATCTCCGCCTCGTCGGGTTCGACGTCAGCGAAGTCAGTTTGAGGCGCAGGGGTTCTTGCCTCGGCCTGTGGCCGCTCGGCGCGTGCTGTCGGCCTCGGTATGGGCCGCTCCCCGCTCGGTGTCCAAAGAGTGCTCATTTCCGGTAGCCTAACCTGGAGAGAATTGAGTGCAGAAAGAGGAACCCTCCGGTTTGCATCGGACGAGCGTATTTCCAGGCTTCCTGGGGCTATTCTTGCGACGCGGTAGCCAAAAGTGAGACAAGTGCCGCTTTCTGATCTATGCTACGGCGTCGCTGCGGCGTTGCCAAGGCTTCCTTAGACCAGGAGAGATGTCGCATAGCCCCTTCGACTGACCTTAACGAGCACCGGACCAACGATCGAATAAGGGCGCGTGAAGTGCGCCTAATCGGTCCAGACGGCGCCCAGCTGGGGGTAAAACCGCTTCCCGAAGCGTTGAGCATCGCACGGAAGCTGGATCTCGACCTCGTTGAAGTGGCTTCCGAGGCGAACCCGCCGGTATGCCGGATCATGGACTTCAACCGCTTCAAGTACGAGACGGCGCAGCGCGCCAAGGAGTCGAAGCGCAAGTCCACGAGCGCCGGGATCAAAGAGATGAAGTACCGGCCCAAGATCGGTGTCGGCGACTTCGATACGAAGACCCGGCAAGTCGCGAGGTTCCTCGGCGACGGCCACAAGGTGAAGATTACGATCATGTTCCGTGGCCGTGAGATGAGCCACCCCGAGCTCGGCAAGAAGATCCTCGACCAGGTGGCCGAGCAGGTCGGATCCGTCGCCAAGGTGGAGGCCGCACCGAAGCTCGACGGACGCAACATGATCATGGTCCTTGCTCCCGACCGTCGGCCTCAGGCCCGTAAGCCGGCGACCGCCGCCGACGGAACTGGCCCGCCGGCGGAATCACCCGGCGCTCCCGAGGCTTCTGGCGCTCCCGAGGCTTCTGGGGCACCCGAGGCACCCGATGCACCCGAAGTATTCGAGACGGAAGCGCCTTCGGACCCGGTACACGCCGCGTCCGGCGCCACTGCGGATCTCGCTGACGTGCTCCAGCCCGTCCAGAGCAGGTAGAGTTCTCAGCCGACCTAGGGAGTTGTTGCTCAGATGCCGAAAATGAAAACCGACCGTGGAGCTGCGAAGCGCTTCAAGGTCACTGGAAGCGGGAAAATAAGACGCCGCCGCGCCTTTCGCTCCCACATCCTCGAAAAGAAGTCTTCCACGCGGACCAGGCGCCTGGGCCGCGAAGCCGACGTGTCGAGTGGCGACCTCCGCTCGGTCAAGCGTCTACTCGGACTCTGACCATGCAGAGCACCGTCCGGACGCAAGCCGGGTCGAGCCTCGGCCGGCCGGCAGGCACATGCGACCGCAACTTCGATTCTGAAAGGAGCTGCTGATGGCCCGGGTAAAGCGCGCTGTTCACAGCAAGAAGCACCGCCGCGCAGTCCTTGAGGCCGCTCAGGGCTACTACGGCAACAAGAGCCGCAGCTACAAGGCAGCTCACGAGCAGGTAATGCACTCGCTGCAGTACGCCTTCCGCGACCGCAGGGCCCGCAAAGGCGACTTTCGTCAGCTGTGGATCCAGCGCATCAATGCGGGGGCCCGCCGTTACGACATGAGCTACAGCCGCCTGATCGCCGGGTTGCGCGCCGCCGAAATCGACGTCGACCGCAAGATCCTCGCCGATCTCGCCGTCCACGACGAAGCCACCTTCGCCAACTTGGTGCAGGTCGCACGGGAAGCGCTCGCATCAGCCTCTGACTGAGCTCGGCGGGCGGCCGCTCGCGAGGGGAGGGCCGCTCTCGCGGTCCAACCCGTCCGTCCGCCTGGTCGGCCAGCTCAATTCCAGCGCCCAAGCGC
Source organism: Actinomycetes bacterium (assembly GCA_021808425.1). Next base: position 4,743 of record JAKBBS010000180.1, read on the forward strand.
GCTGGAAGCACGGAAAGTTCGTCCTCGAAGGACCGAAGCTCCTCCACGAGGCGCTCGCTGCGAGCTGGCCGCTGGACAACGTGTGCGTCGACTCCCCCGAGTCGCTCCAGATCCATGGTTCTCTCTGCGAACGGGCGTCGTCGCGTGGCGCGAGAATCGACGTCCTCGGCGACGGGGTCCTCAAACGTGTCGCTGACGCCGTCAACCCTCAAGGCATCCTGGCGGTCGCCCGGATCGCCAATCCATCTCTCGCGACACTGGCCGGCGCCGGATTCGTGCTGGTCTGCGTTGAGACCGCCGACCCCGGAAACCTTGGCACCATCGTGCGCGCTGCAGCGGCCGCAGGCGCCCAGGCGGTAGTCGTCTGCGACGGCAGCGTCGACGTCTACAACCCAAAGACGGTGCGGGCCTCAGCGGGCGCCGTATTCCACCTGCCGGTCGTGTCGCGGGTGGCGGCCGTCGAAGCGTTGAAGTTCCTCGGGACGCTCGGATTCCGCCGTGTCGGTGCGGTCGCCCGCGGCGGCGAACCCTACGATACGATCGACGTCTCTGCGCCGACCGCCATAGTGCTCGGAAGCGAAAGCCATGGCATCCCGCCCGACGTCGCCGGTGAGCTCGACGCCACGGTGAGCATACCGATGGGATCCCGGAGCGAATCGCTCAACGTAGCGATGGCGGCCACAGTCCTTTCCTTCGAGGTCGCCCGCCGTCACGATGACGGCCCGGGCCGCTCCAACGGTTAAAATCGCCGGATTGCCACGCCCGACCCTGGGCGTGGGGCGTCACCCGCGCAGGCCGCAACGGGGTGGGGCCATATCCGGCGGCTGGGACGTTGACCGACATCGAAAGCATCCGATCCGCGCTGCCTCACCTCCTCGAGGAGGCCAGGCGGCAGCTCTCAGACGCAACCGACCTCGACTCGTTCGTCGAGACGGAACGGGCACTCCTCGGAAAAAGGTCCCCGCTTGCAGCCCTGAACGCAACCCTCAAGGACCTCGCCCCGGCGGATCGGGGGACAGCGGGCGAGGCGATCAACGAGGTGCGCCGCCAGGTCGCCGAGCTCGCAGGCTCGCTACGGCGCGACCGTGAGGCCGAAGCGAACCGCCGACGTGTGGACGCGGAGCGCCTCGACCTGAGCGAGATCTCTGCGGGCCCCCGCCGTGCACCGCTCGGATCCTCCGCCAACGCGGTCGGCCACCTGCACCTCGTGACCCAGACCAGGGACGAGCTCGAAGATACTTTCATCGCCATGGGCTTCGAGGTCGTCGAGGGGCCTGAGGCCGAGACTGACTGGTACAACTTCGAGGCGCTCAACATGCCCCCCGACCACCCTGCCCGGGGGATGTGGGACACTCTCTACCTGCGCCTCGGTGCCCCCGAGACGGTGCTGTTGCGTACCCACACCTCACCTGTGCAGGTGCGGCTGATGGAATCCGCCAAGCTGCCGATCTACGCGGTGATGCCCGGGCGTTGCTACCGGCGAGACACCCCCGACGCCAGGCACCTGCCTGTGTTCCACCAGATCGAAGGGCTCGTGGTCGACGAAGGGATCACTTTCGGTGATATGGCAGGGGTGATCGAGGCGTTCACCGAGTCGTTCTTCGGGGAGGGGATGCATTCACGGTTACGGCCCTCCTTTTTCCCATTTACCGAACCGTCGGGCGAGTTCGAGGTGACATGCCCGATATGCGGCGGCGGCGGCTGCCGGACTTGCAGCGGGTCCGGCTGGATCGAGCTTGGCGGATGCGGCATGGTCGACCCGAACGTGTTCGAAGCCACCGGGATCGACCCGGAGCGCTACAGCGGCTTCGCGTTCGGTTTCGGCATCGACCGCCTCGCCCAGGTCAGGACGTCACTCGCGGACATGCGGGTGCTCCTCGACAACGACATCCGTTTTCTCTC
>JAKBBS010000017.1:0-11773 GCA_021808425.1 Actinomycetes bacterium
CGGTGGACGCCGCGTTGCCAGACGCCACCGCGTCGGCAACCCGAGTGATCGGCCGGGTCATCGCCAACGGCACCCCGACCGTCGTGTATGACCATCAGGTCCCCGTCGCCTCTACTGACCTGTCCGCCCAGGCCCTGTTCGGCGCGGCCGCCGCCGCGGACACCACCTCGGCACCCACCAGCACAGTCGCCGCTCCCACCGTAGCGTCGACGGTGACAACCACATCCCTACCGGTGCAGGTCGGGCAGGTCTTCGGCGATGCCACCTTCCAGAATTTTACGACGCCCACGACCTTCGGCTCCGGTGCCATCACCCCGGTCAATGTCGGAGCGAACGGCGAATGCGTGTTCAACGTCGTCGGCGGTCAGGAAGACGTCAACGTCCAGTTCAACTACTCGCAGACGGTGACCGACCAGACGCAGTCGACCACCACTACGACAACCACCTACTACGTCGACGCCACACTCCCAGCGACCACCCTGCCGGTCATTGCTCCGCCGGTCACTGCTCTGCCGGTCAATGCTCCGCCGGTCAATGCTCCGCCGGTGTCGGTTTCTCCCGCGTATTTGGTGGCCTCGGCCGACGGGTCGGTGTACGGGTTCGCGGGAGCCACCACGTTCGGTTCCGAAGCCGGACATCACCTAAACGCCCCGGTCGTCGGGATCACCCAAACACCCGACGGCAAAGGCTACTGGGAGTTCGCCGCCGACGGCGGCGTGTTCTCTTTCGGTGACGCCGGGTTCTTCGGGTCAGAGCCGGCCCTCCCCGCGTCTGCTCGCTCGGCGTCGCCCGTGGTGGGCATGGCCGCCACACCAGACGGCCACGGTTATTGGCTAGCGACATCGACCGGGCAGGTGTTCACCTTTGGTACCGCCGGCTTCTACGGGTCGACGGCCACCAAAACCTTCAACGCCCCTGTCGTGGGGATCGCCGCGACAGCCGACGGGAAAGGCTACTTGGAGGTCGCGTCCGATGGCGGTGTCTTCGCTTTCGGTGACGCCGGCTTCTACGGGTCGATGGGGGGCCGACCCCTCAACCAGCCGGTCGTCGGTATCGCCACCGACACCACCACAGGCGGCTACTGGCTCGCCGCTTCAGACGGCGCTGTGTTCGCTTTCAACGCCCCGTTCTACGGTTCGGCATCGGACCTCCGCCTATCCAAACCAATCAGCGCCATTGCCGCAACGCCGGACGCCAACGGCTACCGCCTCGCCGGACGAGATGGCGGTATCTTCGACTACGGCGACGCCCTCTTCGCTGGCAGTCTCCCCGCCGCCACCACCATCCCACCTGTCCCCATCGTCTCCCTCGCCGACTAGCCGTAACCCAACCGAAACCGACCATCGTTACAAACGTCCTGTCCCAGCTTGCGAGACTGATCTTGCCGATGAACGCAAGAGCCAGCCGACGTTAACGATTGCAACCCCAATCACGCGGACGCATCCGCGACAGGGCTGCCGTCGTATCCCAAAATTGGCCGAGGAAGGTCACCTCGACGGCCCTTGCGAAGGCGGACGGCTTGACGTCCCAACATGGGGCGAAGACCGTTGTCATTGCGTTGTTGACCCATACATCGATGTCACCGAATTTGGCCTCGACGCGGCTAGCGGCAGCATCAACATCCTTGAAGCTCGCCACGTCGGTAGGGACTGCCACTGCCTTGCCGCATGCGGACTCGACGTCCGAGGCAGCGCCCTGCAACCCGTGCTGCCGCGTGCGAGCAACGCTACGTCGAACCCATTCTCGGCGAACATTCGTGCGGTTGCACGACCAACCCCTGCGGATGCTCCTGTGATGACGACTCCCTTACGATCTGACATTTGCTCCTCTTTGCAGATAAAGCTGTTGGCGCCAGCTCGTCAGTCCCGGCATGTCTAAGGGAACTCTTGCCACGAGACCATGCGCCGAGAACATGCTCGGTGAAGGAGGCTTCTACCAAACCGAGTGCCCGAGCGCCGAAAAGGACTTCGCTCGCCTGGGAGGGCTCCGATTCCAAAAATCCGCCGACAAGGTCATCGACGGCGATGTACTGATGAATCCTGTCGGCGTCCACGTGAACGTCGTAGAACCGGCGTCCACCTTCGCTAACGCCCAACGATTCGAGCCACGCGCTGTAGCGGCGCATCGGAGCAACGGAGTTCATTTCGAAGGCAGCAAGATGACCTACGAGTGCTCCGCGCAACCGGCGCTGCAAGCCGAACATGGATATCAGATTCGTCGTTGCGAGCGTGACAGCAGGAAGTAGATCCACATAAAAACCGTAAGACGAGTCGAGGTCGAGAGATGCGACGGTGTCCGCAAAAAGCGAGGAATGCATCTCCGCGACAGTGCCGTTGCCGTATTCGTCATTCTGGATAGCGACCATGGCGGCTTTCGCCCGCCCATGGAGTCTGGGTATTGCCCAGGTGTGGGGATCGGCTTCCTTCAGTTGGTAGCCGGAGCGGTGTACCGCTAGTTCCCTGGCATGAAACATCGTGCCGTGATCTGTAACCCACCTGGACAGAGAAGAACCACCAGCAGATCGTGTCATGTCCCAGAGGGCGCCAGCAACCTCGTCGACGTCTGTCTTACTACGAGGCAGCTCCGTTCGAATCTGAGCTTCGAAGAGCCCCGCCAGTTGGCTGCTGAGAGCGAGTACCGAGGGTTCCCACTCCCAACCGTCGTCTACGCCGGGTAGGCCTTGATAGTGAAGTTCGTAGCAGCAATACAGCGCTAGTTGGAGGTCGTCCGAGGTCAATTCGGTTCGCAAATCGTCGAGACGAAATCTCGACTCGCCGGGTGCATGTCGGAACATTTCGAAGAGCCGTTCCGTGATTGGTCCGCGGGCGGTGGGCAAGGTGTGTCGTTCGAGGCGACACCCCGTCTTGCTACCTACGTGTTCACGGGGTGGGAGCGCACACTGGATCATCTTGCTCCTCTCTTATTTCGAGGTGGTTTCCTGCAGAGCGGCGAGGAAGCTCGCAGCCCAGTGATGTACGTCGCGTCGGCGGACTATCCGGTTGAGGCGCCGCATATTTCGCATCTCCTCTGCTCGATCGCGGGTCAGACATGCACGCATGGCCTCTGTGATGTCGTCAATATCATGAGGGTTCACGAGCATGGCCCCTTTGAGTTCGGATGCAGCCCCTGCGAACTCACTCAGGATCAGCTGTCCTCCCGCACCGTCACGGGCCGCAACGTACTCCTTGGACACGAGGTTCATTCCGTCCCTAAGAGGGGTTACAAGCATGACGTCGGCGGCGAGATACAGGGCGATCAGTTCGTCGTTGGAGACGCTTTGATTCAAATAGTGGATCGCTGGATGACCAACCGAGGAGAACTGTCCGTTGACCTGGCCTACCAGCTGCTCAAGGTGGTGACGTTCCTCCTGGTAGAGGGGGTCTAGTTCCCGGCTCGGTACCGCTATCTGGACAATGACGTGGCTGCCGGCGCGTAAAATCCCTTCAGAGAAGAGCTTGCCAGCCGCAACCATACGACGGTCGATTCCCTTTGTGTAGTCAAGTCGATCAACTCCGAGGAAGACGACGTCGGGCCCCCCCAAGTCGCTGCGTAGCTGGGCGGCTCTTGCAACTATTTCCGGTTGAGCGGCCTTAGCGGCGATCCCGCGTGAATCTACCGATATTGGAAAAGCACCCACGGCAACCTGACGGGAATCGATCTCGACCACGGAGTCGCTACCGCTGGCGCTAGTTAGCTGTCTCGCAAGCCGTGCGAAGTTAGCCGCCGCACCCGGTACTTGGAAGCCGATGAGATCAGCGCCAAGCAGCCCTTCAATGATCTCTCGTCTCCAAGGTAGTTGCATGAAAAGCTCCCGAGGGGGGAACGGGATGTGGAGGAAGAAACCGATGCGGACATCCGGGCGAAGACTGCGCAACAATCCGGGAACCAACTGGAGCTGGTAGTCGTGCACCCAGACCGTTGCCGCAGGCGCTGCAACGTCTGCAGCAATTTCGGCAAAGCGAACGTTGACTTCCCGGTACTGGTGCCACCAGTCCCTGTCGAAGGTCGGGGTCCTGATAGCGTCGTGGTACAAAGGCCACAGCGTTCCGTTCGAAAAGCCGGTGTAGAAGCCGTCGCACTCTGAGTCACTAAGGCTAACTGACCTGAGACCGATCCCGTTGACCGTGTCTGGGATGATGCCAGGATCGCAGTCGCCTCCCGGCCACCCAACCCAGATGCCGTGGCGCTCGCGAAGGACGGGGGTCAAGGCCGAAACGAGCCCTCCCGGGCTTGGGGGCCAAGACCTTCCATCCGACTCGTCGGGCTGCCGTACCGGGAGACGATTGGCTACGACCACGAAGCTCGAGCGTCCACCGCACGAATTCCTCGAGTTGGTCAAATCGAACAGTGGACGCTCAAGCACAGGAAGCTACCGCTTCGTGAAACGACTACCACCGGTAGAAGCGATGCCTGCCCGCACCCTCGCCTCTCCCAAGCGCGAAGCCGACCAGCCAGAACGCGAGTAGCACCAACGCCAAGATCCAGAGGAGGTGCACAGCGAACCCGGCTCCTGCGACGATAAGAACAATAAGCAAAGCTAGCAACAGCAACATCGAAAACCACCTTTCAAAGGTTTGGAGAACTCCTATTGACTCCGCCCAACCTACAGACGCGTGTTCTCCTGCTCGACTATCCGCCCGCCGCCGCTATCGACGACTGTGCGGCTACGCCGCGAGCCGGAGGAGACTGCGGCGACAATCCAGATCACTGCGCCCACCGCTCCGACGGCCATCAGAATTATTCCGACCGTATGAACATTGAAGCCGTGCTGGTTGGGGCTAACAGTGAGCGCAAAGTCAAGCACGGCTCCGACTGCGAACACGATCATGCTGACTACGATTCCGCTTCCGGTCACCATCTGATCACTCCTCTCGTTGTTCCTGCGAGATGAGTTTTCCCCACATTGCTCCAGGGTCAAACGATATTCGCATCGCGACTCAAGTACGGGGGGATAGAAGTTACCGCTAACCGCGGGGCTCCAGACCATTCGCATGGGAAAGTAGATCGTAGACTAGGGCTCACACTGAGATCGACAGAAGCTTTTTCAATCGAGCTGGCCTCCCAGCCTCGATCGAATGCGCGAGTATTGGGTGGCTATGACCTACACGCCAGAGCAACTCGCCGACCGGGAGACCATACGTGACGCGGTCCTTCGATACTGCCGTGGTGTTGACCGTTTGGATGTCGAGCTGATGAAGTCAGCGTACTGGCCGGATGCGATAGACGAGCATGGCGCGTTCAGCGGGAATGCCCACGAGTTCGCCGATTACTGCATGACTGCGCACCTCAAGTGGAGATGGACCATGCACTCGGTTCTGAACCACTCAATCGAGCTCGATGACGACGGGAGGTTGGCTCGCGGCGAGGTCTACAACGTCACCACGATGTGCCGACTCGATAGCGCCGGGATCGAGACTTGGTACGGACGTTACCTCGACGTCTACGAGAAACGCGGCGACGACTGGCGCATCCGACAAAGGGTGTGCGTCCATCACGGAACTCAGTCAGCTGGTGCTTCTCCGATGGAGATGGACACCTCGAAGTATTTCGACGGATCCTTCGACCGGCCGTCCAGCGGGGGACCGCTCGGTCCGCCCGGCGCGGCCGGTGCATTGGGGGTCACGGGTCCACCAACGCGCTGAGGCGGCGGCCGTAGCACTGGCGGTCGGAGCGTCTGCAGCGGCAGGGTCAATCCATCCCGGGAAGGCTGTCGATGCTCAGGGCGTTGTTGTCCTTCCAGTACTTCTCTATACCGTCCCTGCCTTTGCGGATCGCCCACTCGTCCAAGACTTCGCGATGGCCTATCATCCTCATCATAGGCACGCCGTAGCCGCAAGAGTCTGCAATCCTCGTGGCCTCGACGACGATCACCGAGCGTACGCCGACTCCTGAAGCCCCTCCAAAGCGAGACGCAACCTCCTCAAATCCGTCAGAAGATGCGAGGAGTACCCGGCCATGACCGTGTATCCGGACTATGCGCGGCGGCCCATCGAATGCGCAGAACATCAAGACGATGCGACCGTTCTCTAGGAGGTGTGCGATCGTCTCGGCGCCGCTGCCCGTCTGGTCCAAGTAGGCGACAGAGCTGTCCGAGAGCACGACCAGCTCGCGCCGATTACCTTTCGGCGAGCAGTTTACGTGACCGGTTGGAGAACTCGGTGCGGTGGCGACGAAGAAGACGGGTTGCGCTTCGATCCATTCTGCCAGCCGGTGGTCGATGGTCTCATGTGGTCGTCCCATGCGACACTTTAGGTCTCCAGGCTGCTCGGTCCCTGCGGGTGTCGGATGCGCGCCGCCCGCTCTAGGATAATCTCGGTTGCGAGCGTCGCGGCGCAGATTACGGCTGAGCCGATCACCTCGATGATCAGCGACGTTCGGCGTCCTGGCGAATGGGCCATACTTTTGCTCCGAGATTCACTTGTTACGGCAGATCCGGTTCGAGATTTCACTTTTTGTCGGCCGACCGGACATCCAACTGTAAGCACATTTTGTGTGCGTGGACAGGTCGGGTGGACACGTACTAGACCATGGGGCGGCAATGTTGGCGCCTGGTGCGCGGGACATTGGTTCAGTCGGTAGATAGAGCGAAAGCAGGGGGGATGAGCGAATTGTCCGACGAGACGTCATGGAATCTTGCTGACATCTGGGAACTCGTCGCAGAGGTGGCGCCAGATCGTCAATCCCAACTCTGCGGGGACAGGCGGTTCACTTGGAGGGAGTTCGATCGCCGTGCCGATTCGCTGGCAGCTGACCTCCTGGATATCGGAATCTCTCATCAAGGTAAGGTAGCCGTGTATCTCACCAACGGGCCCGAGTACCTAGAGAGCTACGCCGCCGCCTTCAAGATTGCAGCGGTCCCGGTCAACGTCAACTACCGCTACGGGCCAGTGGAGCTTGAATACCTTTTGGACAATGCCGACTCGGAGGCCGTGGTCTTCCACGCACGTTTCGCTCCCATCGTCGAGGAGATCAGGGGTCGCCTCGGCCGGGTCCGACGGTGGTACGTGGTCTCGGACGGACATCTAGAGCCGGACTGGGCGACGAGCTATGACAACGTGGTATCTAGGACTGTCGCCAGATCCAACCCTGACTGGAAGCGCTCCGGCGACGACCTCCTACTTCTGTATACGGGAGGCACCACCGGGATGCCGAAGGGTGTCATGTGGCGAAATGATGATCTTGTCCGGGTTCTGGGTGCCGGCGGAAGCCCGTTCGTCGGGCTCGGACCTGCGAGCGGGTTGGCGGAGATGCGCGATCGGCTCGAGGGTGGCAGCGGGCTCGTAACGACGATGCCGGCCTGCCCGTTGATGCACGGCACCGGGCAGTTCAGCGCCTTCATAACGATGATCCTCGGAGGTTGCGTAGTCACGCTTCCCGAGTCTCGCTTCGATGCCGACAAGTTGTGGTCGGCCGTGGAAGATCGACGGGTCAACACGGTCGCGATCGTCGGGGACGCATTCGCCCGCCCTATGCTCGAGGCTCTAGAAGCCAACCCCGGACGTTGGGACTTGTCGTCTTTGATCCTCATCAACTCGTCGGGGGTCATGTGGAGCGAAGAGGTCAAGCACGGCCTTTCGAAGCACCTGCCGTCCGTTGTGCTGTTCGACTCCCTCGGGTCCTCGGAGGCCGTTGGCATGGGAGCGAGCATGAGTGGCGGGGCGTCGAGCGCAAAGACTGCGGAGTTCGCGCTCGGGGCGGGTGCGCGAGTGGTCGACGAGAACGACCGAGACGTCAAGGCGGGGTCGGGGGAGGTGGGCGTGATCGCTCTGCCGGGGAACATACCCGTCGGCTACTACAAGGACGCTGAGAAGTCGTCCAGAACTTTCAGGACAATCGACGGCGTCCGTTACACGATTCCAGGGGACTGCGCAACGGTTGACGCCGACGGGTCGATCCGGCTGCTTGGGCGTGGCTCGGTCGTAATCAACACCGGCGGCGAAAAGGTATACCCCGAAGAGGTCGAAGAAGTCATCAAGAAGCTGCCGCAAGTCGCCGACGCGGCTTGCGTCGGCGTACCCGACCAGCGCTTCGGTGAGCGAGTATGCGCACTGGTCGAGCTTACGGCGCACGAGCAGCTGAGCGAAGACGAGGTTATCAGAGCTGTCCGGGAGGAGCTTGCAGTGTACAAGGCGCCTCGGCTTGTAGTCTTCGTCGATTCCATAGGGCGCAGCCCTGCGGGAAAGGTCGACTATCCGGGCCTGAAGAAGTTGGCGTCTGCGGCAACTGGCTGAGAAGCACCGAAGACGTCCAGCGCTGCGTCGACAACGTCGGACCTGTAGAGAATGGAGCGTTTGTCTTCTAGGTCCTCGACGACGGCGCCCACGCCAAGACCTGGTCTATACGGACGGTCGGCGGATGCAGCGTCGATGGCGTCTGCGACAGCGACGATCTGAGACGCAAGCGAAACCCCATCCCCGGCGAGACCATCGGGATAGCCACTTCCGTCGATGCGCTCATGGTGGTGCAGCACCGGCTCAGTCACCCCTACCGACATACCGCCGTTGGTGAGGATCCGGTGCCCGATCTCGCAGTGGGAACGAACCAGGACAAGCTCGTCGGGCGCAAGCGACCCGGGCTTGGAGAGGATAGACGTCGGCAGCCCTGCCTTGCCTATGTCGTGGAGCGAGGCGGCAAGAGCTACGTCGGCAATCGCCTGCGGATCGAGTGACATCCGTGCAGCGATGCGCTGCGCAATTCCCGCTGCGTGGCGCTGATGACCCGCTGTGAAAGGGTCGCTCAGCTCGCTGATCTCGATTAGGGCCCGACCCATCGCACGCTCGTTCTCACGCAGCGCGGCGAGTTGCTTGACCTCGGCCGTCACGTTCCTTACGTTGATGACGATTCCCCGGATCGCAGCGTCTGCCAGCAGGTTGTTGACCGTAGCTGAGTAGTGGAACCAGATGTTGTTTCCAACACCCGCCCGAAAATTGATTGGGTGATGCAATCCGGGCGAGTGGTAGGCGTGCTCGATGGATTTGAAGCTGGCCGGCAAGTCTTCTGGATGCATTCTCACCGCGAGCAGGTCCCAAAGGTTGGTTCCGATCGGGCCGACCATCTCCTTGGCCGCCTGGTTGAGGTCGGTCACGACCCAGTAGCGGTCGATCACCAGGATGGCGTCCGCCGAGCTTTCGATCAGGACATTGTGGCGACGACGGAGGTTAGCGATCTCGGTTATGTCGGTGACGTAGGCAAGGATCGCCTCGGAACTGGGGTGCCACATGGCGGTAAGCCGTACGGTTACGACATCACCGCCGGGGACGGTATAGCGCTTCTCCAGCACGGATGCCTTACCGGGTTGGCGATGGCTGTAAGCCATCAACCGGCGGCTCGCTTCGACATCGTCGGGGTGGGTGAAGTCAAGTGGGGAGTGGCCTACGACCTCGTCGCGCCTGCGGCCGATCAGATGGCAGAATTCCTCGCTGGCTTCCGTGACTGTGTGGTCAGCGCCGACGACTAAGGACACATTGTCCGAGTAGCCGCTGGCGCCGCCCCTACGCTCAGCAGCGTCGGCGCCTCGCGGCTCGACCTCTTTGGTGCTGCTTGGAAAACCCGCCACCCGAACACCTTTCGTGGCGACCTGGACGAAGGCGCCTCAACTGTTCTCAAAGGTCACTGCTCCTGCATTATCGGCTGACCTTGCGCGCGGATTGAGCACGAAGGTCACCGCAGGATAGTTAGCTTCGCTAATATGGTGTGGGTTGGACAGCCGACTATGGCAAGTGAGTGCGACGTGACAGGCGTGGGAGAGACGCAAGCTCGAGAGGATGAAGCGGCTGACGGGCGGAGCATACTTCGGCGCACCTTCTCCTCCCTGAAGATCCGGAACTATCGCTTGTATTTCGCCGGGCAGGGGCTGTCCATGACCGGCACGTGGATGCAGGGTGTCACCCAATCCTGGCTCGTGTACTCCTACACGCGGTCGGGGTTCGACGTCGGCCTGATCGTGGCTCTCCAGACCCTCCCCATCCTCCTCTTCGGTCCGCTCGGCGGAACCGTGGCCGACCGAGTCTCGAAATACCGAATACTTTTCTGGACGCAAGGTCTCGCCGGGGTGCAGGCGCTGACGCTTGCAGGGTTGGATCTGAGCGGGGCCCTGAAGCTGTGGATGCTCTACCCGATGGCAGTCCTGCTCGGCTTCATCAACGCCCTCGACAACCCAACCCGCCAGACCTTCATCTCGGAGATGGTCGGCGACACGGAGCTCAAGAACGCGGTGACTCTGAACGCAATCATGGTCAACGTCGCCAGGGCAGTCGGTCCCGCTGCTGCCGGAGTGCTCATAGCGACCGTAGGAAGCGGTTGGTGCTTCTTGGCGAACGGAGTCTCGTTCGGGTTCGTCCTCATCTCGTTGGCGGTCATGCGAAAAGACGAACTGATGCCGGCTCCCGTAGCTACGAGGGCCAAAGGCCAGCTCCGAGAAGGCCTACGATACGTCGCTCGGACGCCAGTGCTGCGTGATGCGCTGGTGATGATGGCCCTCGTCGGCTGCCTCACCTACGAGTTCCAGGTGACGCTGCCGTTGATGGCCGGCCAGGTTCTCCACGGTGGCCCTCAGACCTACGGGGCGCTCACTGCGGTTATGGGCGTCGGAGCCGTGTTGGGCGGGCTCGCTGTGGCGGGGCGCCCCGGCAAAGGTATGAATCGGCTGATCGGGACGTCGGTCGTGTTCGGGGTCACGGTGCTCGCAGCAAGTCTCGCCCCCTCGGTTCTGTTCGAAGAGGTGGCACTCTTCGCGGTCGGGGGGGCGTCCGTGTCGTTTCTCTCCCTCGGCAGCGCCACGCTGCAGCTGAGCGCCGCACCCTCCATGAGGGGTCGGGTGATGGCCTTGTGGTCCGTTGCTTTTCTCGGCTCGACACCTATAGGCGGACCGCTTGTCGGCTTCATCGGCGGTCTCGCCGGTCCCCGTTTCGCAGTCGGGGTCGGGGCGGGTGCAGCCATCCTCGCTGCTGCCTACGGCCGGCTCCGCCACCGAGACACGGGTGTTCTTAGCGTCTTAGAAGCGGGGTCCGCGCCAGCGAAGGCCTGAGGGGTATCAGTCCGAAGACTGAGGACTCAAATTTCTTAAAAATAGGGGAATCCCCCGATGTTAAATGGCGTGCGTACCCGTACCGTAGGTTCTTGACAGCTCGCAATAGTCGAGGGAGGAGCCAGTGGCACGATCATCGCGTCTCGTGCACTTCGTGCATCGGCGCATGACGCGTCGTCGCGTTGGTTCTGCCTGGCTGCTTCGCTCAGTGTGCCTCCTCGTCGGGGTCAGCGTCGTCATCCAAATGGTTGCTCCTGGCACAGCGGCCGACCGCGCCGCCTCCTCTGCCCAACCGGCCGATGCGAAGCCTCTCCTCCCTCCAGCGCCCACTGGCGGGTTCAACCGGCTCGCTGTCGGTCACCTCCGTCCAGCTGACGGCTCGGTGAGCGCTCCGGCCTATTGGCTGGTGGGTTCTGATGGCGGGGTGTTCAGTTTCGGTGACGCGGCTTTTTATGGCTCGTTGGGTGCAACCAAGCTGGCTGCTCCGATTGTGGGTATGGCGGGGACGTCTGATGGTGGGGGTTATTGGCTGGTGGGTTCTGATGGCGGGGTGTTCAGTTTCGGTGACGCGGCTTTTTATGGGTCGTTGGGTGCAACCAAGCTGGCTGCTCCGATTGTGGGTATGGCGGGGACGTCTGATGGTGGGGGTTATTGGCTGGTGGGTTCTGATGGCGGGGTGTTCAGTTTCGGTGACGCGGCTTTTTATGGGTCGTTGGGTGCAACCAAGCTGGCTGCTCCGATTGTGGG
>JAKBBS010000017.1:11783-30962 GCA_021808425.1 Actinomycetes bacterium
GTATGGCGGGGACGTCTGATGGTGGGGGTTATTGGCTGGTGGGTTCTGATGGCGGGGTGTTCAGTTTCGGTGACGCGGCTTTTTATGGGTCGTTGGGTGCAACCAAGCTGGCTGCTCCGATTGTGGGCCTTACCCTCGCAACGGCGGGGGCTACCGGTTCACCCGGCGGCGGCCCGCTTTCCATCGTCAACACGACCCTCCCGGCGGGCGTGGTCGGGCAGCGTTACCAGGCGGTGCTCTCGGCGAGCGGGGGACTGCCGCCCTACACGTGGTCGATCGGATCGGGCACCCTTCCCGAGGGCTTGTCACTGGATGCCACGACCGGCGAGATCGCCGGGACGCCGGGCGCAACAGCAGTCGCTCCTTTGACCCTCGCAGTCTCTGACTCCCGCGGGGTTCGGGTGACCACGATGCTGACGCTCGTCGTGGGAGGCGCAGCAATCACCCCGGGCCAGGGACAGGGAGCCCTGGCCATAACAGTTGACCAGCTCCCGCCAGGACTAGACGGCTCGGTAACGGTCAGCGGGCCGAACGGGTACTCGAGTGCTGTCACAGCCACGACCACTCTCAGCGTGGCCCCCGGCACCTACACGGTTTCAGCGGCACCGGTGGGGGACAGCTCAGACACGTACTACCCGACGGTCACCGGCGCCCCCGCGATAGTCGACGCCGGGCAGGTGGCAGTGGTCGGCGTCAGCTACCTGACCACCGTGCCCGACACCACAAGGGTGCTCAGCTCGTCCGATGAGGCGGACCTGACGTCCGTTTCGCCCGACGGCACTACTCTCTTCTTTTCCTGGAGCGGCCCGTCAGAGCCCCCGGACTTGGCCGGCCTCCAAGACGGCGACGTCGTCGATGTCCCACCGGGCGGCCTGGTACCCCAGGGCATGCTTGCGCGAATCACGAACCTGGTGGTCGACGGGAATACTCTCGTGGTTACCACCGTGCACGCCGGCCTGGTCGAAGCGGTGAGCCAAGGCGAGTTCGAGATCGCCGGGCAACCGGTCCAGCTGAGCAAGGCCCGCGTGCGCCAACTCGTCGCGCAGAGCGACTCAGGCCACGTCCACGCACTTACGTCCACTAACCCCAGTAGCTTCGCCTGCCAGGCCGGAGCCCAGGGCACCTGGGGGAAAGTCAGCCTCGGCACTCCGACGTTCACGATCACCCCTCATCTCGACGCCTCCTGGAGTGCAGGCTCCGGGCTCCAGGCTGACGCATACCTGACGATTATCGAGAGTATTTCATATAATATAAGCATAAATGCGGGAATTACCTGCCAATATACTTACGCAATTGTGCCGAAGTTTCCTCTAGACCCGGCGGGGATCCCGATCACCCTCGGACCGATCGTCATCAACATCACACCCGTCCTCGAGGTGGATGCCACCGCCCAGGCGCAAGTGACCGCCACCCTTGCAGCCCAAGGGACGCAAGGGTTCACCCTCCAAGTCGGCGCATCCTATGCCGGAGGACAGCTGTCCCCGATCGACAGCTACACCCCCCAGAACACCTTCACCCCTTCTCCAGCCACGGCCAGCGGGTACGCCAAGCTCTCGATCGGACCCAAGCTCACTTTCAATATCGGCTTCGTTCCCTGGGAGACGGGCCTGCCGCTGATCGGGCCCTACGTCGGTCTCGACGGCTATGCCAAGGCCCAGTTCCAGCAGACCCAGCCTACTTGGGCGGTGGCCGTGGGACTGGAGGCCACGGTCGGTTTCCAAGTGAGCGTCTCGTTCGGGATATTCAGCGTCGGGCTCAACGCGCAGCTCACCATTCCCATCGTGACCGTAACGTTGGCGTCGTCGTCGCCGGTACTCACGGAGCCTCCGCAGCCTCCCGGAGCCCTGCCCCCGATCGAGACCGGCACCCTCGCAGCTCCGTATGCCTACCAGCTTCAAGCGGGAGGATATACCGGCAGCGGCGCCGGGTTCAACACTCCCGCCGGCCCGATCACGTTCTCCCAGGGGGGCACCAACGATCCGCTAGGGCCTGTGCAGATCTCCAAGACCGGTCTGCTCACCATCACGGGGCTGCCTCTCAGCTACACCGCCAGCACGTTGGACATTCCCGTGGACCTGACTGACGCGCTCGGCAACGTGTCGACTCCCACGCTGGTCGTGCCGGTGATCCCTGGAGTGCACCCGCAAAGCTTCCCGTTGCCTACCGCCGAGGACGGACTTCCGTACGGCCCGTACAAGATCCCTATCACCCAGGCCGATCAGGGTGGGACCGCGCCCTACACCTGCCCCAACCCACCAGGCCTCCAGGACCTGACAACGGAGTTCGGCTCAGTCGGACTCGAGTACTACTCGGCGTCGACGTCGACGTCGACCGACTGCTACGTGCAGGGCTATCCGAGTCCGAATTTCGCGGATCCATCGGTGGCGACCGGGCCTACCGACCAGCCGATGCAGGTCGTCGACAGCTTCAACCCGCCGACCACCGCCATCGACACCCTGACCTTGCCCCCGGTCGTCTTTCAACCGAGCCCGGTCCTTCCCGACACGTATGCCTCGACCGCCCTGTGGGCCGAGGAGGGCCGGCCCTTCAGCTTCGCACCGGGCGTCGCCGACGGACAGGGTCCGTACTCCTGGTCGAGCGCGTCGTGCGGCAGCTCCAGTAACTTGATCCCAGGAGTTTCAATCGACCCGGTTACGGGCGCAGTAAGCGGCACCCCATCTCCGGGGTCCGGGGGCAGCGACTACAACCTGCCGGTGACGGTGAGCGACTCCCTGGGCGGTTCGGGTTGTGGGACCCAGCTGGTCCACGTCATCCCACCGCTTTCGATTCAGGTAGCCAACTCCGGCGGGGTCGTGCTCAATGGCAGCAGCCTGCCTACAGCAGAGGTCGGCGCTGCCTACCAGGCCTACCTGCTCGGGGCAAACGGGCTCTACCAGGGTTTCACGGGCCCTTATGACTGGAAAATACTGGGCTTCTCACCAGGGTCGGCACCCGGCGGAGTTTTCGACGAGCTGCCGCCTGGACTGTCGCTCGACCCGAATACGGGGTCCCTCTCCGGCATCCCGTTGCCGGGAACCGATGGGACCTACAGTGTGACGTTCGAGGGCGAGGACACCTTCGGCGGGGAGACGACTGCGACGCTCACCTTGACCGTGCTCGCCCCTCCGACGGTCACCACGAGGATCTTGCCTTCTGCCACTCCGGGTAGCACATATTCAGCAACGCCTGGCAGCGGCGGCCTCTCCGCCGCCGGTGGCAGCGGCTCCTACAGCTGGAGCGTCATCCAAGGCCAAAGCGGGTTGAACGCCTGCAACCTTACGTTGGACGCGGACGGGACGATCCACACCCAGGGAAACGGGGTGGTCCCAAGCCTCGCGCTGTTCGGGTGCTCCAGCATCCTTCTCGGCGTGCAGGTCACCGACGCTCTGGGAGCCACGGTTAACTGGTATGTGTGGCTACCGGTCGGAGTGGCCGTCACCACATTCTCGGTGCCGCCGGCCGAGGGCGGCGTCGCCTATCAGACGACCCTGCAAGCCGAGGGAGGCACCGCTCCCTACAGTTGGACCCCGTTAGCGTGCAACGCCTGCGGCCTTCCCGCCGGGCTCTACTTTCACCGCGACGGAACCATTTCGGGGACTACCACCCAGATCGGCACGTACAATTTCCGCGAGGTTGTAACCGACGCCAACCGTGGCACGTGGACCTCGCCTTTCCTGCGCCTGGTGGTCGCACCCGCCCTCCGAGTCGCTCCATCCCTTCCGCAGGCCGACCTCGCCACCGCCTATACGGCTGTGGCACAAACCGACGGCGGTGTCACCCCGATAGCATCGTGGGTGCTGACCTCCGGGTCCCTGCCGGCCGGGCTCTCGCTGGCAAGCGATGGCACGGTCTCGGGCACCCCGACGCAGGTCGGAACCTTCCGTTACAAGGTGACAGTTACCGATTCCGCCGGGGTCATTGTGAATCAGGCGGAGACCCTCGACGTGGTGGCCGGACCGAGCGTGACGACGACTTCGCTGCCGCCAGCCGCCTACAACGTCGCGTACTCGGCTACCGTCGTAGCGACGGGGGGTACGATCAGAACTTCTGTCGTCAACGACCTGGGCACCTGCGCAGTGACGGGTACTTCGTCGAGCTGTACCGCCGCCGGCTCGTCTCCCGCCTCGCCGTATCTATGGTCGCTAGCGCCCGGCGACCAGCTTCCGGCAGGGTTGTCCTTCGACGCCGCCACCGGGACCATATCGGGGACACCGTCTCTCAGCGCTGTGGGGTCCTCGACCGGCCTGCACGTGACCGCCGCCGACAGCTGGGGGGCGCAGGGCGCCGCCGCACTGACCCTTTCGGTGGCGGAGCCCTTGGCGGCCACCACGCAGTCGCTTCCCATGGCAGAGCAGGGTGCTGGCTACACGGCGCTCCTGCAGGCGGTCGGAGGGACCCCGCCGTATTCGTGGCGAGTGACCAACGGAACCCTGCCCGAGGGCCTGTCACTAGATCCCGCCACCGGCACCTTGAGCGGCACGCCGTCCCAGGCAGGCGGTGACTTCAGTCAGCTCGAGTTCTGCGTCACCGACACCGCCGGCTCCCTGGCCTGCAACGACCATTCCCTCGGCCTTGGCGTGAGCTCGCCGGTCGTGCTCACCACGACCATCCTGCCCGGCGCTACAGCGGGCTCTGCGTACTCGGCAACTCTTCAGGCCGGCGGAGGTCGGCCGGGTGCAGGTGGGTATGTCTGGTCGCTGCCCGCGTCGTCGACAGCCTCGGGGTATCCCTTGCCGCCGTGGCTGAGCCTGACACCGGCCGGTACCCTTTCAGGTAGCCCCCCCGCGGCCGCGTCCTCTGCCACCTTCCAGGTTCCCGTCCAAGTCAGCGACAGTCTCGGCGGTGTGGCCAGCGGATCACTGTCGCTCGTGCTTGCTGGCACCGTGTCGCTGCCGGACCTGACGATCACCTCTGCATCCGTCCCCACCTCATGGACCTCCGGCTCGCCGACGTCGGTCTCCTGGACAGTCAGGAACATCGGAGCTGCGGCGGCCTTGGGGCCTTGGAGCGACTCGGTGTACCTCTCTTCCACCGCCAACGGCACGAAGACGGACCTCGGGGACTTCAACGAGCCGGGCGTCTCGCAGGTGCCTGCGGGCAGCTCCTACAGCGACACCGAGTCGGTGACGATCCCCGCCGGAACAAGCCCAGGCAGCTACGACCTAACCGTGGTGGCTGACTCTGAGCTGACTATCGCTGAATCCTCCTACTCGAACAACTCTTCCGTGACGCCGATAACCGTCAGCGCGCCGGGCGGCGGAGGCTCCGGATCGGTCACCGAATTCCCGGTTATCTCGGCCTCAAGCCAACCTGACGGGATCACCGCCGGGCCCGACGGCAACATGTGGTTCACCGAGAAGGAAGGCAACAGTATCGGGCGGATCACCCCGACCGGCCGCGTCACCGAATACCCGCTTCCCACGCCGAGCGCCGCCCCTTACGACATCGCGGCGGGATCGGACGGGAACCTGTGGTTTACCGAGGCTGCCGCAAACAAGATCGGGCGTATCACCCCGTCAGGAACGGTGACCGAATACCCGCTCGCTGCTTCGAGCGAGCCCGGAGGCATCACTGCCGGCACCGACGGAAACTTGTGGTTCACCGAGTACGGTGCTGGAGCGATAGGCAGGATCACTCCTTCAGGGACCGTCACGGTGTACCCGCTCCCAACCGTCGGAGCCAGCCCCTACGACATCACGGAGGGACCGGATGGGAACCTGTGGTTTACGGAGATCGATAGCGGCAAGATCGGCAAGATCTCTACGTCGGGATCGGTGACCGAATACTCCGGTTTGACCACTGGTTCTCAGCCTACAGGCATCACGGCCGGACCCGACGGCAAGCTGTGGTTTACAGAGACAGCAGGCAACAAGGTCGGGAGCATCACCACTTCAGGCACCGTGGCGGAATACGTGCTGACCACCACGAACGCGTCGCCCAACAACATCACCGCCGGCCCAGACGGGAACCTCTGGTTCAGCGAGCAGTCAGGGGACAAAATCGGCCGGATCACTCCCTCGGGGGTCGTGACGGAATACGCAGTTCCCAGCTCCGCCAGCCAGCCCGGGGACATCGCTGCCGGCCCTGACGGCAACCTCTGGTTCAGCGAACTCGTCGGGAACAAGATCGGAAGGATCGCCCCCGGGGGCCAGCCCACGCTTGTAGGTGTAGCGACGTCGCCAGGTGCAACCAGCGCGATCGCAGTGGGTTACGCCGGGACTGTCCTCACCACTACTGACGGGTCGACTTGGACGCCCGGGACGAGCGCCACCACCGAGGCGCTCAACGGCGTTGCATTCAACGGCCCGGGCTCTCAGGACGCCTGGGCAGTGGGAGCCGGCGGGACGATCTTGCACACGACCAACAGCGGTTCGACCTGGGTGGCCCAGGTTTCCAACACCGCTGACGCCCTGAACGCTGTATCGTGCCCCGCCACGACGACGTGCTTCGCCGTGGGCGCCAACGGGGTGATATTGGCTACCACCGACGGATCCACCTGGTCTGCTCAGACCTCTCCCACCGCCGGGGCGCTCAACGGGATCTCGTGCAGTTCCGCCTCGAAGTGCCTGGCCGTCGGGGCCGGCGGCACGATCCTCGCCACCTCTAACGCCGGCTCGAGCTGGAGCGCGGAGGGAACGGGAGTGACAGATAACACGCTCAACTCGGTGACCTGTGCTGACTCCTCGTCGTGCTGGGCGGTGGGGGACAACGGTGTCATCGTCGACTACAACCAATCCGGAAGCCCGAACTGGTCGCTGGACCCTAGCAGCGGGACCGCGACCTACCAAGACCTCTACGGCGTTGCTGCCGGGGGCTACTGCGGCGTGAGCACCGTGGGCTTTTGCGTGATGGCCTCTGGAGCCCGAGGTTCCCTTCTCGGCCTGGGCACCTCGAGCTGGTCTGGAGTCACGTCCGCTACGACCGACGACCTGCGGGGCTTCGCCTTCGTGGTTACTGCGTCGTTCACGAAGTACATCGCGGTCGGCGAGGACGAGACGACCCTTGCCGGCACCCCGCTTGGAGCTTGATCGGCGAACCCCGGCTACGTCCTGAGGACGTCAGACGAGGTTGCGATAGCTGCGAAGGTGGTGCTACCGGCGTTTTGGGTGTAGGGCGGCGTGACCGGCTCCATCTGCAGATCGGCCTCGGTGAAGTTGCTCACGTCGATCCCGTCGAGGCGCTCGCGGTAAAACTCGGAGTTCGAGGCGGCCCAGGACAGCAGATCCCTCAGCTTGCTTTGTCGGTGGGAAAGGAGATGGGCTTGTGACCAGCGGATGCTTCGCGCGCCGAGCATCGTGGCTTTGCCGAAATCTGAGCGCTGACGGCCCAGCAGGTCGTTGTAGAGTTCGGTTTCGTTCGACACGTCTGTTCGTCGTATCGTCACCCACTTATCACGACTTGAGGGCGCTGAGTGCCCCCGCTGGGACTCGAACCCAGGCACACGGTTTAGGAAACCGATGCTCTATCCTCTGAGCTACGGGAGCCGGAAGCCGAAGAGCTTCACCTTTTGTGGCGGCCTCACGATAGCAGGCAGCCTGTAGTCCTCTCGGAACCTGGCGGACTGTCGCGGGTCGACGTCACTTGTGGCCGTATTCACCTATATTTGGGGTTGGCTCGCTCGATCGGATCGCAACACACGAAGATGGCTAGCAAAATCCCGCCGGCGTCACCGGCTGGTCCTACGGCCCCGTCCGTTGCCACCCCCAGCCTGGCCAGACGTTGCCTCGCTGAAGGGTTGGGCACGGCGCTGCTGGTCGGCGTCGGGCTTTCGATCGTGGTATTCAATTTCGGGAAGGGCAGCCCTGTAGCAGCAGCACTTCCGTCTTTGGCCGGCCGGCGGGCGTTGACCGGGTTCCTCTTCGGTGCGACCGGCATGACGATCGCCTTGTCTCCCATCGGGAAGGTGAGCGGCGCGCATATCAATCCGATCGTCAGCGTCGCGTTCTGGGTCGAACGGACCCTTCCCCTGCGAGCGGCGGCGGCGTACATCGCCAGCCAGATCGTAGGGGCGGTGATCGGCTGCGTGCCGCTCCTGCTGTGGGGATCCATGGGATCGAGCGTCCACTTCGGAGCGACATACCCCGGGCCTCAGGGCGAAGCGGCAGCATTCGCCGGGGAGGTTGCAACCACATTCGTGCTAGTGGTCGGTCTGCTGGCGTTCGTCGGCAGCTTGACGCTTCGCCGCTTCACCCCGCTCATCTTCCCCCCGATGTACTCGGTCATGGTGTGGCTCGAAGCGCTCTACTCAGGCACGAGCACGAATCCCGCCCGCAGCTTCGGACCCGATGTCGTCGGTGCGGACTTCCATGCCTATTGGCTGTACGTCACAGCGCCACTGGTTGGTACGGCTGTCGCACTGCTAGCACGAAGGGCCGTGGGGACGATCGCAGATTGGGAGGTAAACGTCGCCCGCGTCGCGCACTTCGAGTTGGGCAACCTCGACGGTTACGTGTCTTCTTTCGAAGCCGATCTCCGACGGCGGTCGAGCCGGGTTTTCGTACGTCGGCAAAGCGCCCCGGCGCGTGGACTACCAGCCGGGGAGCCTGTTAGGGTGCAGACAACTGAGCAGCGGAATATCTCAGAGGAAAGATCGTAGTTGCGGATGGAGCCAAGACGTCAGGCCGACAGAGGGCTAGGACGTCGGGTAGCCGAGATCGTCGGACAGCACTCGGGTTCGGAACAGGGAGGCGGCCCGGGTCCGCTCCTTGGTGGCCCCGCCGTAGTGCCGTTCGAAGTCGTCCCCGTGGCCATGCTTGTAGCGGACAGCCGAGCGTCGGTGGTCGCTGTCAACTCACGGTGGTGCGAGTGGGCGGGACTCGACCCTGAGGATTCGCTCGGCTCCGGTTGGACCCTCGCACTGACCGACGAAGAGAAGACCCAGGTCACAGGCGAGTTGCGCGACCTTGCCGAGTCTATTTCCGAAGGCGTCGGGGAGCCTTCAGCGAGGACGGTGGCCGGTCCAAGGCGCCGATGGTGGTTCGCCCCCTTTGATTCCGCCGGTCAAGTCCTCATAGGCATCGTCGTGGCAGAAGAGGAGACAGACCTCGAAATCGCTGTTATTCCGGGTCAGGGAAGCTCGCCTGCCCCAGGTGCAATCAACGACGAGGCCCCAGCTCGGGACGGTACCCCGGGTCTCTTGGACGGTATGGACGCGGTCATAGGTGTACTCGCGCGCCTGGCCAGGAACATTCGTGACAGCTAGAGTGTCAATCTAGTCGATTGAGTAGCTGCTCGCTTGGGGGTCGTCATGGACAAGTCATCGAAGCCAGCATCCAAGCACACCTCTGCTGTGACATCGCAGCGGCCGGAGATCGAGGGCTTCGGCGACTTCGAGCGCGCCGAGCGGGGCCTGATCGCCCGGCACCCTAGCGGAGTCATCGAGGCGTACGGAGTCGTCGTGCTCGACGTCAACCGCTACTCCTTTATCGAAGCGGGAAAACCCAACCCCGATACCGTGCATCCGGCCCTGTGGAGACAGGCACAGTTGAACGCGATACACGGCCTGTTCGAGGTCGCACCCGGGGTTTGGCAAGCCCGAGGCTACGACATCTCGAACATCACTTTCATTGCGGGCGAAACCGGCTGGATAATCATCGATCCGCTGACGGTCGCACCGACAGCGAGAGCCTGCCTAGACCTTGCAAACAGCAGCCTGGGCCACCGTCGGGTGAGCGCCGTCATCTACACGCACTCTCACACGGACCATTTCGGCGGCGTCCTCGGAGTCGTCACCGCCGAGCAGGTCGCAGCAGGGGAGTGCAGGGTGATAGCCCCGGAAGGTTTTCTCGCTGAGACTGTTGGCGAGAACGTGGTGGCCGGACCGGCGATGCTGCGTCGCGCGGCGTTCCAGTTCGGTCCACTCCTCCCGGCTGGCGAGCGCGGTCACGTCGACTGTGGCCTCGGCAAGGCCATCCCGTTCTTCCAGTCGGGTCTGATAGCTCCGACCGAGTCGGTGCACGAGACCGGTCAGGAACTCGTCGTGGACGGGGTCAGAATCGTCTTCCAGCTCACGCCGGGCACGGAAGCCCCTGCCGAGATGAACTTCTACTTTCCTGACCGGAAGTGGTTGTGCACGGCGGAGAACTGCACGGCGACGATGCACAACCTTGTCCCGATACGCGGCGCCCTCGTACGAGACGCACTTGCGTGGTCGAAGTACATCGCCGAGACGGTAGAGATGTTCGGCGCAGACGTCGAAGTTCAGTTCGCCTCCCACAACTGGCCCACATGGGGCAATCGGGAAATCAACGCTTACCTGATGCTGCAGCGCGACCTCTACCGGTGGATACACGATCAGACAATGCGCTACGCCAACCACGGCCTTACCGCAACCGAGATCGCAGAGCGGCTCCGGCTTCCCGACGAGTTCTCCCAAGTGGCGCACACGATCGGCTACTACGGTGATCTCGTCCACAACGTCAAGGCTGTATACCAGCGCTACCTGAGCTGGTACGACGGGAACCCCGCGCGACTCTGGACGCTCCCCCCTGTGGAGGCAGCGAAACGTTATGTCCGTTTGGCCGGTGGGCCGGACCAGCTTCTCGAAAAGGCGCGGGAAGCGTTCGACGTAGGCGACTATCGCTGGGTAGCGGAGCTTGTCGGCCACCTCGTTTTCGCTGAGCCGTCGGACGAGCGTGCCCGCGAGTTGCAGGCCGACGCGTTCGAGCAGCTCGGCTACCAGGCCCAATCCGCCACTTTCCGTAACGCTTTTCTCTACGGCGCCCAAGAGTTGCGCCTCGGGACGCCTCCCCCGCGGCCGGCGCCCGTCGGACGATTCTCGGAGGCGATGACGATCGAACAGATCGTCGATTCGATGGCGGTCCGGCTAAAGGAGGAGGAAGTGGCTGGACTGGCGGCGACAGTACGTCTCGTCGTCACCGACAGAGACGAAGGTGGGACCGTTCGGCTGTCGAACAGGACTTTGAGCGCCACCGTGGGCAAGGGCGACGCGAAACGGGACGCGACTTTGACCTTGTCACGCATGGCGCTGTTAGCACTGGTGGATGGCAGTGCGAGTGTCGATGATCTTCTGATTGAGGGAACTCTCACCTTGTCCGGGAGTGCAGGGGCTGCCGAGGCGGTGTTCGGTCACCTCGACTCCTTCCAGACGTTCTTCCCCGTGGTAACGCCTTAAAGGCGGGCTTTGCTCATCGGCCGTGCTCGGTGGCGTCGGCCAGGAACTCGTATTGCGGATTGATCATCCCGAGCGACCCGCGAACATTGGCGACCGTGCCGTCGACGACTATGCGCGAGCCTGTCGTCAATCCGGCTATCTGGCGGCGTCCGAGGAACGCGATCGTCAGGTTTGCGTGGTCGTCGCTCAGCTGTACCTCCAAAGACGCCGTCTCGCCCCAGGGCTGAACAGTCACTTTCCGGACTCTCCCGGCGACCCTGGCCTTCTGGCGGACTTTCAGCTGCGAGATAGGGACGATCCCGTCGGCGCTCGGTGAGCTCCGCTCGTCGAGCGAGGCCTCGAAGCGCTGCGAGTCGGCTAGTGCTCCATGCGAAGCCGACGGCCGTTTCGGTTTCGCAATACGGGCACGCTCGCGCAGTTCTCCGCGCACGTCGAAAGGCACGATGGTGGCGTTGACGTGCTCGACCCTGCTTATGGCGGTGGCGATACGCTCGCCGACCGAGTCGTGCAGCACCCTTCGAAGGCCGTAACCGTAGGACCTGCGCGGCATCAGCACGCTGACCTCTGTCCGTCCGTCTGTCGCAGCCGAGACCAGCTCGACCGCCGCGCGGTCGACTCGGCGGTCCGGGCAGTCGATGAACTGGAGCGGCAGCCGTCCGAGACCGAGGCGGACCCATCGGTCCTCGATGCTCTTGGCGCGCTTCGAGTCGAGGACGAAATGGACCGCGGTCAACTCGTCCACCGACATGCTGCGGGCGTATTGGATGGCTCGGGCCGTGGCGAGGTCGAGGCTGTCGACGAAGACGAAGGCGATGTGGCGCGGCAGCGGCTTCGCGGTGACCGCCTGCTCGGCTGCGCCGTCGCCGAGAACCTGGGCCTCTGCAACGTAGAGGCGGTGCGTACGGATCAGCGCGTACATCAGCACCGGGAAGAGGACCACCACGGCCCACGCGCCCTGCGTGAACTTCGTGACCGCGAAGATGATCACGACCGCGAACGACAGCACACCCGCCGAACCGTTGATCACCAGCTTTCGGCGCCAACCCTGCTCCTTGTGGGTTATGTGGTGCTTCGACATTCCAAAGCCGGCCATGGTGAACCCGGTGAACACGCCAATGGCGTAGAGGCTCACCAAGGCGTCCACCTGCGCCCGCGTGATGAGCAGAAGGATCACGGCTACCACCGCCAGGAACACGATGCCGTTGGAGAAAACCAGCCGGTGGCCGCGCTTGGTAAAAGGCCGGGGCATGAAGCGGTCCTCGGCAACGAAGTTGGCGAGGAACGGGAAACCGTTGAAGCTCGTGTTGGCTCCGGTCCAGAGTATGAGCAGCGTCGCGAGCTGCACCATGTAGAAGCCGACGTGGCCGAGGAAGCTGCTCCCGAAGGCCTCCTTCGCTATCTGCGAAAGCACCGTCGGGCTCCCAACCTGGTAGGGGATCGCCTTGGTGTAATGGGCTAGGACGGAAACCCCGAGCACAAGGGTGCCGAGGGTGAGGCTCATTATCACGAGCACCCGCCGGGCGTTTCGGCCTTCCGGCGCCTTGAACGCGGAGACGCTGTTGGAGATCGCTTCGAGCCCGGTCAAAGAGGAGCCGCCGTTTGCGAACGCCCTGAGCAGGATGAAGACCGAAACCCCTTCGAGTATCCCACCGCCTTTGTGGCCGATCGCGTAATGGCCGGCGTGGTAGGTGACGATGCCGAGATGCCCTGTGGCCTCTTTGGCGAGACCGAACGCTATGACGAGGACCATCGCGAAGATGAAGAAGTAGGTCGGGAACGCGAAACTCTTGCCGGCCTCTCGGATCCCACGGAGGTTCCCGAAGAGGAGCAGAAGGACTATCCCCACCGATATAGCTGTCTCGATCGGCTTCGTCGCCAAAGACGGTATCGCCGACGTCAGTGCGGTAGTGCCGGCGGCCGACTGGACTGCGACGGTGAGCGTGTAGTCGATCAGCAGAGCGACGGCGGCGAACTGGGCGACGTAGATTCCGAAGTTCTCCCTCGCCACCACGTAAGAGCCGCCGGCTTTTGTGTAAACCATGACCACTTCGCGGTATGACAATGTCACGACAGTGAGGATGACCAGGATCGCAGCAGTGACCGGCAACAGCAACGAGAACGCGGCCGCCCCGGCAGCGGGAACCAGCACGGTCAGCATTTCCTCGGTGCCGTACGCGGACGAGGAGATCATGTCGCAGGTGAGGACACCCATAGCGACCGGCTTGCTGAGCCGTTCCGTCTCCAGCGCCTCTGTTACCAGCGGCGGCCCGAGGAGCTTGCGTTTGAGCCGGTAGGAAAGACTTTCGGGTATCGCGTCGTAGGGCGCGGCAGGAGCAGCCATCGGCCATAGTTCTACCAGCTATGGAGATGCATTCCCCTACTGATGGAGCACAGCGACTCTAGGATGACTGATCGTGTCAGTTCGTCGTGTCGTAGTCACCGGGTTAGGACTCGTGAGCCCTCTCGGGCTCGACGTGGACTCCACCTGGGGCGGCCTAGTCGCTGGCCGGTCCGGCGTTGGGCGGATCACCCAGTTCGACGCGTCGGGGCACTCGGTGCAGATTGCAGGCGAAGTGCACGGATTCGATGGCGCAGCGGTGTTCGGACGACGCCGAGCGCGCCACCTCGACAGGGTGTCGCAGCTGGCGTTGGTGGCCGCGGCTGAAGCGATAGAAGGATCCAAGATCGACATATCGGCTGCGTCGGATCGGGTCGGCGCCGTCTGGGGTACGGGCATCGGAGGGATCCGATCTTTGGAGGACGGGCTCGATGTCCTCAACGAGCGGGGAGCTGAGTGGGTGAACCCTTACACGCTCGCCATGATGATCCCAAATATGGTGGTCGGAAATATCGCGATGGAGTGGGGTATTCGAGGCTACAGCGGATGCACTGTCACTGCTTGTGCTGCATCGGCGCACGCGCTCGGGGAGAGCCTCGACCTCATCCGGGCCGGACGAGTCGATGCCGTCGTGTGCGGCGGAGCTGAGTCTGGGGTCACCCGGGTCGGGATCGCCGGGTTCGCTGCGATGAAGGCCCTCTCCACCCGGAACCACGATCCTGAGGGCGCTTCGAGACCTTTCGACGCCGGAAGGGACGGGTTTGTCATGGGAGAGGCCGCAGCGGCGTTGGTGCTGGAGGAGCGCGACCGCGCTATCGCCCGTGGGGCCCCGATACTCGCCGAGCTGATGGGTTTCGGAGCCACGTCCGACGCCTACCACATGACGCAGCCGCATCCCGAAGCCGACGGTGCCGTGAGGGCGATGCGCGAGGCGATACACGACGCCGGCCTCCAGCCTGGCGAGGTCGGATACGTGAACGCTCACGGCACGTCGACACTCCCGAACGACCGGATCGAGACACTCGCATTGCGACGCGTCTTCGGCGATGCGGTCCCGCCGGTTTCGTCGACGAAGTCCATGACAGGTCACACGCTCGGCGCCGCTGGCGCTTTCGAGGCGGCGGTGTGCGTTCTGGCGCTGCGCGAGCAGATGCTGCCTCCCACGATCAACCAGGAGACGCCCGACCCGGACTGTGACCTCGACTACGTCGCCAACAAGGCACGACCGGCACGTGTGACGGCAGCGCTCACGAACAGCTTCGGGTTTGGCGGCCACAACGCTTGCCTGGTATTCGGCCTCGACGCTTCCCGGTCATGAACGCAGGATCCGGGAAGCGCCGGCGGTAACGCCCTTGCTGGTTCAGCTGTTGACGATCACGAAGAGCAGCGATGTCTGGCAGGCGACCTTGCCGGCTACGGTCGCCGTTCCGCGTCCACGACCGGCGCTGCTGCCGACCTGGTCCAATATGACCTCCATCTCGAGCGTGTCGCCGGGAAGCACCTGACGGCGGAAACGGGCTTTGTCGATCCCGCCGAACAGCGGGAGGCGCCCGGCGAAGCGAGGGTCGCTCAAAATCGCGAACGCTCCCAACTGCGCCAACGCCTCCACCATCAAGACCCCCGGAAGGGTTGGCCGACCCGGGAAATGGCCGGCGAAGACAGGTTCGTCCCCGGTCAGGCGCCAAAACCCCTTGGCCGATTTCGACTCGACGATCTCGGTGACCTCGTCGACGAACAGGAACGGTGGTCGGTGAGGGAGGACTTCGGCGGGCAACGGTAACTTTTTTTCCATATTCAATCCTTCTCAGTGGCCCATGCCGAGGCCGCCGTCCACCGGGATCACTGCCCCTGTCACGTAACCGGCCTCCTCCGAGGCCAAGAAAGTGATCGCGGCAGCCACCTCGGCCGGTGTAGCCATGCGGCCCAGCGGTATCGCCCCGATCAGCTCGGCTCTCCGAGATTCGGACAGGTCTACGGTCATATCAGTTGCGACGAAGCCCGGGGCGACGACGTTTACGGTCACGCCGCGCCCGCCGATCTCGCGAGCGAGCGAGCGTGCAAAGCCGACCAGGCCAGCCTTGGATGCCGCGTAGTTCGTCTGGCCGGGAGAGCCGAGCAGGCCGACTACCGAGGAGACGAAGATCATGCGACCCCACCTGGCTCGGATCATCTTCGACGTAGCTCGCCGTGCAACCCGGTAGGCGGCCGTCAGGTTCGTGTCGATGACCGTCGCCCACGCCTCGTCTCGCATTGACAGGAGAAGCTGGTCTGCTGTCACCCCGGCGTTGGACACGAGAATCTCCACGGCGCCGAACTCGTCTTCGACAGCCGAGAAGGCGGCCTCGACGTCGTCGGGGGACGTGACGTCGCATCGAACCGGGAACAGATCGAGAGTTTTTCCTGGCTTCCGGCCTTCATGAGGCGTGCCCCGAAGGTCGGGTGGTTCGCTGCGGTAGGTGACCGCCACCTTGCATCCACGCTTCGAGAAGGCGAGGGCTGTTTCGAGGCCGATGCCCCTGTTGCCTCCCGTGACGAGCACAGTTCGAGTCATCGCGTCAAACTCCCATGGCGTGAAATCCGCCGTCCACGTGGATGATCTCCCCAGTAGTAGCGGGAAACCAGTCGGAGAGGAGCGCAACACAAGCCTTAGCGACGGGCGCCGAGTCCGACACGCTCCAGCCGAGGGGTGCGCGCCCCGCCCACGCCTCCTCGAAAGCTGCGAAGCCGGGTATGGACTTGGCGGCCATCGAGCGGATCGGCCCGGCGGCTACGAGGTTCACCCTTGTCCTGTCGGCTCCGAGGTCGCGCGCCAGGTAGCGAGCGGTCGACTCCAACGCCGCCTTCGCTACCCCCATCCAGTCGTATCCAGGCCAGGCGATCGTAGCGTCGAAGTCGAGGCCGACCACCGAACCCCCACCCGCTGTGCGCATCAAGTCGCGAAACCCAGCAGCGAGCAGCTTGAGGGAGTACGCCGAGATCTCGAGGGCTACTTTGACGTCCTGCCAGCCGGCATCGAGGAAGCCGCCTCCGAGGCACGCGGGCGGAGCGAAGCCGATGGAGTGTAGGACGCCGTCGAGGGCGCCCCAGCGCGACCCTAGTTCTGCAGCGACCGCTTCGACGTGGCCGTCGACTGTCACGTCGAGCTCGAGGACGTCGGGAGGGTCCGGCAGATGGCGCGCCACCCGCCTGGTCAGCGACATGCCGCGGCCAGCGCCTGTCAGGACTACCCGGGCACCTTCTCGTTGTGCCATCTCGGCGACGCCGTACGCCAGGGAGTCGTCAGTTAGAACTCCTGTGACAAGTATCCGCTTACCTTCGAGAAGTCCGGGCATGGATGCACACCATAGGCGCCCGGAGGGGGCGCTAAGTTGGAGGGATGGACCGCGTAGAGGCTTTCAGCACGTTTAGGGGTTGCGTGGCAGAGGTCTTGGACATCGAGCCCGGTGATGTCCAGGTCGATGCC
This sequence comes from Actinomycetes bacterium, assembly GCA_021808425.1. The sequence goes on from JAKBBS010000017.1 coordinate 28,719, forward strand.
CGCTGGAGAGAGGACTTGGATGCGGACAGCCTCGCCGTGGTGGAGATAACTCTCGCACTCAACGATGCCTTCGCTATCAGGATCCCCGACGTCGATCCTGAGAATCTCCAGACCGTCGGGCAGGCGTTCGACATAGTCGCGGAGCTGGTTGGGGTTTCGGGCCAACCGTAGGGGCGCACGGGTCTCGTGTGTCAGGGCCGGTCACGGCGCCCGGTCAAGCGTTGTCCTCGAAGCGGCGCCTGGCTATCTCGATTTCGTGTTCGGCCTCCTCGCGGTCTCCCCACCCTCCGGGTTCTGTGGCCTTGTCAGGTTCGAGGTCCTTGTAGATCTGGAAGAAGTGGGCTATCTCGAGTCGCTGGTGGCGGGGAATGTCCTCCAACGTCCGTACCTCCGACCATCGCTGGTCGCTGTCCGGCACGCAAAGCACCTTGGTGTCCACGCCCTTCTCGTCGCTCATCTTGAACATTCCCACCGGGCGGGCGTGGATGTGGCAACCCGGGAACGTGGGTTCGTCGAGGAGCACCATGACGTCCATAGGGTCGCCGTCCTCGGCGACTGTACGCGGAATGTAGCCGTAGTCCTCCGGATACCGGGTTGAGGTGAACAACAGCCGGTCGAGCCAGATAGCGCCTGACGAGTCGGCCTCGTATTTGTTTCTGGTCCCCTTCGGTATCTCGATCACCACTTCGATCTGCATGACGTTCTTTCCTAACACGTCCCGACCGCGGTGCGCATGAAAAAGCGGCGAGCACTGGTCGCTTCGTGCGCTGGTAGCTTCGGTCACAGCCGGGTGACACGCTAGAAGCCATGTCCGGATCCGACGAAGCAAGACGTGACGCTTCCTCGAGCCGGCTGTTTCCGCGGGGAGGGGGTAGTCAATATTGCCCAGTGTGCGGCCAGGAGATCGATGGCTTCGGCGCGCCAACCTCCGGTCGGCGAGCGGCGTGTCCCAATAGGTGGTGCCGTCGCTCCGATCGGGGCTTCTCGGTCGTGTTCTCGTTGGGTGTGCACCGAGACGGGCTCCGCCAAGCGATAACGCACTACAAGTACCTAGGCGATGACCGCCTTGCCCGCTTTCTGGCGGGGTCGCTGGCCAACTACGTCGATGAGCATGCAGCATGGTTTGAGGAGTTCGACGTTCTAACCTCCGTGCCGTCGTATCAGGGGGTGGGCGCTCGCCGTAGGTGGGACCCAGTCGGGACGATCATGACTGTGATGGCAGTCAGACTTGGTGGAAGTTGGGACGTCGTGCCCGACCTCGTGTCCAAGTGCCGTGAAACGCCCGCTATGACAGGATTGACTTGGCGCGAGCGCCAGGCGGTAGCGCAGGGGCCGCTTCGTAAGGCCCTGGCCGTCGCCGACACTGGTCAAGTAGGCGGGGGTCGGATTCTAGTGGTGGACGACGTTTTCACCGACGGCAGCACGTTGCGAGAGGTCGCCCTCACGCTCCTCGGTGCCGGAGCGACGGAAGTCGCTGGCCTCGTCTTGGCTCGCCGGGCCTGGACGGCAAGTCCTCCCGGTGTCACGCTAACGTTCGGGCGGTGAGCGGCGGCCTAGTAAAAGTTTTGGTGAGCGATGTCCGAACTGCCGTGCCCGCCACCCCGGGTGTCGAAGCCGGCCGGGTCACCCTCCAAGAAGAGTCGCCTCCGTACCGGTCGCTGTCGATAGTGATCGCGCAGCCCGAGGCCAGGGCCATCAACGCAGCCTGGAGCCGTGTAGTGGCGCCAAGGCCGTCGACGTGGGACCTTTTCATTGCTGCCTTGGACCTCCTCGGGGCTCGAATCGTCCGGGTGGTCGTGGCCTCGGTAGAGGAGGGGAGACATTTCTTCGCTTATGCCGTGATCGACCGGGAGGGCGAGCAGGTCGAGCTTTCTGCGCGGCCCTCCGATGCGCTTGCGTTGGCGTTGCGCGCTCCGGAAGCGGAGATTCTTGTGGCTGAACAGGTGTTTGTCGACCTTGGTCTGGCTGAACCGCTACCTGACAACTGAGGGCAGCGGTTGCGGACACGTTGGCGGGGGTTCCCGAAAACGATTGATACTTTATACATCTATAGCCGGTATAAAGTATCAATCGTTTCTGAAAGCCGCTGAAGTCTGCCGATATCCCGATCTGGCGTCACGATTTCGGTGTGTCGACGACCTTCGCAAGGGCGACATCGACCGACAGGTCGCCCGGCGAGGAAACCTCCTTGGCCCAATCGTCGCGGCGCTCGAAAACCAGTTCTGCGATGACTCCAGCCTCGCG
>JAKBBS010000181.1 GCA_021808425.1 Actinomycetes bacterium
AAGGTCGAGCCGGGAACGCAACGCCCGGGCCGGTTCGATCGCGTCGAGGCGTCGCGCTGCCCGCTCCGTCGCGAGTCCGAGAGCCTGAGCCGCCCGTCGCATGGCGTCGTCGACTTGGCGCGACAGGGCTGCGACGTCGGGCACGACAACGGTCGCCGCTATCGACGGGGTCGGGCAGCGCAAATCGGCAACCTCGTCGCATAGAGGCCGGTCACCTTCGTGGCCGATAGCCGACACGACCGGCACCGGGCATGCGGCGACAGCCCTGCAAACCTCCTCAGTGCTCCACGGAAGCAACGACGGTGCGTCCCCGCCGCCCCGCGCGAGGATCACCACCTCCACCTCGGGTAACGCAGCGAGCGCACGGATCGCCCCCACAATGCCCTCGCTCGCCATCGGGCCGCTCACGGTCGTCTCGAAGAATACGAGAGGGTAGCCGGGGCATCGAGATTCGACCACCGATTCGATGTCCTTGCGCACGGCGGCCTCGCTTCCGCATACGACGCCGATCGCCCCCGGAAGGACCGGTATCGCGCGGCGGGGCCTGGTGAGAAGCCCGTCGGCTGCGAGGCGCCCCCGCGTCGCTTCCAAAAGCGCCGCGATAGCACCCGCCCCGACGGGGATCACAGCCTGCGCCAGCAGCTGAAGCTGGCCACGGTCGTTCGACCACTGCAACGTGGCCGCAACCTCCACCCGCTCGCCGGCGTTCGGACGGAAGGACCGGGTGAGCGACGCCGGCATCTTGACGTCGATCTGCGCGGCGCGGTCACGGAGCGTGAAATACACCCACCCACCTCGCGTCGCGGTCGGGCGGTACACCTCGCCTTCGACCGTGATCGGACCGACCGTCGCCACGCAGCGCGCTATCTCGCCGGCCAGCCGTACGAGAGTGACCCGCCTCGGAAGCGACGTGGCGGCATCGTCGAAGAGTGTGAAGGACACCCCGATAAGGCTAGCCAGCCCGTGTGACGGTCCATCCACCTGCACTCGGACTGCTTACAGCTAGAATGTCCGAAGAGCACTGGCGCCGGGCAGCACAATCCCTACCGCTGCCGTCAGCGGCCAGCAGGAGATAATTGTTGATCGTCGAGGAGACCCCCACCGGCTTCGCCCCTCTAGGGGTGGACCAGGACCTTGTAGATGCACTTAGCGGGCTTGGCATCGCCGAGGCTTTCCCTATCCAAAGGCTGACGATACCCGACGCCCTCGCGGGACGAGACATCTGCGGTAAGGCGAAGACCGGATCGGGCAAGACCCTCGCCTTCGGGATCGCCCTGATCCAACGGCTCACCAAGAAAGCGAAAGACGAAGGTTCCGCCGCCCCACGAGGACTCGTCCTCGTGCCGACTCGTGAGCTGGCGCGCCAAGTTGCCGACGTTTTGGGCCCGCTGGCAGCGGCGCGCAAGCTCGACTTGATCGCCTGCTACGGGGGTACGAGCGTCGACGATCAGGTGAAGACGCTCGAGAAGGGTTGCGACGTCGTGGTGGCTACGCCCGGCCGGCTGATCGACCTACGCCAACGCAACGAGATCGACCTCGACCGGGTGGAGGTCGTCGTCCTCGACGAGGCGGACCGGATGGCCGACATGGGTTTCACCCCACAGGTCGAATGGCTGCTGCGCCACCTTGTGGGCGTGCATCAGACAATGCTCTTCTCGGCCACCCTCGACTCCGACGTTGACCGCCTGGTCCGCCACGAACTCCGAGACCCCGTCCACCATGAGGTCACTTCAGCGACGACGACCGTATCGGAGATGGCGCACCGTTTTCTCCAGGTCCACCAGATGGACAAGGTAAAAGTTGCGGCTGCAGTGTGCAAAGCTTCGCGCAGGGTGATCGTCTTCACCCGCACGAAGCACGCAGCGGACCGCCTGACGGAGAACCTTCGCCAGCTGGGCGTGGACGCCCGCCCCATCCACGGCGACCTCCGCCAGAAGGAACGCGAACGTGCGCTCAAGGCTTTCAGCGACGGCCGGCTTGCGGTACTCGTAGCGACAGACGTCGCCGCTCGAGGCCTCGACGTCGACGACATCGAGGTCGTGATCCATTTCGACCCGCCCTCGGACCATAAGGGCTACCTTCACCGCTCGGGCAGAACGGCCCGCGCCGGGCGGACCGGGCTTGTGGTAACACTCGTCCTGTGGAACGAGCTGATGGAGGTGGAGCGGATCCAGAAGCGGCTCGGGTTGAGTGTGCCGGTCGTCGAGATGTTCTCCAACGACCCCCGCATCTCGCATCTCGCCGAGTGGGATCCGCTCGCACTCTGAGCGCCTCGTCGTAGACCACGCGGCATTCAATGACGCTCAAAGACGTCTTCGACGCTGTCGGATTCGCGCTCGGCATAGTCGCAGCGGCGGCCACTTTGATGTCCGCGCTTCGGACTGTTGTCCTGCCGAGAGCTTCGCAAGGCTGGATACCCGGCCTCACGATGAGAGCCACGCGCCTGCTCTTCTCCGCACGCGCCCGCCACCACGACGACTACCGCCAACGAGACATTGTCATGGCGATGCTGGCGCCGGTGGCGTTGCTCACGATGCTGATCTCGTGGTTGATGGTGACCGTGGCCGCCTACTCCCTGATCTTTTTCACTGTCACCTCCAAGTCCTTCGCCACGTCGATCGAGCTGTCCGGTTCGTCGATAGTGACTCTCGGCACCGTGAGCGACAACCGGTTCTGGCCGTCGATGCTCGGAGATTCGGAGGCGGGCGTCGGGCTTCTAATCGTGGCTTTGGTGATCAGCTACCTTCCGAGCATCTACTCGGCGTTCACCCGGCGGGAGACGGGCGTGACGCTGCTCGAGATGCGCGCAGGCAACCCGCCGTCGGCGACGACGATGCTCGTGCGCTACCGACGGATCGACGAGGGCATGACTACTGAGATCACCGAGCTGTGGCGTCAATGGGAGCAGTGGTTCGCTGACATCGAGGAGTCGCATACCACGTTCCCTATCCTCGTCTTCTTCCGTTCACCTCACGGGGACCGGTCGTGGATCACCGCCGCCGGCGCGCTGCTCGACGGTGCCGCTTTGTGGACCTCTGCGGTAGAGCATCCGACCGACCCCTACGCGCAGCTGTGCCTGCGATCGGGGTTCCTGGCGCTACGCAAGATCGCCGACGCGTTCGGCCTTTCCTACGACCACGACCCGGCCCCCGACGACCCGATCACGGTCTCGCGCGCCGAGTGGGACGCCGCGATCGACGAACTTCAAAAAGGCGGCGTGAAGACCGTCGCCGACCTTGACGTCGCGTGGTCGAAATGGAGAGGGTGGCGGGTCAACTACGACACTGTCCTTCTGGACCTCGCCAGGCTCATCGAGGCTCCCCCGGCTGCGTGGGTGTCGGATCGCTCCCCGATGCGCGAGCAGGCGGGGCGACGGGCGTCCCTTTTGATCGCCCGAAAAGCCAACGGGCACCGGCTATAGCGGCGCCGATCGCAAGGAACACCGGGATTATCCCGAACAGATCTATCGCGTCGCTTTGAGGGCCCGGGATAGCGACAGTCACGTTCGGGCCGCCGACGATCGTCACTTCCGCACCGGGGCCCTGGGGCGCTGACGTCTGGGGCGCCGACGGCTGCGACTGCTGGGACACCAAAACGAAGGTCGACGCCACCTGGAAGTGCTGCACGGCATCCACATTCCCCCACTCGGTGGACCTTTGGCAAGCCGCCCGACGACGCCGGCCGTCTCGGTCGATGGCCGTATTGAGCGGCGACGTCCCAGCACCCGGCCGGGCCCGGGTAGTCTCGCTGCTATGTCCGATTCCTGGTTGATCGAGCCTTCCGGCCCCCTGCGGGGGGAGGTGGAGGTGCGAGGCTCGAAGAACGCCGTCACCAAGCACATGGTCGCTGCGATCCTCGGGCGGGAGCCGAGCACGATCTCGAACGTTCCCGACGTCGGCGACGTGGAGATCACTACGCAGATCCTGAACGCTCTCGGCGCTGGCGTGGAGCGAAACGGCGACTCGATCACGGTGACACCTTCGCAGCATCCGGGATCGTCGGTTCCGCTTTCGTTTAGCGGGCTCAACCGGATCCCCGTACTTCTTCTCGGCCCGCTTCTGCATCTCACCGGCGAGGCTTTCGTCCCCCGAGTCGGAGGCGACCAGATCGGCGGACGGCCGGTGGACTTCCACGTGGACGCCCTCCGGGCTTTCGGGGCGGAAGTCGACGTGACGCCGGACGGGATCTCGGCACGGTGCCGGAAGCTTTCGGGGGCGATCATCGAGCTGCCATATCCGAGCGTCGGCGCAACCGAGTCAGCGCTTCTGTGCGCTGCCATGGCCGACGGAAAGTCCGTCATACGCAACGCGGCGACCGAACCCGAGGTCCTCGAGCTGGCCCTCTTCCTGCAGCGGATGGGCGCCTGCATCGAGCTGCGCCCGGACCGGCGGATCGTCGTAGAGGGGGTACCGACGCTGCACGGCGCCCGCACGCGCCTTCAGGGGGACCGCAACGAGGCGTTCAGTTACCTGATCGCCGGTCTTCTCACCAAGGGCCAGGTGCGAGTCGTGGGATGCAACCAGGACCGCCTGGTCACGGCGATCACCACCTTGATGACGATGGGTGCGCTCGTCGAGATCGACGACTCAGGTTTGACCGCTTCAGCGCCCAACGGCCTTCGAGCCGCAGCCGTGCAAACCGACGTACACCCGGGGTTCATGACCGACTGGCAGACGCCGCTGATGGTTCTTTTCACCCAGTGCGAGGGCATGTCTGTGCTCCACGAGACGGTCTACGAAGAACGCTTCGTGTACGTGCCGGCACTGCAGCAGATGGGATGCGAGATCGAGCTTTTCTCGACGTGCCTCGGCGGTTCGGCGTGTCGTTTTCATGAAAAAAGTTACCGGCATTCCGCTGTCGTGCGCGGCGTATCAAAGCTCACAGGCGCGGACGTGGACATCCCCGACGTGCGGGCCGGTTTCTCCAGTGTCATCGCCGCCGCCGCGGCCGAGGGCCCGTCGGTGCTTCACGGAGTCCATCACCTCGAACGCGGTTATCACCGGCCGGCGGAGCAGCTGCGATCGCTCGGCCTCGACCTGCGCACCCGATAGGTCGTCGCGTGGCCGACGCTCTTTACAGCTTCGACGGCGGCTTCTACCATCCGCACCCCATCACACAAGGCCCATGGTCGCCTGCTTCTGCAGCCGACTTCGCGAACGGGATCAGCCGGGTCCTCGACTTCGAAACCCATACGTTCATCAACGCCGACCTCACAGCCGCCCTGGCGAGGACGCCAAGGGGCGACTGGGTCGGCTTCGAGATGCAAAGCAACATCTCCGGGGACGGCTTCGGCCAGGCGGAGAGCAGGATCTTCGACTCGGCGGCAACGATCGGAAGGTCGATCCAGACGCTAGTCGTCACCGAGAAGGCGGCCGTCTAGCTGCTCGGCTCGCTACGAGACGTCTCGACGGAGACGCCGAAGCGCCAGGGAAGCGGCTGCGACACGGTCCCCGCTCGACGTAGCAGGCGAGGCGAGCAGTTCCACAGCGACGCGCCCATCCGAGTCGGAGGTGGCAGCGCCGGACGGCACCGTCTCAGTCGACCGGACAGCATGCAGCGCTGCGTCCCGGCGCCACCCGGCGAGGTCATCCATAACCGCTCGTGACTGCCAGACGAGAAGCTTCGACGGCGGCGGGGACGCTTCCATCGCAGACTTGAGCGTCGCCGTGATCCGATCGACCGGCGATCCGGGAGCACCTAGCGAGTCCCAGGCCATGACCGCGTCTGCGAGGTTGACCCCTCTGCCAGACAGAGGACTGACTGCCCGAAGCAGCTCAACTAGGCGGGTGACCCGCCGGACCTCCGCCGTCAACGCAGTGGCAACCTCCGCCGCTGCGACCCCTGCCGTTGCGACCTCCACCGACACCGCAGCCGCGCCCCCCTCCGCAAGATCGCCGGGAAGATCCCTGTCGAGTCGCGCAACCGTTGCGATATCAGACTCCGCGCGCTCGCCGGGAGCGCTGACAGCACCTTCGAGGAGGTAGCCCCGGGCGAGACTCCCTACCGCAGCGCTCAACCGATCCCTCAGGTCCGCCTCTTCAGCGGCTTCAAAGCTTGCAGCGGCCTCGTCGAGGCGCGCCCAAAGCCTCCCGGCGTCACACACACGCCTGGCAACCCAAAACGCTGTCGCCACGTCGGCGAGGCGCTTCCCGAGCTCGCCGGCCAAATCATGGGCCCACACGATCCCCATCCGGTCGACCATCTCCCCCGCCACGTCGGTAGCGGCAAGCTGATTGCAGAGGCGGTGGCGGGGAATCAAATCCGAGAAGTCCCGGCGGAACTCCGAGGGAAAATAGGCGTGCACCGCCTCGGCGAACGCAGGATCGCACGAAACACCGCTCGACTCCATCGACTTGACGACGTCTGACTTGGCGTACGCGAGCAATGTCGCGAGCTCCGGCCTGATAAGCCCGGCGCCGGCTTTTCTTCGAACTTCGAACTCCGAGCGGTCCGGAAGGACTTCGACCCCACGGTCGATGGAACCTTCCGCCTCGAGCGCATCGGCCAGGGACTCGTAAGCGTCCAGCTCGCGTTCGCTCCAACGCGCCGCCCGGTTCAGGGCCACGACGCTGTGGTCGACCTGTGCGAGGACTGCAGCTGCCACTTCGTCCTCCGCACGGCTCAG
>JAKBBS010000182.1 GCA_021808425.1 Actinomycetes bacterium
CGCAGTCATGGCGAAAATCTGCTTGAGGTGCAGCGCGAAGAAGTCACATACAAGCGTGAGAGGTGGTGGAGACGATCGGTACGTACGGCCGGGCGACGCGGCTTGTAGTTGCGTTGATGAGCCTCGCGTTGGTTTTTGGGCAGGCGTTTCCGTCGTCTGCCCAGGCAGCCGCGGCCTCTAGCGCAACAGGATCGACGGCTTCTGGCCTAAGCACCCGGGCTACACCGGGCGCACCCGGAGCGGGCTACTGGCTGATGGCCGACGACGGCGGGGTGTTCTCCTACGGTGACGCAGCCTTCCTCGGCTCTATGGGCGGCCAGGCCCTCAACAAGCCGATGGTGTGCATGGCCTCGACGACCGACGGGCACGGCTACTGGCTGCTTGCCTCTGACGGCGGCATCTTCACCTTCGGCGACGCAGCCTTCTACGGCTCCACCGGCGCAATGACCCTCAACCAACCAATCGTCGGCATGGCCTCCACCCCAGACGGCAAAGGCTACTGGCTAGTCGCATCCGACGGCGGCATCTTCACCTTCGGCGACGCGCCGTTCCTCGGTTCTGGTGGGGGCACGCCTTTGGCGAAGCCTGTAGTGGGGATGACCACCACCTCCACCGGGGGCGGCTACTGGCTGGGCACCCAGGACGGCAGCGTCCTCGCCTACGGTGATGCCACATTCCAGGGTTCGCTTGCCGGGTCCCCGCAAACGGCGTCAGTGGCCGCGATCGCTGGGGTCGGACGACCCGGGGGATGCCAGGGAAGCGCAGTACCGAACGTCCTTCCCGTACCGGGGCCCGGAGGACCCCCCGGCGAGGGCCAGTGGGTGCCGGCTGCGCGGAACGTGGGTCCGACGCCCGCTGTGTACACCACCACCCTGCGGCCATTCCCCGGTGGGGCGCCCGCGGGAATCGCCTGGATGGACATGAGCCGAACCAGCCTGAGGCTTTACGCCGGGCCGCCTTCGCAGCCCCCGGGGACCTACACCTACTCCGGCCAGGTGGCGCCGAGCGACAGGTCGCGACTGCTGGCCGCTTTCAACTCGGGCTTCATGATGTCAGACACCGTGGGGGGCTGGTATTCGCAGGGGCAGATGCCAAAAGCACTCGTCAACGGGGTCGCCTCGCTGGTGATCTACGACAATGGCAAGGCGCGGATCGGCGCATGGGGCTCGGAGGTCGCGATGTCGCCGACGGTGTACTCCGTGCGCCAGAATTCGGCGATGCTCGTCGACGGCGGGAAGCCGGCGTCCGACCTGTCGGTTGGGGCTTGGGGCGGGGTCCTTTTCGGTATCGGTAACAACTGGCGTTCAGGGCTCGGCACCGACCGCTACGGTAACCTCATCTACGTGGGCGGACCGGACCTGCTGCCCGGCGACCTGGCCCATCTCCTAATAGCAGCCGGGGCGGTAGAAGCGATGGAGCTCGACATCAACCCGCAGTGGGTGACTTTCTCCTCCTACTTCACTGCCCCCGGACAGTCCAATCCAGCCGTGCTCGCCGGCGCGAACCTGATCGGCGGAATGTATTACGGGCCAGGTCGCTTCATCAGCTATTCGGAACGCGATTTCCTTGCGTTGGTGTCCGGGTGACAGAAGGTCGGCGCCTAAATGTTGATAGCAGGGCGGCGCAGTAGTAAAGTATTAGGGGAAAAAGAAGGCCGCTTTGGCGGCATAGGAATATCGGCACTGGGGGCATCGCTGTGATCGCCAACAAGGTCATCGGAAACGCATTGCAGAGCGTCACCTGCCAGCTCGCTCCGGGCCAGACCGTCTACGCCGAGCCCGGGAAGTTCCTCTGGAAGACCCAGAACGTATCCTTGGAAACCCGCCTCACCCAGCCTGCCGGCAACCAGGCGGGGGCGCCCCCGGCCAAAGTAGGGTTGCTGGCCAAGGCGATTGATGTGGGCAAGCGGGTGCTGGCCGGTGAGCACCTCGCCTTCGAGTACTTCACGCCGAGCGGAGGAAATGGGCTGGTCGGCTTCGCCGGTGCGGTGCCTGGCGAGTTGCGGGTGCTCGAGCTCGACGGGCGAGGCTATTTGACCGAGAAAGGCGCGTTCGTAGCGGCCGAGAGCTCAGTCAATTTCGACGTCGCTTTCACCGGGCTTATGGCCGGCGTCCGCGGCGGGGAAGGTTTCGTGCTCGAGCATTTCACCGGGACCGGGACTCTTATCATCGCTGCTGCGGGCAACTTCCTCGAGCTCAACCCGGCCAGCTACGGCGGTACTGTACAAGTCCACACAGGCTGCATCGTTGCCTTCGAGGACACCCTCACTTATAACGTCGCCCGCGTCGGTGCGCTCGGGGCCGCCTCGATTATGAACTCGGCGTTAGGCGACGGGTCCATGGTCGCCACTATCTCGGGCGACGGAACCGTCCTGATCCAGTCGGTAACCCTGAATGCGTTGGCGGCCACACTCGAGCGCCACATGAGCCGAGGGCAGGGCCAAGAGTCCAAAGGCGCCGGGTCGCTGGGCAACATGTTTTAATCGAACATCACGGGAAAGGGACAAGTCATGGGGTTTATGGACAAGGTCAAAACCCAGGCCGAGCAGGCGATCGTCAAGGCTCAAGCCGGGGTCGCGCAGACCCGCGCCAGAATCGACACCACGCAAGCCGGGAACCAGCAATCCGACCTGCTCCGCGCGCTCGGCGCTGCGGTCTACGCGGAGCGACGCCAAGGCGGTGGAAGCGACGCCGTCGACGAAGCTCTCACTGAGCTCGACGACTACTGCGCCACGCAAGGTCCGATTAATCTGACTGCACCCCCGCCGCCCACCACTTCGATGCCGTCCGCCCCACAGCCTGGCACCCCGAGCGGCGACTTCACCCTCTGACCCACTCCGACCTGACCCTCCGGGTATGTTCGAGAGGTATACCGACCGGTGCTCCGCGAAGGCGAAGGTTAGGAGTCTGCGTGAGCGGCGGCGTTTCGGACATCAATTCGCCACGATCTGACGTTGCAACCACTCGCTCTCCCTTGGGCGAGAGGTGATGGAAGTGATGGCGAGTTATCGGGCGACAGTGACCCGTGACGGTCGGTTCTGGCTCGTTTGCGTCGATGGGGTGGGTTCGACCCAGGCGCGTCATTTGCGTGAGTTGGATGCTATGGCGAAGGATCTCATAGTCGTGATGACCGGGAACAACGAGGAGGATATCGTCAGTCGATTACGACTTCCGTCTACCCGACGATGTTGCCGAGCATCTCCGTCGTTCCGAGGAGCTACGGGCTGCCTCCGCTGAAGCGCAGGCGGCAGCGGCCGCCGAGATCCGCAGTGCCGCACGGCAGCTGCACGAACAGGGAGTGGCTCTGCGCGACATCGGCAAAGTCCTCGGCGTGTCGCACCAGCGAGCGCACCAACTCGTGAGCTCAGTAGTTGACACCCGAACGTAAATCGGTACTGTGGGTGTCGTGGGAAAGCCCTTTGTATCAAATACTGATATTTTTGGCGCTGCGGTGACACGCACTATCCCCCGTTCCCTGGGATCGATCCTGGGCGAACTGGAACTCGACGCACCACAGGTCGTCACGCTCGCCGAACTCGCCGCCCTGCTCACCCGCACCAACGTCCGTACCGAGCCGCGGATCGTCGCCGACCGCTTGCGCAAGCTCGGCTGGCTGCTGCCCACCCAGACCGCAGGGGTCTGGGAGTTCGCCCCCGCTGCCCACGCCGGACCCATCGGCCACGGCGACCCGTACCTCGAGCTGCGGGCTGCCCTGGCGAACCGGCCATCGCTCGACGCCACGGTATGTCTGATGTCGGCTCTGTTCGCCCATGGCCTGACCGATCGGGCTCCGGACCGTCTCGAGGTGGCGGTGAAGACTCGGGCCTCGATCTCCGAAGGCCTGCGCCGCGCCACTCGGGTCGTCGTCTTCGACTCCAACCTCGCTCCTGAGCGAAGCCGTGGTGTCCCGGTGCAACGGCCCGGCACTGTCCTCGTGCACGTGGCTGCTCGACCGTCCGACGTTGGGGGGTGGAGGGCGGTCGCCGATGCCTTGCCCGAGCTTGTGGAGATGGCTGCCCCAGGCGACGTCGATGCCGAGCTGGCGGGGCGGCCTCGGTCGGTGCGTGTCCGACTCGCCTATCTCGCCCAAGGGGTCGCCCCGCACCTCGCCGATCGACTGGTCCCCCCCAGCGAGAGAGGGCGGTCGGCACCGAAAATCTGGTTCGGCCCCCGGGGCACTCTCAAACGCCACGACGCTCGATTCTCGGTTGCCGACACTGTCTTGCCGTTCGATCCAGCCAACCTTGGTTCCGCGTCGTGAGAGATCCCTACGAGGTCAGGCTGACCCAGGGCCACATCCTACGCCACGCGCCAGCCCAGTCTCCGCAGGGCCGCGACTCTGCGGTCATCGACATCGCCCAGGATCTGCTGATGCGTCACCTGTTCGAAAGTGGAGTCCTCAGCCTGGTGGCCTTCAAGGGCGGCACAGCACTTCGCAAGGTCTATGCCGGCACCGCCGGGCGTTTCTCGACAGACCTCGACTTCTCCGTCGCATCCCTCGACGACGACCCGGCCACGGTCATCAACCTGCTCGTCAATGAGATCGACGGCACCAGACTCGGTCCGTTCACCTACAGCATCGACGACCGGCGCGGCCGCTACGTGATCGTCTACCAAAGCGACCTCGGACCCGATCCGGCGGGTGTGCTTCAGTCGAAGATCGACGTTGGACCGACCCCCTGGCTGACCCCAACTGAGCGGCCGTTCGTCAAGGTGCCGATCCACGACCGTTACGGCGGCCCGCTACCCATGCTGCCCGTCGTCGAGCTCGCTGAGAACGTGGCCGAGAAGATCGCCCGCCTCAATCGGCGTAGCCCAGCCCGCGATGCCTACGACTTGGTGTGGGTGGCCCGCACCCCAGGTCTCGAGCTGGACCGATCCCTCATACGCCGCCTCGCCGTCCTCAAATCATGGGTTGACCTCCACGGCCTCCACACCGAGCGTGCTGCCTGGCCGGCACCGCTACCGGACGCCCGTCCCTTCGACGTTGACCGGTGGCTCACGGCACGAGGTCCCGGCGACTTCGACGAGGAGGCAATCGGTCTGTTAAGCATTCCTCCCCCCGACCTCGGCGACCTCGGACGAGACCTGTCCCACTTGTACGCGTGGCTCAGAGATCTCGATGACGGCGAGCGATCCGTGGCCCTGGGACGGCCGCAAGACCGCCATACAGTGTTGCGGCTCCTAGGAGAGCTACCGGGTGGGCGCATGTCCGGGGTCGCCCGATGACCGTCAACGGAGTCAGATGTTGAGCTGATTCACCGCCTACCGCTTACGACAACGACAACCGCAGTAGTCAAACACTCAAACATAGATGCCCGGCGAGCTACTGGCGTCGCTTGACCAGCCGGGAGGGATCCTCCCGATTAGCCGCAACCCGGTCGGCGAGAGCAGGCGTCATTAGCCGTGCCTCGAGTTCGGTGATGACGACGGCTGGACGCAGCAGGATCGAACCGTCGGCGTCGACGGTAGCGAGGTAGCGGGAGTGATGGCCGAGCTTGCCGAGCGATATCCGACGGCGACTGTCTACTTCCACCAGGGCGCCGAGGCTTGAGTCAGACAAAGGCATGGATACCATGTTACCGCAACACCCCGAGAGTATCTATGAGGTATTAGGGCACAGCGGACACTTTGTGATAGATCGTGATTAACAATGTATTGTTGTGATCGTGGTCCTCCTATACTTTGGTTCGTTCTGTGGGAGCCCCACCCCGAGGAGACGGACGGTGTGGTCGTCCAGTACCTCGGCCCTGCTCCCTCCCGTCGAATGAGCCGGCACCGGTCCCGGCACCCGTCGGCGCTGACGGCCAAGCCCACCGCTGACACCGACACCGCATGGCCCCTACCATCAACCCCGGCGGCAGGCAACTACCATCTTGGTGATGAAGTACGACACCGACGTCGACCTGTCGAACGACAACACTTCGCACGCCATGGTCGCAGCGCTCGTCGGCCAAGCCAAGCGTGTGCTAGATGTCGGGTGTTCCACCGGGTACCTAGCGAGGATCCTTCGCGGTAACGGGAACGCGGTGTCAGGCGTCGAGATTGACTCCGACGCCGCAGAGCAGGCTCGCCCCGTCCTCGACAAGCTCGTTGTCGGCGACGTCGAGTCGATGGACTTCAGCGAGCATTTTGACGAGGGATCGTTCGACGTGGTGGTCTTCGCCGACGTCTTGGAGCACGTCCGTGACCCGGCCTCAGTGCTCAGACGCACCTCGGGTCTGCTCGCACCGGGCGGGTCGGTGATCTTGTCGATACCGAACGTCGCACACGGGTCGGTGCGCCTCGCCTTGCTCGAAGGCCGCTTCGAGTACCGTCCGCTCGGGCTTCTCGACGACACCCACCTTCGCTTCTTCACCAGATCCAGCCTTGACGCGATGCTCGCCAGCGCCGGCTTTCGGGCCATCGAGGTACGCCGCACCACCGCCGATGCGTTCACTACGGAGATCCCGCTAACCGAGGACCATTTCTCGGCTGAGGTGGTCGAGCGGGTACGCGCTGATCCCGAGTCGTTCACCTACCAGTTCGTGCTACGGGCGGTACCCGAAGCCGAGGAGGCGACCTCGGACATGCTCGAGCTGCTCGCCGCTCGAAGCGAAGAACTCGAAGCTCTCGGAGCTC
>JAKBBS010000183.1 GCA_021808425.1 Actinomycetes bacterium
ACTCAAAGAAGTTCCCACCCCGCGCGATAGCCGGCTACATCTCCAGCGCAAAGAATGACCTCGTCGACTTCGAGAGCTACGCAACGGCCGCGCGCACGCCTATGGAGCGCCGTGTCGGGGAGATCTATCGCGAGTACCAGCAGCGGCTGCACGCCGCGAACGCGATGGACTTCGACGATCTTCTTTTTGTCACGGTCAATCTGCTGCAAGCATGCCCGGATGTGCTGGAGGCTTACCGCCACCGCTTCCGTCACGTCCTCGTCGACGAGTACCAGGATACGAACCGCGCGCAGAACGAGCTTGTGCTGCTGCTCGCAGGTGAGCACCACCAGGTCACGGTCGTCGGCGACTCCGACCAGTCCGTCTACGGTTGGCGCGGCGCCGACATCCGCAACATCCTCGAATTCGAGAAGGCGTTCCCCGACGCGACGGTTGTCGTGCTCGAACAGAACTACCGCTCCACCCAGACCGTTCTAGACGCGGCGAACGCGGTTATCGCAAACAACGACGGCCGTCAGGCAAAGGCGCTGTGGACCGAACGCGGCAGGGGAGAGCCGATCGTCTGCTACCAGGCCGAGGACGAGCACGACGAAGGCGCTTGGGTGGCGTCTGAGATCTCCAGCCTGCACCGCCGGGGAGGGGATGGCGGGGTGTGTCACGAGTGGGGCGACATGGCTGTCTTCTACCGCACGAACGCGCAGAGCCGAGCGGTAGAAGAGGAACTTGTGCGCCGCGACATTCCTTACAAGGTGGTTGGGGGCACCCGATTCTACGACCGGCGTGAGATAAAGGACCTTCTCGCCTATCTGCGAGCGGTGGCCAATCCAGACGACGAGGTTTCGTTCAAGCGGATCGTCAATGTCCCAAAGCGCGGCGTCGGCGATACGAGCGTGGAGCGCCTCGAGCGCTGGGCGACTGCCAACAAGGAGACATTCTCGGAGGCCGTCGCCCGCGCCGAAGATGCCGGGGTCACCGGGAAGGCTCTTAGTGGCCTCAGACGCCTCGACGCCTTGATCGGCGATTTGCGACAATCGGCGGGTATCGGAGCCGGCGATGGCGGAGGTGGCGCATTGTCGGGCGCCGCTCCCGGGATGGCGTCGGGGCCTGCCACGGTATCTGGTCCGGCGGAGCTTCTAGAGGCGATCTTCGAGCGAAGCGGCTACCGAAGCGAGCTCGAGGCGGAAGGCACCCACGAGGCCGCCGGACGCGTGGAGAACGTCGAAGAGCTGATCGGCTCCGCCCGACAAGTGGAGGGCATCGACGAGTTCCTGGAGGAGGTGAGTCTCGTTGCCGACAGTGACGAGATCGACCCTGACGAGTCGAAGGTCACCCTCATGACATTGCACACGGCGAAAGGACTCGAGTATCCCGTAGTGTTCATAGTCGGGATGGAAGACGGGATCTTCCCGCATATGCGCTCACTTTCCGAGCCTGACGAGATGGCCGAGGAACGCCGACTCGCCTATGTCGGTATAACGAGGGCGCGCGAGAGGCTCTACCTGACCAATGCGTGGTGTCGCAGCCTTTGGGGGCAGACGCTTTACAACCCGGCTTCGCGTTTTCTGTCCGAGATCCCATCGAGCGTCGTGAAGAACGTGAGCGGTCGACGAGCACGAGGTAGCCGGGCGAGCCTGGAGGGTTCTTCGGGCCGAGACCGGATTGTCGAAGCGGCCTTGAGCCAACCTCGCAGGGGTCCCGTCGCAGGTCGAGGTGCGGAACGTCTCGGGCTTCGCGCCGGCGAAGCGGTTATCCATGCCAAGTGGGGAGAGGGAATAGTCATCGATGTCCGTGGGGAGGGCGAGAAGGCTGAGGCGCGGGTGCGTTTTCCTTCGGTAGGCGAGAAACACTTGGCGCTTTCCCTTGCGCCGCTGTCACGCGCCTGATGCTCCTAGCGCATCGACGGGCGTTTCCTCCGATTCTTTGCGGACTACTACGTGACCTTCGAGCGCGGCGTACAAACGTGTCGGTTGGCCTGCGAGACGCCGGACCTGCCAAGATCGGTCCCGATGAAGCGCCCTTACAGGGTAGTTGTCGCGAAACCAGGTCTGGACGGCCATGACAGGGGAGCCCGCGTGATAGCGCGCGCCCTGCGTGAGGCGGGATTCGAGGTGATCTACACGGGCTTGCATCAGACCCCTGAGCAGATCGCCGAGACGTCCATCCAAGAAGACGCGGACGCTGTCGGACTGTCGATCCTGTCCGGGGCGCACATGACGCTGTTCCCAAGGATCGTCGACGAACTGCGAAACCGTGGAGCTACCGACTCCCTCCTCTTCGCCGGCGGCATCATCCCCGACGCTGACATCGAAGCTCTCGCTGGCATCGGCGTGTCGAGGGTGTTCACACCCGGCGCGCCGCTCGGAGAGATAACCGGGTGGCTCGAAGCGACCCTCGACGCCCGCGAGCCGGCCGAAGAAGGCCAGGAAAAAGACCGACAGAAAGTCAATCCAGGAGGTTAGGTGGACCTGTTCGAATACCAGGGCAAGCAGTACTTCGCCCGATACGACATCCCGGTGTCAGCGGGAGGCGTGGCCGACACCGTCGACGAGGCGGTGACCCAGGCGGACGCCGCCGGCTACCCGGTGGTGGTCAAGGCGCAGGTGCAGGTAGGAGGGCGAGGCAAGGCCGGTGGCATCAAGCTTGCCAACAACGCAGACGAAGTTCGAACCCACGCAGGGAACATTCTCGGCTTGGACATCAAAGGCCACGTCGTGCGGCGCCTTTGGGTGGAACACGCGTCGGACATCTCCAAGGAGTTCTATGCGAGCTTCACCTTGGACCGCGCAGCAAAGAAATATCTCGCAATGGTCTCCGCCAAGGGCGGCGTGGAGATCGAGACCGTCGCCGAGGAGGACCCCGACGCGATCGCCCGCCTCCACATCGACCCGGCTAAAGGTTTCAGCGAGGCGGACGCCGCAGACCTGGTGGCTCGAGCCGGCCTCGACCCCGAAGCAGTCGACGGCGCGATCGACATACTCGCAAAGCTCTTCCGGTGCTACGTCGACGGCGACGCAGACCTCGTCGAGATCAACCCGCTCATCCTCACCCCCGAGGGCAAGGTGCACGCGCTCGACGCCAAAGTCACCCTCGACGACAACGCCGCCTACCGTCACCCCGAGTGGGACGCCTTCCGTGACATCGACGAATTCGACGAGCGGGAGCGCCTCGCGCGCTCCAAAGGCCTACAGTACGTGGGCCTCGACGGCTACGTCGGGATAATCGCCAACGGTGCCGGCCTCGCGATGAGCACCTGCGACGTCGTCAACCAGGTCGGCGGTAGCCCGGCGAACTTTCTGGATATCGGTGGCGGCGCAAACGCCGAGGTGATGGCCAACGCGCTCGAGGTGATCAATTCCGATCCGAAAGTGCGTTCAATCTTCATCAACATCTTCGGCGGGATAACCCGCGGCGAGGAAGTAGCTAACGGGATCAAAACCGCTCTCGGCCGGGTCGACATCTCTGCTCCGATGGTCATCCGCCTTGACGGAACCAACGCGGAGGAGGGCCGCGCGATCCTCGCAACGGTCACCTCGGAGAAGGTTCTCTCCTCGCCGACGATGCTCGACGCAGCCCGAACAGCCGTGCAGCTAGCAGGAGGGAGCGCCCGATGAGCATCTTCGTAGACGAAACCACCAAAGTAATAGTGCAGGGCCTCACCGGCGGCCAGGGCCGCTTTCACGGGCTGCGCAACAAGGCCTACGGCACCCAAGTGGTCGCTGGGGTCACCCCCGGCAAAGGCGGAAGCGACGTCGAGGGCATACCAATGTTCGACACTGTCGCAGAAGCCGTCGCCGCGACGGGCGCGAATGCCAGCTTTGTTTCGGTGCCTCCCCGCTTCGCCGCCGACGCAATCTTGGAGGCTGCGGCTGCCGGCGTCGGTTTCATCGTCTGCATCACGGAAGGCATTCCCGCCCACGACGAGGCGCGTGCTTACAACACTCTCGTCGAGAGCTATCCGACCACCCGGCTGCTAGGACCGAACTGCCCGGGGATAATCAGCCCAGGAAAATGCAATATCGGCATCACCGCAGGCGAGATTGCACTCTCTGGCGGCCCAGTCGGTATCGTCAGTCGGTCAGGCACTCTCACCTACCAGGCACTTTACGAGCTGAAACAGCTAGGCGTGGGTGTCACAACTTGTGTCGGTATCGGCGGCGACCCGGTGCCCGGCACGAACTTCGTCGACTGCCTCGAGGCATTCCAGGCAGACCCCGACACCAAGGCGATAGCGATGTTCGGCGAGATCGGCGGCTCGGAAGAAGAGAAAGCTGCGGCGTTCATCTCCGCGCAAGTTACGAAACCTGTTGTCGCCTACATTGCCGGGGTGACCGCCCCGGCGGGTAAGAAGATGGGCCACGCCGGTGCGATCATCTCGGGTTCCAAAGGCACCGCGAGCGCCAAGATGGAAGCGTTGGCGGCGGCGGGAGTGCACGTGGTCAACAATCCGACGGAGGCCGGTTTGAAGATGGCGGAGATCGTCAAGGCGCTCTGAGGCCTTCGAGCCAACGCGAAACGCCCGGGCCTTAAGGCCCGGGCGTTCGTCGTGAAGTTAGCTGCTTTAACGGTTAACCGAGCCGGCCGCCGACTATCGGGGCGTTTAGTTTCATCCCTCCGAGCGAGCCGTAGAAGGGGGCGCCGCCGAAGCTGAATACGCCTCCGTCGGCTGCTACCAGCCAGTAGCCGTTAGCGTTGGCGCTGCGCATGATCGAGACAATCGGGGCGTTTAGGTGCATCCCTCCGAGCGAGCCGTAGAAGGGGGCGCCGCCGAAGCTGAAGACGCCTCCGTCAGCTGCTACCAGCCAGTAGCCCATGTCGCCAGCGGACTGAACCAAGCCGACAATCGGGGCGTTTAGGTGCATCCCTCCGAGCGAGCCGTAGAAGGCGGCACTCCCGAAGCTGAAGACGCCACCGTCGGCTGCTACCAGCCAGTAGCCCATCCCACCTGCGGATGACCGGATACCTACGATCGGTGCGTTTAGGTGCATCCCTCCGAGCGAGCCGTAGAAGGCGGCACTCCCGAAGCTGAACACGCCTCCGTCTGCGGCTACCAGCCAGTAGCCCATGCCGCCGGGAGCCGTGGCGATACCGACGATCGGGGCGTTCAGGTGCATACCAGCGAGGCTTCCGAATGAGGCCGCGTCACCGAAGTTGTAGACGGCGCCGTTCGCGGCGACGAGCCAGTAACCCTGGTGGTCAGGCGTCTGGGCCATGGCTACTATCGGTGAGGATAGGTTCATTCCTGCGGCCGAACCGAAGAACCCTGCGTCGCCGTAAGTGAAGACCCCGCCGTCTTTCGCCGCCAGCCAGTAGCCGTTGTTCGGGACGGTCAGCTCATGGAGGTTGTTGTCGTTGGCGTTGTCGTAGAAGATGGCAATGCCGCCCACGGCGTTCGCCGTCGCAGTGAGGCCGAACAGACCCCCGGCCGCTTCGCTCGGTGCCAGGTTCCGGGTCGCAACGACAGTCCCAGAGGTGGTCAGCTCGATCAGGTCGTTATTGGTGGCGCCGTTTACGACGAGCAGGTCACCGTTCGCCGGGTCGATAGTTATCTGCTGAGGGCTTGAAAGCGGCCCCCCGCTCAGCACCATCTGGGGAGTCGACATTCCGGTAGCACTGTTTGCATTCGGGATCGCCACGATCGAGTTATTGGCGTCGTTCGTAACGTAGAGGGTGTCGTTGGCGGGGTCGAAGACCATCCCGCGGGGGCCGACGGGAGCGGCCGCAGTCGACGACGCGCTCGTGGTACCTGCGGGCGTAGCGGTAAGCCCGGACGCGAGCTCGGTGTTGGCGAAACTCTGCGCTGGATTATCGCGCCACACTGTGCCGCCACCCGTCCCGGTCGTGGCGTTACCGGCGTCGGGCCAGTAGAACTGCACCTGCCCTCCGACGTCGCTGACAGCTTGGCCCCACATGCCAGGGGCGTACGGCATGCCGGTGAGAGATTTGACGAGTGAACCAGCCGGCGAAATGATCCCAATTCCTGAGTTGGATCCGTCGAGCGCACCGTTCGCAGAATCGGCTGCCCCGTAGAAGCCGACCCAGACGAAGTCGTTGGCAGGGTTGATCGCGATACCAACAGGGCCGGCGATGCTCGTGCTGCTGTAGAACAGCGTCGAGGAACCGGTCTTCGGGTTGACCTGGATGATGGAGGTTCCCGAACCCGACGAGCCGGCTGCATTGTTGAAGTCGGCTACGAGAACGTCGCCCGCTACGAGCTTGCCTGCAGTTAGCGGAACGACGGCAAGGTCATAAGGGTTCGTGTCACCGTTAGGGGCGACGGTCGAGGAGATCACCGTGTCGACCAGGCCGCTGATGTTTCCTGTCATTCCGGCGGTGTGTGCAGTAGTCCCGCTCTGAGCGGCGGGCGGCAAAGTTCCTGCGGCCGACGCGTGAGGGACGGCGATGAACGCAGCCGTAACGCCTGCTGACGCAGCTACGACGATGATGCGTTGGGCGCGCGAGTACCGGTTGCGGCCTCGGCCGCTTGATTGGGATCCGCTTGTGGGACTTGTGGGGACGTCGTTCAAAGTTCCTCCGTCGATCTAGATGCCTGGCAAGTGAGTGATACCACTCGACATACCTACGAACGGCGAAGCGTTTCGGATTGGAGGAGTTGTCGGAT
>JAKBBS010000184.1 GCA_021808425.1 Actinomycetes bacterium
CAGACTTTTTTCCGAATGCTCTCTTGCGTGGGCGGCGATGCTGGCGCGTCGCCGTCGAGTGTCCTCTATCGTTTCTGGTGGGAAGGAGCCGAATGCTGGCGTACAAGTCGTTGGACAAAGGGCGATCCCCTTTTACCGGGTACCGCTGGCAGGTCCCGGCCAGCGCGGGGCCGGGACCGTGGATCGAGTCGACCGGCCCGCTCGGACTGTGCGTCAACGGCATCCACGCCTGCACGATCGAGCACCTTCCATTGTGGATCGGTGTCGAGTTGTGGACAGTAGAGCTGGCCGGGGAGATCATCGAGACCCCGGTCTCCCTTGTCGCCCCCCGTGCGAGGCTGGTCGAGAAGGTCACCGGCTGGGACAAAGGCGCTCGGGTTGCCTACGCCCAGGACGCCTCCTCGCGCGCTGCGGCGAGGGTCGGCCCGCAGGGCTCGCCGCTTGTGGACTTCATCGCCAAGATGTCCTCGCGGGGAGTGGTCGGCGAGGCCGGATACTGGTCGGCTGTATTGGCTGGTGAAATGGCGGCGGGACGGCGCAACGGGGCCGACTATGACCGGGCGTTTGCCGCCGAGCGAGCCCTTCAGGCTGGCTGTCTCGCTGAGATCCTCGGTCGTGCTCCCGGCGTGACTCGGGCTCCAGGCGACGGGATTGGCGGCATTTAAAGGCCCAGTCGACCGGTGAGGGGCACTCTCACGCCTGGTCTTTGAGCGTCCGGAACCCGAGGAGCAGAGACTCCATTACCGGCTCGGGTATATCGCTGTCATGGAGCTCTCCGCTGACAGCGATCGTCGCCCGCATCTGATCGAGATAGTCGACACAAGGGCTGCAGAAGGCGAGGTGTAGCTCCACCACGAGTCGAGCCTGGCCACTCAGCTGGCCCTCGAGGTAGTCGGTGGCCATCTCCACGAAGTCCCTGCAGAGCAGATTGTCGAAGGTCATGACGCTACCACCACCGCCAGATGCGCCTCGAGCCGGGCGCGGAGCCGGGCCCGCCCCCGGTGAAGTAGCACCCGCTGGTTGCCTTCGCTCAGCCCCAGGGCTTCGCAGACCTCTTCGGCGGACCACCCCTCGACGTCGCGCAATGTAACGACCTGCTGCTGGGTGCTCGGCAGGCGGTGTATCTCGGCGTCGATCACCGCACGGGTCTCAGCGCTGGTGATGTGCTCCTCGGGGAGGCTCGACAGGCGTGCTGGGGGAAAGCGCCAGGACCCATCGAAGGGATCGTCCCCGCCGAGGAAGCGGCTAGGATCCACGCTCCTGCCGCCCTCGTCGTCAAGGGGGGCAAGGTATGAAATCGGGATGCTGCGATGCTCCATCTTGCCGCGTGAGCGAGCACGGTTGATCAGGATGGTAAATATCCAGGTTTTCAGCGACGAGCGATTCTCGAAGCCCTCCAATCCGCGCAGCACTCCCATCCAGGTCTCCTGAGCCACCTCCTCGGCGACTGCCGCGGAGGTCACGTATGATCGCGCCACTCGGACCATGGCCTGATGGTGGCGCAACACCAAGCGGCGGAAGGCCTCCTCGCTGCCGGCGCGCAGAGCTTCCAGCAGCTCGACGTCACTGGAGACCTCCACCCCACCATCATGGTCGAGCCGCGTAAGCGACCCGGACTTTGAGTCTAGGCAGAGTCGCCGAGTTGTCATGAGCCGGCCCAAGCTGGACTAAGCGGTATAAAAAAGGCGAAGAGTAACCCGGGGAGCCCCCAAGTATCTGGGTCCGATCGCCTCGGCTAGTCGCAGAACGGTTTCCGGTCCGGCGATCGGGCGCTCGTGGAAGGGTTCGATCTGCCTTCTGTGCTGACGAGACGGCGACGGCGCTGTGTCGGAGTTGACAGCACGCGATGGTTCTGGCTGGCCGGAGCCTGCGACCTTCGAGCGCTCGGATGCGACCTTGTTGGCAGGGACGTCTTTGACGGCGACGATCTCCTTCCCCTTTCCGATCGGCACGTCGACGCCACCGTCTGCCCCTACCCCTTCGTAACGGCCGATTACGCGACGCTGACTAAGCCAGAACGCAGCGTCCTGCGGGGGTAGCCTCGGTGATCGCTACGCCGGCGTGCTGCGAGCCTTTGAGCCTCGTCGCACAACCGGCGACCAGGTTGAACAGGTACCATGATTGGGATGGAAGATACGCCTCAGGTTGTTGCTGACCTGACGTTCGCTCCGGTGCGTGGCGGCCGGGCGATTATGCCTCCCGGCTGCTGGGAGGAGGATCGCCTTCCGGTGGCAGGTGAGCATGTGCTTGTGGCCGACAGCGGAGCGGGCCCCTTTGAGGCGACGATCGTGAACATCGAGACGGACGGCACCCTCGTCCTCGCCGTCCACGCCTTCATTGCAGCCCACGCTTGACCCAAGGGATCAAAGCAGGACCTGGATGATCTCAGCGTTAGGTCGCTCGGCGGCGATCCGAAACGCGGCACACGCCGTGCTACCGAGGCGAGGCGCTCGGCGCCATGGACATGATGCAAAAAGTTCCCCGTAATGCGACCTGACGGGAACGGGTAGCTTCGCCGGACTAGTAGCTCGGCCAGCTCGGCGGTCGTGCACGCGGAACAAAAGCGTTACCGGCTCGGGTTCTCGGTCTGCTCGAACCACCGGAGCGAAATCGATTGATACTTTATGCCGGCTATGGCTGTACAACGTATCAATCGTTTCTGACGGACCGTCAGAAACGAGCTAGACGCTGTGCTGGTCGGTGGATGGCGGGAGGTGGTGGTCGGAGTGGTGGTGGTCGGAGTGGGCGCGGAGGGATTCGAACCCTCACGCCGCGAGGCCGCAGGGTTTAAGCCCGCTGTGTCTGCCATTCCACCACGCGCCCACGCTCACAGTCTGTCAGGCCCAGTAGCCTCGGGGCATGCTGGCGGTACTGTGCGCCTTAGGGAGCGCCCTCATGTACGCGATGGCATCGGTGTTGCAGCACCGTGGAGGGATCGACCAGCCGGCCGAGCAGTCGATGAAACTCGGCCTCCTCGTGCGCCTGGCACGAAACCGGATCTGGCTCGGGGGTGTTGCGTGCGACGTCGCGGGATACGTTCTGCAGTTTGTTGCCCTTGGCCACGGGCCGATCGTCGTGGTCCAGACGCTGTTAGTCACCGGCCTCCTTTTCGCGCTGCCGGTTGGCGCCGCGTGGAGTGGGCGCCGTCTCACGTCCTCCGACTGGCTTGCAGCGATCGCCGTCGTCGTCGGCCTCGCCGTGTTCCTCGCCGTTGCGGACCCGGCAGCAGGCCGTCCTGGTACCCGGCCAGGGACGTGGGTGGTGCTGCTTTCGGCGGTGACTATCGTGACAGCGCTCCTGGTCGCCTGGGGCCAGGGTCCAGCCTCACGCCGGCGTGCAGTCGCACTCGGCGCGGCGGCGGGTCTCGTGTACGGCGCTGCGGCTGCGCTGACCAAGACGACGGCGCACATCTTCGACCGGGGAGTGTTCGGGGTGGTGGCGCACTGGCAGCTTTACGCCCTGATTGTCATAGCTGTCGGAGGGATGCTGCTCGCGCAGAGCGCCTTCCAGGCGGGGGCGCTCGACTTGTCTCTCCCGGCCATCACCGTCGTAGACCCGGTGGTCAGCATCCTGATCGGGGTATTCGCGTTCCACGAGTCGATCGCCACGGGAGTCTGGGCGCTCGGCGCCGAAAGCTTCGCTTTGGTGCTGATGATCGCCGGCGTCGTAGCACTCGCCCGCAGCGAAGGTTTGGTGGCCGGAGGGGTACGATGAGAAGGGCTATGCGAGCTTCAGACTCCGACCGGCGTAGAACAGTCGAAGAGCTTGGACGTCACTTCGCCGCCGGGAGAATCGACACCGCCGATTACACGAGGCGGATCGAGTCGGCGCTAGTAGCGTCCGACTTGGAGGAGCTCGACGAGCTGCGCGCGGATCTGCCGATGATGCGCGTGGCTGCACCCGAGGTGTCGCGGTCCCGGGAAATCAGCGAACAGCAGGCCTCGCTCGGCGCGTACGCAGTCGCGCTAGTCGGGGTCCTTGCGGTCGTGTCTGTCGCAATCGGCCTGTTCGGATCGTGGGGCTGGTCTCTGGCCCTCCTCGTCGGCTGGCTGCTCGGTGTCGCAGAAGCTACTTTTTTCGTACTTTCACGGACCCGGCGCTGAGTGGAGCCGTTGGGGTGCTCAGGAGAGCTCAGCCTCCCGTGACGAGGACCACTTTGCCGAGCTTCCCGCCAGCAGCGAAGCGTTCGTAAGCCGAGGGGGCGTCCTCGAGGGGGAAGGTGTCGCAAACCGGCACTGAGACAGCGCCTACCGAGAGAAGGGGGAGGACGTTCGCCTCGATGAGCCGGGCGGCCATAGCCTTCGCCTCCAGAGGCCGGGCGCGAAGCGTTGAGCCGTGAATGCGGGCTCTTTTTCCCATAAGAACTCGTAAGTCCACTTCGGCGGTACTGCCTGCGCCGACTCCGATCACCGCGATGCGTCCCCCGATCGCCAGGGCGCCCAGATCCACACCGATGTTCGGTCCGCCTACGAGCTCCAACACGACGTCGTAGGGGCCGTTGGAGGCCACCTCGTCAGGGCTCACCGCTGTCGCCCCCATCGCCGCTACGGCCTCGCGCCGCGCGGGGTCGCGGACCGACGCTACGACGGACGCTCCCGCCGCCTTGCCCAACTGGACCCCCGCCGTGCCCACTCCGCCCGCGGCCCCCTGCACCAGCAGGCGTTCACCCATTGCCAGACCGGCCTGGCTGAAAAGCGCATCGTGAGCGGTGGTGAAGACCTCGGGGAATCCTCCCGCCTCGGCCCAACCGAGCCCGGCCGGAACGGGCATCGCCTCGCGCTCGTGGAGCACCGCAAGCTCCGCCTGGGCTCCGCCGCCGACTACCGCCATCACCGCATCGCCGAGGCGAAAACGACTCGCCCCCGGTCCCAGCTCGACAACCTCCCCAGCGAGCTCGAGGCCCGGAATGTCGACGGGATAACCAGGCGGTGGCGGGTAGTGGCCCCGGACCTGGATGAGATCCGCGCCGTTTAGCCCTGCCGCGCGCACCTTGACAAGGACCTGCCCGAGGCCCGGGACCGGGTCGGGGTGATCCAGAACTTCGATTCGCCCGTCGCGGATCGTAGCGGCTTTCACGCGGCACCACCCTCGGCCAACTCCGACAGCAGACTCATCGTCGCCTCCCGCTCGGCCGAATCCCCGAACAGCGGCAGGCTGAGCGACGTGGCGCCGATATCGACGAGCCGGAGAAGCTGCGAGCGAACCGTCGACTCGTCGCCGACGATCGCCACGTCTGCGGGTCCCTCCGCTCCTTCGATGTCGAGCATCGCCCGGTAGGAGGGAAGGTTGTTGTAGAAACCGAAAGCCTGAGCAGCCTTCGCTCGTGCCGCGTCGGGGTCGTCGGTCACCGAGACTGGGAGGCCGACCACAACCTGGGGGCGAGGGCGCCCCGCTCGTTCGGCGGCTGCTGTGATCTTTGGAACGATGTGGCTCTCGATTGTCTTCGGGCCGACCATCCACAGCGCCGTGCCGTCGGTCATCGAGCCTGCCAGCTCCAGCATCTGCGATCCGAGGGCAGCGACAACGACCGGGGGCGGGGTGGCTCCTGCAGGCTTCATCGGGGAAAAAGTATGCGCGCTCAGCTCCTCGCCGGTGACGTCCGCGCGGCCGTCGTGCAGAAGTGGCATCAAGATGTTGAGGTACTCGCGCATGTGACGGACGGGCTTGTCGAAGGAGATCCCGTACGCGCCTTCGATAACCACCTTGTGGGACAGCCCGATCCCAAGAGTCAAATTCCCCTGTGTTGCAGCCTGCACAGTCAGTGCCTGCATCGCCATGACCATCGGGTGGCGCGGGTACGTCGGCACAACTGCGGTACCGAGACGCAGCCCCGGTACTTCTCGACCCACGACCGCCAGAGCTGTCAGCGCGTCGACGTCGGAGAGCTGGGGAACCCAGAAATCCAATCCCGCCTCGTGGGCGGCTCTCGCCGCGTCGACGAGCTCGCCGACGGCATTGTCCGATCTTCCCGAAACCCCGACATGGATACCTATGCGCATCGCGCCAATCTAGGCCACCGGGGTCGTGTGGCTGCCGGCTAAGTCGGCGCAGTAACTTCAGCGGTGTGAACAACGACGAGAAGAGAGAGTTTCGCATAGAGCATGACTCGATGGGCGAAGTCAGGGTACCGTCCGGTGCACTCTGGCAAGCCCAGACCCAACGCGCCGTGGAGAACTTCCCGATCTCAGGGACACGAGTCGAAGGTTCGCTCATCTCGGCCCTTGCCGCGATCAAAGGTGCGGCAGCTTCGGTCAACGCCGAGCTCGGAATCATCGACGGTTCCGTCGCCCGGGCCATCACCGAGGCCGCCGCCGAGGTCGCAAATGGTGGTCACGCAGGTGAATTCCCGATAGACGTGTACCAGACCGGGTCCGGCACTTCTACCAACATGAACATGAACGAGGTCCTGGCGACGCTTGCCTCCTCCAAGCTCGGCTCGACTGTGCACCCCAATGACCACGTGAACGCCTCGCAGTCCTCCAACGACGTGTTCCCTACGGCGATGCATGTGGCTGCTGCGACGGAGATACGTTTTCGACTCGTGCCCGCGCTGGGGCGGCTGAGCGAGGCGCTTCGGGCGAAGTCCGAGGAGTTTGCGTCCGTGGTCA
>JAKBBS010000185.1 GCA_021808425.1 Actinomycetes bacterium
CAGCACCGGGAACGACACGAGGGAGCCTCCGCCAGCTACGCCGTTGATGAAACCGGCGCCGAGTCCGGCCGCTCCCAGCAGTCCAAGCTGGGCCCCGTCCACCACCGGGACGTTACCACGCCGCCCCGGGCGCTGGCCGCTGCGGTGGACCTACTGTGTAGCCATGCTCAGCTATATAGGACCCGGGGTGCTTGAAGTCGACACGCTTCTCGGAGGCTGGGAGAAGGTGACGGCCGGCTACCTGGTCGAGGGTCCGGCGCCGGTGCTCGTCGAGACCGGCAGTCAGTCGTCGGTGCCCACCCTGCTCGAAGCACTCGCACGTCACGGCGTCGCAGCAACGGACCTTGCCGGGATAGCGGTGACCCACATCCATCTCGACCACGCAGGAGGGGTAGGCGACGTCGCGCGTGCCTTCCCGAACGCGACCGTCTACGTGCACGAGAAAGGCGCACGCCACCTTGTCGACCCCGAGCGGCTGGTCCGCTCAGCGGCGATGGTCTACGGCGACCTTCTCGACTCGCTTTACGGGCGACTCGATCCGACCCCCGCCGAGCGGGTCCACGTGCTCGAAGACGGCGAGGAGATTCGTGTGGGCTCCGGGCGGACGCTGACGACGATCGATTCGCCGGGCCACGCGAAGCATCACCTGGCTCTCCACGACAGCGAGAGCGGCATCATCTTCGCGGGCGACGCCGTCGGTGTGCGCCTACCCGACGCCGGGGTCCTCCGTCCCGCCACGCCCCCCGCCGACTTCGACCTGGACCAGGCGGTCAACTCGCTTCACAAGTTCGCCGCTCGAAGCCCGAGCGGCATCGCCCTCGCCCACTACGGCCTTCTCGGGGATCCCGCCGGCCTGTTGGGGGAGGCCGAGTCGACGCTTCGCGACTGGGCGGCGACAGCCGAGGCGGCGTGGCGAGAGGGAGAGGACATCGCGCATGCGCTCACCGATCGCTTCGGCGCCCAGATCGAAGGGGTCGCAGAGGAGCACAGGGCGAAGCTGGAGACGCTCAACGGTATCCATTCGAATGCCGCAGGCTTGAAGCGCTGGCTGGAGACCACCAAAGGAGACACCGCCCGCCCCCATCCTCACTGAGGCCTGCCCGGGTGCTGCCTTCACGGTGATGACCTCTCAGCCGGCCCCCGCCAGCTCGTCGCGGCGGTACTGGGTCTGATACAGGTCGGCGTACAGTCCGCCTTCGGCGATCAGCTGGCCGTGGGTGCCGCGCGCGACTATGCGACCCTCATCGAGGACCAGGATCTGGTCGGCTGCCTGGATTGTCGACAGTCGGTGGGCGATCACGACCGAGGTCCGACCATGTAGGGCGGCTGCCAGCGCCTGCTGGACGGCGAGCTCCGTCTCGGAGTCGAGGTGGGCGGTGGCCTCGTCGAGGATCACGATGGAAGGGTCCTTCAAAAGAACGCGTGCTATGGCAAGGCGCTGCTTCTCCCCGCCTGACAGGCGGTAACCCCGTTCGCCGACGACGGTATCAAAGCCTTCGGGAAGCGCGGCCACCACGTCTGCTATGCGCGCCGCTTCGCATGCGGCGACGAGTTGCGCTTCTGAGGCGTCCGGGCGGGCGTAAAGGAGATTCGATCGGATCGTGTCATGGAAAAGGTGGGCGTCCTGGCTGACAACGCCCACTCGGGAGCGAAGCGAGGCCATGGTCACGTCCCGCAGGTCCGTGCCGTCTACGGTGATCGAACCGTCGCTCACGTCGTAAAGGCGCGGCAGCAGGCTCGACAAGGTGGACTTGCCTGCACCGGAAGGTCCCACCAGCGCTGTCATCGTCCCCGGTTCGCAGACGAACGACACGTCGCGCAAGACCCACGGTCCGACGTCCGCGGACAGGTCGCCGTCTGAGCCGTCGCCGCGCGACTCCAAGGAAGCGACCGAGACCTCGGCCGGCGCCGGGTAGCGAAACCAGACGTCTGATGCGACGACACGCCCGGACACGGTCCCGAGCGGTTCCGCCCCCGGCCGGTCGGCGACCGTCGGGGTCGCGTCGAGCACCTCGAAGACCCTGTCGAAGCTCACGACCGCCCCGAGCAGGCTCACCCGTGTGCTCGCGAGGTCGGTGAGTGGTGAGTAGAGCCGGGTCACGTATGCGGCGAGGGCCACGACCGTGCCGACGGCTAGATGCCCTGTAGCCGCCTCGCGGCCACCGAGCCAGTAGACGGCGGCGGTGCCGACAGCGCCGACGAGCGCCAACGCTGTGAAGAGGTAGCGGCTGATCAGCGCGAGGCGCACCCCTGCGTCGCGGACCGCCCCGGCGCGCTGCGCGAACTCCTTGGACTCGTCCGAGGGCCGGCCGAACAGTTTGGAGAGCAGGGCGCCTCCGATGTTGAACTTCTCGGTCATTGTCACACTCATGGCCGAGTTGAACTGCATCTGACGGCGTGCCACTGTGCTTATCCGCCCGGCGAGGAGCCGGTCGACAACTATGAACGGGGGTACGACGACAAGAGCCAGTTCAGTGATCGAGGGGCTGAGCGCGAACATCGGGATGAGCGTTGCGACGAGGGTGAGCACGTCAGAGACCACCGACGCAGCTGTGCCTACGGCGTTCTGCGCGTCGAGGACATCGTTGGTCAGCCTCGACATGAGCGAGCCGGTCTGGGTGCGGGTGAAGAATGCGATCGGCATCTGCTGGACGTGCTCGAACAGCGATACGCGAAGGTCGTAGATGATCCGCTCCCCGATCAGCGACGCGAACCAACGGTTGAGCAGCGACAAGGCGGTAGTCGCCAGGGCAAGGCCGACCATCGCAGCGGCGATGACGTCTACCAGGCCCACGTTGTGGTGGCCGATACCCCGGTCGATAAGGTCGCGCACTAGCAGCGGTGGGACGGAGCCGATCCCTGCGGCTGCGGCGATGCTCAACAAGTACAACGCGAGACGTCCCCGGTAGGGGCGGAGGAACCGCCAGATCCTTCGCCGTGTACCGGGGCTGACCGGCGCCGCCTTGAGCGCGGCAAGGTCGAGCCGACGGTATGCCTTGCTCACACGAACCTCCAAATCATCAGGGCCTCAAGGTATCGGACGCAGCCTCGTTCACCGTTGGAGCATCATGGAGGGGTGGAGCCCCTAGAGTTGGAGCTGGTCACCAGAGAAGTCGCCAAGAGAGTGACTACTTCGCGACGCGCCGACCGCGACCGCCCGTGGGCGGACGGTTACCCGATGGACGGCGACCGGCGGGCTTGTATGGCATACCTTCGCCAGCTGCCGTTCTTCGGTGGCCGGTCCCGCACGGACCCGTTCGGTTACTACCAAATTTTAGCGGACGGCGTAGTAGTTGGTGGTATCGGCTTTCACGGACCGCCCCGGGGCGGCCTCGTCGAAGTGGGCTACGGGGTGGTCGAGTCGGTCAGGGGTCGGGGTCTCGCGACGGAGGCGCTACGAGAGATCATCCGCTTCGCACGTAACCATCCCGATGTGGTCACCGTTAGGGGTCGTACTTCTCCCGACAACGTCGCCTCGCAGAAAGTCATGCTTGCGTGTGGAATGTCCCTGGTCGGGCGAGACCCGGAGTTCCTGCGTTTCGAGATCTCAGCGCTCGATGGCAGCTAACGACAGGAGCGACGGTAACCTCCTTTCTAATGATTGATCGCGGAAATTCGTGTCGATGAGAGATGGAGCCGCGGGAAGGCGGAGCGCTCCCATGGTTGTCAGGTCCGGTTTCGTCGCTGCCTGCGGGGTGTTCCTGGCGGCTTGCAGCTCATCGAGCCACGGTTCTTCAGCGTCGAATACGACGGCCCCGACCACGACCGTCGCTCCCGCCCCGACGAGTGGGGCCGGCAGTTCCACGCCGTCTAGCACTTCGAGTACCTCGACGACCACTTCAACGTCGACGACGATCCCGGGGCGGCAGTCGTGCGCTACCAGCGCCTTGACGGCCAGCGTCGGCAGCCCGAACGGGGCAGCCGGCAGCACCTACTACGTGCTCACGTTCACCAACACTTCGTCGACGGCGTGCATCATCAACGGGTACCCCGGCGTGTCGTACGTGGCAGGTTCAGATGGAACCCAGATCGGTGCCCCAGCTGCCCGTCTGCCGGGGACGGTCACAGCCATCACTGTTCAATCGGGAGCGTCGGCGTTCGCAACGCTGCGGGAGGTAGTGGCCGGGAACTATGGTTCGAGCTGCGGCCTCACGAACGTGGCGGGACTTCGGATCTACCCGCCGAACCAGACCGCTGCCTTGTTCGTCGCGCAGAAGACCCAGGGTTGCTCCAACTCTTCGGATCTCGTACTCCAGGTCGGCCCGTTTGCCTCTACCGCTGCGGGAGCTTCGTCTTAGACACGCCGGGTCCGACACAAGCCGTTTGAACAGGGTCGGCTTCCGTCGGGTTTCATGGCCGGGTCGACCTATAGCTCCAGCCCGACCGTGCCGATAACGCGTTGTATGTGGGATTTGGTGGAGGTGCTGACACACCTGGTAAAACTCGGCGGTTCAGACCTGCACGTGGGGGCGGGCAGCCTGCCGCGCGTCAGGATCAATACCGATCTGCGCCCAGCACCTTTCCCCGCTGTCAGTGCCGAGGACATGGTCGCCGTTCTCGCAAAGATCGTTCCCCCGCAGAGGTGGGCAGAGTTCCAAAAGACGGGGGAGGCTGACTTTTCCCTCTCGCTGGCGGGGTTGGGCCGCTTCAGGGGTAACGCGTGTATGCAGCGGGGAACTGTTGCAGTTGTCCTGCGACGGGTGTTGCCCGTCGCCGTGACAGCGAAGGAGCTCGGACTTCCGCCGATCGTCACCAAACTCGCCGAGGAGCACCGCGGTCTGGTGCTCGTCACCGGTCCGACTGGCAGCGGTAAGACCACGACCCTTGCCGCGATGATCGACCACATAAACGCGAACCGGGCGTGCAAGGTCGTGACCATCGAGGATCCCATCGAAGTGATCCATACTGACAAGCGTTCCGTGATCTGGCAGCGCGAGATCGGGACCGACACCGAAGATTACGGCCAGGCGATGCGGCGGGTACTGCGCCAGGATCCCGACGTGATCCTGGTCGGCGAGATGCGCGACGAGGAAACGGTTTCGGCTGCCCTCGCCGCAGCGGAGACGGGCCATCTCGTACTGTCTACGTTGCACACCACCAACGCGATGGAGACGATCAACCGTGTCATCGACTTCTTCCCCCCATCGCAGAGCCATCAGGTCCGAATGGCACTAGCCGGAGCCTTGAAAGGGGTTATCAGCCAGCGCCTCGTGTTGACCAAAGACGGCCAGTCGCGCGTAGCCGCCGTCGAAGCGATGATCGTGACCGGCCGTATCGCTGACAGGATCATCGATCCGGACAGTTCTGGTGACACAATCGACGAGCAGATAGCCGACGGCGATTATCACGGAATGCAGAGCTTTGATCAGGCGCTGCTGAAGTTGATTGTCGATGACCGCATCAGCGTTCAAAGTGCGCTTTCGGCGTCTACGTCGCCGCACGACCTCCTCGTTGCGCTCGAAGCCGCCGGCATTTCTGTCAGGCGAGAGGCCGCTTCGGTCGCGTGACCGTCTGACCGCCTGGCCTCTCTCGATCTGGCCCAGCCGGGTTACCTCCAAATGGTCACGTAGACCGGCGGACGGAACCTGCTCGCCGGGACGGCACCGTCGCTTCTATGCATGGCCTGCACGGCTTCGGTGGTGGCGAGGAAGCGCATCAAAGCCGACACTCCGGGCGGACGCCGGTCGACTTTGAGCGCGCTCACATACCACATCAGCTGCACAGGGGTGGATTCGACCTCGAGGCGGCACAAGACACCACGTTCGATCTCGGTGTTCACGAGATGCGAGATGGCCGGGGCCACTCCGGCACCCGCTGCTGCCGCCGACCAGGCAGCGGCCTGGTTGGGGAACACCCTTACTTGGCGCTCGGGCACCCTCAGGTGCGCCATGAGCATCCCCACTTCGCTCGACGGATCGATGCCCGACGGAGCTACGAGCCAGTCCTCACCGACGAGGCGGTCCCAGCGCAGCGGACCTCTGCGCGCCAGGTGGAAGTCGGGTGAAGCGACCACGACAAGGCCGTAGCGCATCATCGGGTCACAACTCAGCCCTTCAGCGGTGTCGCCGGCCAGGCGTGGACCAAAGCACACATCTGCGAGACGTTCGTGGAGTAGCGCCGGCATCGCCGCGGATTCGGTTACGCCGAGGGTCGTCTCGACGTTCGAGCTCCGTGCGCTGAACGCGGCGAGAAGCGGCGGGGCGACGAACTCGGCGACCGTCGAAGTCGCTGCGGCACGCACACGCTCCGGGGCGCCGTTGGCGTGGCGTACTGCGGCCTCGCCTTCGGCGGCCAGGCCGACAATCTGCGAGGCGATCGACACGAAGCGTTGTCCGGCAGGGCTGAGAGCCATACCCGTCGAAGTCCTTGTGACGAGCGGGTCGTCCAACTGGCGGCGAAGGGCTGCCAGCGCTCCCGATACCGCCGGCTCGCTCACCCCGAGCGCGTCCGCGGCGGCTTTCACGGATCCGAGGCGGGCGACCAGGACGAACGCCTCCAGCTGGGTCAGTGTCATCCGGCGTAGTCGGCTGTTCGCATCCGCACAGGTGTAGCACGTCGGACAAGGCTGCGATAAGCGATCGCTTAGCCTGCCGTTGACAGGCGAT
>JAKBBS010000186.1 GCA_021808425.1 Actinomycetes bacterium
CCAAAGTCTCTCAGTCGGCGATCGCCTCCTTGCGGGTGCAGCTGTTCACGCACGTGATGACATTGCCCGCCTCCTACTTTGACACCACCCCAATCGGCGAAGTGATCAGCCGCTCGACCGCCGACGTCGAGACGATCGACGAGCTGTTGGCCAACGGTATCGCCACGCTTGTCGGCCAGCTTGCCGCGCTTGGCGCCGCAGCCATCGCCATGATTTTTCTAAGCCCGCTGCTGAGCGCTGTCTCGGCGGTGGTCCTGCCGCCCCTTCTTGTCGTGACCCGCTTCTTGCAGACCCGCGTTCGCGATGCCCAGCGCAAGGACAGGATCGCTGTCGGGCGGCTTAACGCCGAACTCGCCGAAGTCGTCGGCGGCGTGGAGACCCTTCGAGCCTTCGGCCGGGAGGCGGTGTTCGTCGTCCGGTTCCGGCAGGCGCTGCGCCGCACCCTCGTCGCCCAGGGCGACTCGGTGAAGTACAGCTCGTTCTTTGTCCCGGTGTCAGACCTACTGTCCTCGGTTGTCATCGCCATCCTAGTTTGGGTCGGCGCCGGGCGCACCATGGCGGCTGCCGGCGTGAACCTTGGGACCCTCACCGCCTTCGTCCTACTTTTCCAGAGCTTCTTCGCACCGATCATCGCTCTCGGCGACCAGTGGCAGTCAGTCCAGGCTGCCGTAGCGGGAGGCGAAAGGGTCTTCGAGCTGCTCGATCTCGCCGCCGATGTCCTACCAGCGGAGGCCCAGGCCCGGACTTGCACCACAGCGCGAATAGAGGTGACCAAAGTAAGCTTCGGCTACGACCCCGCCCGGGCAGTTCTGAACGAAGTATCACTTTCGGTCGGTCCCGGGGAACACGTCGCCCTCGTCGGGCGCACGGGCGCCGGCAAATCCAGCCTGCTGTCGCTCATCGGCGGCGTCTACCCTCCAGGATCGGGCTCGGTGCGCGTCACTGGAGTCGACCCTCGCGCTATCGAGGAGGACAAGCGACGCGCCATCCTCGGGGTTGTTCCCCAAGCACTCCAGCTTTTCGGTGGCAGCGTACGAGAGAACCTTACCCTTTTCGACGAGGACATCGACGATGCGGCCATATGGCGCGTGATCGAGCTCGTCGGACTCGGACCACTTGTCGCCGCCCTGCCCGGCGGCCTTGACGCCCTACTCGCAGGGGAAGGACGGGGCGCCGGCACGGTCCTTTCGGCCGGCGAACGCCAGCTCGTCGCTCTGGCGCGGGCCTTGGTGAACGAACCGGCAGTGCTTCTCCTTGACGAGGCAACCGCCGCCATCGACTCCGCCAGCGACACTGCACTCAGGGCCGCTTTGCGCGACACCGCACGCCGGCACGGCTGCGCGACGCTGACCGTTGCCCACCGCATCTCAACGGCTAAAGAAGCCGATCGCGTCGTCGTCATCGACGGCGGCCGCATCGTTGAAGAAGGCCCGCCAGACGTTCTTGCCACCGCCGGCGGACTCTTCGCCGCTCTGGCCGATCTCGATGCGGCCGGCTGGGACTGCAACGACATTTCGCCGGACCACCCCAGCTGCGATGAACTGGACTCACGAGCCGGCTCGCAGGAAACCGTACAGCTGTCAACAAGAAAGAAGTGAGATCTTTGGCCTTTTCCGACACCTATCTCCAACCCGACGCCCCCGATCCACTTCTCAACGAGGAAGTCGTCGTAGGGTCCGCCCGCCGGCATGCACCCGCCGCTGGCCGATTGCTCCAAATCGATGAATCAGGCGGGGAGGCCCGCGCCTACCTCCTCGAGGGTGGCATCGTCATGAAAACCCAACGCCCGCATCGGCTCCGCCCACGCACGAGCCTCGAAAAAGAGGCCCTCTTCCTAGCCGAACTCGAGCGTCACGGAAACATCCACGTTCCGCGAGCGCTAGGACACGGGCACGTCGAGGGCATCGAGTACATCTGTCTCACTCGTGTACCGGGCGTCACGGTAGCCAAAGTCACGCTCAGCGCCGCCCGGCGTGTAACTGTCCTAGAAGAGCTCGGTCGCACCATGCGGTCGATCCACGAGATCGACCAGTCCAGGCTCGCCGAAAGCGATCTGCTGCCCGGCGACCGCAGTGCCGCTGACCTCACAACACGTTTCGCTCGCCTCTTTGACCAACTCGCAGCATCGCTCGACTCGACCGACAGTTGGCACGACTGCCTGAACGTTGGCGAGATCGCTGCAGCACGCCTCCAGCTCACCCCCACCGACACGCCCCCAGTCGCGCTCCACTCCAACCCGGGACCCGAGCACACCTTCGTCGACCCGTTGACCGCCCAGCTCACCGGCCTCATCGACTTCGGGGACGCCTACCGCAGCCACCCCGCCCTCGACTTGCGAACCTGGACCGACCCGGCTGATGCCCGAGCACTTCTTGCCGGCTACGAATCCATCGGCACCCTCCCTCCAAGCTTCAAAGACGTCTTGCGAACCGGGCAAATTTTGATTGAACTCACCCGGGCCGTCAAACGACAGCGTACTACCGAACAAACCACCGCAAACCTCAAGCGATTGCTCAACTGATCAAGAGGCACCATCAGAACAGAGGACAATGGCAGACACACAGCTCAGGGCAATAGCCCAACTCCCAGCTCACAGGGCCAGGCAGCCCTCACTCCTACAGCGCCGCACCCGAATGCTACCGGCTGGCGGCAAAGCAGGCCCGTTAGGTAGTCATCCGCCGACGAGACAATCACGCCGTGCTCGGTGAGGAACTCGCGGGGGAAGTCACGTCGGTTCCGAGTCAGCAACACCGTGGCGCCACCGAACGCGCATGCGGCCGCATGCACTCTGTCGTCGGGGTCTCGGCCCGGAACTTCCTGCGTCCGGTCTCGGTAGGTCGTCGGGTCAATGTGGGTCGTTGGGAAGAATCGGCGGATCGCCGCTGACACCGACCTAGCGGTCTCCGGGGTCCGCGTGCCTTCACGGACGATCACCCTCTCCCACTCTTCGAGGAGCTCGTCGGTCCATACGAAGTCGATCAACAGGTCCTCGGCCAACGAGAGCACCAAGTCCATGACGCTGAATGGGAACAGCTCGTTCGCGTCAACGAACACCCGATCACGCCCACTCACCCCCGATCAGCCGGGGATCCCAACACCGCACGAATCGCGTCCGAACCCTGCCGGCGGCGGCTTCGTTCCTCCGCAAGGGCCAACACGTCACCGACCTTGATCCGCCGGTGCTTGCTCCCCGGGAGGCGGCGGAATTCTAGGGTGCCATCAGCCAACAGCCGATCCACGAACTGCCGGGTCACCCCTAACAGGTCGGCGGCGCCAGCGGGCGTTACTTCTTGGCCGGGACGCAGGACGACCAACTGTTCGCCGTTTGCCACGCCCTCGAACATCTCGTGGACCGCAGCGCCGAAGTCACTTGTCGGATCGACCGCGGCCGCCAGACGAGCCGCACTCGCTCGTGCATCCGCGTCAGCTGCCACCAACACGCTCATTTCACCAGCAACCATGACCACGCGGACAGACTACCAACGGAACAGCAATAACTGCAACAAATCGTTTGGCAGGGTGGCCAGTTTGGTGTTCCGATGATTGCTCGTGTTTGGCGGAGGACGTCGACGACGGTGTCGTCGTCCGTAACGCAGCGCCGATTTCGTTGCGGGCAGGGCCGGTGGCGGCGGTCGTTGCGGCTACCGCCACCGCCCGGGGCCCCGGTCAGTTCCGTGCGGTTGTGGCGGCCTTGATGAACTCGATCAGGGCGGGCGGGGGGCCGCCGTGCTGCGCCTCGATTCGCTCGGTGTTCTCGGCGTACATCCGATACAGAGAGCCGTGGAGGTCCTCGTCGCCGCCGTGGAACTGCTCGAGCAGGCCCATCCACTCGGCTGCCAGTTGTTGGGCCTGGGTTGAGGACGCGTCGACGCCGGCGTCGACGGCGGCTTGCACCCGGGCGATGAGCGTCGGCCATGCCGCTTCGACCTCGGCGATGGCCGCCTCGCCCAGGGTTGCGCGGCGCTCGGCCAGCTGCGCCAGCTGCTCATCATTGAAGTACTGCTTGATCGTGTCGTCCACGGTTATCACCTTTCGGATCAGTTCCAAGAAGTCGGTGACCGAGGCCGCGTCGCCGGTTCGCCCGGCGGCAGCGACGGTGGCGAGCTGCGCCCGCAGGGTTCGCATGGCGACCAGCTGACGGTCCAGGTGCTCCCTGTGAGCGTCGAGCAGTTCGCCGATCGAGGTTTGCCCGTCGAGAACCGCGCCGATAGCGTCGAGCGGCAACCCGAGCTGGCGTAGCGCCATGACCCGGTAGAGCCGCTCGACGTCGGACTCGCTGTACAGCCGGTAGCCGGTGCTGGTACGCGCCGAGGGTCGCAGCACGCCGAGATGGTCGTAGTGGTGCAAAGCCCTCACGGTCAGCCCGGTTTCGGCGGCCAGCTAGCCGATCTTCCATGCCCGGGTTTGCTGCGCCGTCATTTGATCGGTCACCTTCACTTCTGACGTCGCGGGTGCGCCGGCATGATCACCATAGAGCCTGACGTTACGTCAGAGTCAAGCAGATCGGCTGCGCCGTCAGGAGCCGCCAACTCCCTAGGCCCCCCGCCTCGCCCAGTAGATGAGGGGATCCGGCTACACAGTAACAGTCGGTGCTTACCCTCGACATGCAGTTCTCGGCGCCCGCAGGGGGATCGTTAGCGGTTAGCGATTAGCCGGTCTGGCAAGAAGAGCAGACACGTACCGGCGCGACGCACCAGGGGAGGATGGCGCACCGTTTTGCCGCGTTGGCGCGGCTCTATCTATGCCCCGCAGCCGAGACCAAGATACTTAAGAGTCACGTTCGCTGGTTGAGCGGTCAGGCCGGCTTAACGTCGTCGAAGCTGTGCAAAGTGATCGGGAGCCCGACGCGCATCATGTATTTTGCGAATGACTGGGCCAAGTGTTCCCGGTACGGAGCGATCAGACGGAGTCGGCTCGGCCGCTGTTCGGCCGCTTCCTCCAGGAATTTCTTCGGGAGGGAGTAGAGGTGGTGGAAGTCAGCGATGGCGTAGTGATCCGCTGCCGCCCCGTCGAGGTTCTGAAGTAGGCAGTAGGCGGGCTGCTCCCCCTGACGCAAGGACTTCCGCCACCCGCTGCTCTTGAGGAAGGAATTCGTCGCGCCGCTCACATTCCAGAGCTGCTGAT
The DNA here is from genome assembly GCA_021808425.1 of Actinomycetes bacterium. The sequence goes on from JAKBBS010000186.1 coordinate 5,125, forward strand.
AGGAAAGGACAACGGCGACGAGCACCTCGTCCACCTTGTCAGTCTCCAGGTCGCAGGACTGCGTGAGCACGACTAGGTCTCTGAGCGCAACTTGCACCTTGACCGGAGCGCCCTCTTTCAGAGGCCACTGGACTTCGACTACCTGCGGCACGGGTATTTCACGGAGTAGGTCGCCTTGCTCAAGGGCACGGGTTGAAACGAACTCATACCACCCTGACATCTGCTTTTACCTCAGGTCAGATAGTCAAAGTCGTCGGCGGACTCCGGCATCTGCAGATCGGTCTGGACGAACGTGACGGTCCCCATCAGCGTCATCGTGGGTGGTGGCAATGGCGCGATGACATCTGGGTAGTAGGCAAATCCCGCCTTCTCCGCAATCTCATCAAGTAGCGCCGAACTCGTGACCCGCTGGAGGTCAAGCTGTTGACCAATCGCCGAGACGGCGCTCGGCACAAGCCCAGTAGTCGGTAGAGCTGACACGAGGAGGAGCGGCAGAGCCGTGAAGGACGTCGGTACTACCTTGTTGTGGGAAAACGAGTACGGAGAAGCGGACGCGCTGCTCATACCCTGCGTCGTACTAGCTGACCTCGACAAAGCGCTCCCTCAGTTTCTCCGTGATCAAGGCTTCGAAGGCCCGTCCCTCTTTTGTCTTTAAGTCCACCAGGATCTCCTTGGCCATTTCCTGACTGATCGGAACGCCTGGTTGATGGACGAAATCCAAGTCAAGGACGAAGGCGCATGTTCCCGGTATGTCGGGCGCCACCGTCGCCCAGCTCAGCGCCAAGACCGTGTTCTCGCCAGGGTAGGGAATCTCTGTCCGCTGGAAAAAGCTGTTTATGTCAGATGGAATGCCATCAGGCAACTTTAGGTCGAGATTCACGTAGTCCGGGAAGTCCCAACGCTGCTCTTCAATTGTGATCCTGTTGATAAACCGCAAGCCCACCATCGAGACACAGTCACCGGTCGGCAGCAGGTCGCGTAGCAACTGAAGTCCGTCGTCAAAACGGCCAAGCAGTGACGGCCACTTCTCGTAAGGCGATAGTCCGTGGGCGGAGACCGCGTCTGGGGCAATCACAAGTAGGCGGTTTTCTTCCTCGTTCCCGAACACCAATTGCTGCTGCGGGCCGGCCGTCAGTTGGAGCGCGACGTTGGTTCCCGGTTCAAGATTGGCTCGAAGGCTCGACTGTGCCTTTGGCTCCGCTGGGTACTGGCGCCGGACCCGCTCGTTGACTTGGCCGGGCGTCATGAGGTCCCATCTGATCGGAGTGGACCACTGGAGTCGGCACATGGCCTCAATCACCGGCGGGTACCTATACACGCGGCGGCGAAGTGGATCCGGCTCGTCGCCTGGCAAGTTTTACCTCTCTTTCGGCCGCATCGGTCAGCGTCCACAGACTAGTCACACGCGGGCGTGGACTCGTGGCATGCCTAGTCTGCTCAGGTCAGTGGACAAGCTGTGTGC
>JAKBBS010000187.1 GCA_021808425.1 Actinomycetes bacterium
AGCGAATACTTCTTACGACAGATGTACGGTTGCTTCTGGTTCGAGACGGACACGGTCGAGTCAGCCGTGGAGCAGCTCGGGTCGAACTGGATTCTCTACGAGAGCGACTTCCCGCACCCGACGAGCATGTCCCCGGGGCCCGCGACTTCTGCGGTGTCGCCGCGGCGATTCATCGCCGACGGCCTCAGCCGTATAGCCGAAGCGGACCTGCGGGCTATCCTCCACGACAACGCCGCCAAGCTCTACCACCTCGAGTGACCGAAACGTCGCAAACGGCCGTGCCAGGGCAGGTGAGCTTGGGGGTGTCGCTCTACGACGTGAGCCCGGCTCGTCTCGTCGAGGTCGCCAAGGCGGCGGACGGTGCCGGTTTCGGGAGCCTATGGCTCGGTGAGCACTTGATCGACCCGGGCAGTTACGGTTCGGTCCACCCGACGCACGACGCCGCCGAGAGCGCCGACGAAAAGTTCGCTACCGACGACTTCCGCTCCGGCCGCATCGTCGAAAGCTCCACGCAGCTCGTCGACCCGATGGTTGCGCTCGCGGCGGTCGCCGCTCAGACGTCTCGGATCCGGATAGCCACGGGCATCTACCTTCTCCCCCTGCGCCACCCGCTCGTCACCGCGCGCTCCGCTGCCACGCTTCAGGCGATCGCCGGAGGCCGGTTCATGCTCGGGGTCGGGGTGGGATGGCTCCGGGAGGAGTTCGCGGCTCTCGGGGTGCCGTTCGCCGAAAGAGCAGGCCGCCTTGATGAGAGCATCGCCGTTCTGCGCCGCGCATGGGCGGGGGGCCGGTTCGATCACCACGGCAGGCACTTCGATTTCCGTGACGTGGCCGTCTGCCCCGGACCTGTCAAGATCAGCCTCGTCACAGGTGGCAACAGTCCTGCGGCACTACAACGCGCAGCGTCGCTCGCGGACGCATGGTTCAGCTCGGCAACCCCTGACTTCGAACACGCCGTCGCTCTGCGTGACAGCCTTGCGAAACTGAGCGAGGCTCAGGGTCGTAGCGTGGACTGTCACGTCCGGGTCCGCTCCACTGACCCTGCCTTAGTGTCGCGGTACGTCGAAGCGGGATTCAAGAGCCTGGTGTTCTGGGCTCAAGACGTCAGTCCGCCAGGCGCAAACGCCAACGAACGGTTCTGCGAAGTAGCGGATACGCTCCAAACTGTGATAACGAATACTGTTGGGAGGCGATGAGTGACTGACGAAGCGTTCTCGCACAGAGACAGGTGTGCGATAGCCGGGATTGCCACGACGGACTTCAGCCGCAACTCCGGTCGGAGTGACCTGACGCTCGCCTTGCAGGCGTCGTTGGCGGCGATAGACGACGCCGGGCTCGCACCGGGCGATATCGACGGTATCGTGCGCTGCGACTTGGACCTCGTTCGCCACAACGACCTGGTGCATGGGTTGGGTATCGGAGACCTGGCCTACATGGGCGACGTCAGCGTGGGTGGGGTCGCGCCGTGCGCGATGGTCGGCCAGGCGGTCGCTGCGATCCTGGCCGGCATGGCCAAGAACGTGTTGGTCTTCCGTTCGCTGAACGGCCGCTCTGGTCGGCGTTACGGCCGAAGCTCTGCCACTCAGCGAACAGTCGGAGGGAACAACACCTACGACGAGTTCTTCGCACCTTACGGCCTCCTGACGTCCGGCCAGATCTTCGCCCTGATAGCCCAACGCCATATGGCGGAATTCGGGACCACGGAAAAAGAGCTCGCCCAGATCGCTCTCACGTGCCGCGCACGGGCCAACGCGAATCCCGGAGCGCAGATGTATGACCGCCAGCTCACCATCGACGACTATCTGGAAGCGAGGATGATCGCATCCCCGCTGAGGCTATTCGACTTCTGCCTGGAGACCGATGGGGCGTGCGCCGTGGTCGTCACGAGCGCCGAGCGGGCCAAGGACGGTCCGCACCGTCCGGCCTTGATCCGGGCCGTCGCGCAAGGCAGCCCGCGCAATCCCCAGCCGGGGGTGCAGTTCCCGGTCCTGATGCGCGAGACGATTACGACCCTGCCGGCCAAGGCGACGGCCGATAGACTCTACTCACGGGCAGGGATGAGCCCGGACGAGATCGACGTCGCTCAGCTCTACGACTGCTTTTCGATCACTGTCTTGTTGCAGCTGGAGGATTTCGGGTTCTGCGCCAAAGGCGAGGGCGGCCCGTTCGTCGCGAGCGGCGCCATCGACCTGGGCGGGGTGATACCTATCAACACAAGCGGGGGCCACCTTTCGGATGGCTACGTTCACGGGATGAGCCACATCGTCGAGGCGGTCCGCCAGATCCGGGGTACCTCGACGTCGCAGGTAGACGGCGCCGAGACGTGCCTCGTCACCTCGACTCCTTTGCCTCCTGGCAGCGCGCTGATCCTCAGGGCAGCCTGATGGAAGTGCCACGAAGACTTCTCCCCGAGACAGAGGACATCGACACGAAAGGCTTCTGGGAAGGGACGCGCCAGGGAGAGCTCCGGTTACTCGAATGCAGCTCGTGCGGCGCTATCTTGCACATGCCGAGTGCCTACTGCCACGACTGCGGCAGCTGGGACACCCGCTGGAAGACGATCTCCAACCTAGGCCGGCTTCACTCGTGGACGGTCGTCCACCATCAGGTCCACCCAGACTTTCCGACCCCGTATACGGTTGTCCTAGTCGACTTGGACGATGCCCCAGGCGCACGCCTGGTCGGCTACTTAGACGGCGCGCCGGCGCTCGTTTGCGGTCAGGCCATGCGGGCGCGTTTCGAGGTGCTCAGCGACGAAGTGACGCTGGCACAGTGGGATCCAGCCTGAGCCGCCGCCCTGCAGGCGCTTGCTTTACCCTCAGAGGCCTTCCACGACGGCTATGGCGCCTTCGGGGCAGTTGGCTATAGCCCGATGCGCTGCTTCCTCCAATGATGGAGCGACGTCGATATCGTCGCCCAAGCCAGTCGGGTAACCCTCTTCGTTGGCTTCGAGGAGTTCAGGCGCGAGCGTGTAGCAGCGACCGTGGCCGGCGCATAGGTTCTCGTCGATGTGGATTCTCATAGTTGTCGGGGGCTTCTCCTCGGGAGATGGGACATGGTGCTGCGTACTACCCGCTATATGCGGGCGATTGAGCTTCCGCCGTCGACGGTGATCACGGTGCCCGTGGTGTAGCTGGACGCGGCCGATGCAAGGTAGAGCGCGGCGCCGACGATCTCGGCGGGTTCGCCGGCGCGCCGGAGTGGGAACGCAGCGGCGTGCTTGTCGAAGGCCTGCATGTCCCAGGCCTGGGAAATGTCGGTGAGGAACGGGCCGGCCATGATCGTGTTCACACGAACCTCGGGCCCGTACGCCATCGCGAAGCCGGTGGTGAGCACGTTGAGGCCGGCTTTCGCCGCTGCGTAGGGAAGTTCTCTCGGTGTGGGTCGCACCGCTGCGATACTGCTCACGTTGATGATCGAGCCCCCTCCCGCTTGCTTCATACGCGTAGCGGCGAGCGAGCACAGACGGAAAGGTCCTTTGAGGTTTACGCCTACCGTCTTGTCGAAGAGCTCCTCGGTGACGGCGTCGAGGCTCGGGTAAAGAGGCGACATCCCAGCGTTGTTGACGACCACGTCGAGGCGTCCGAACTCCTCGTACGCCGCTTCGATCAGCCCGGGTATCTCGTCCCAGCGGCCCACATGGCATGCGTAGGGGAGGCAGCGCCGTCCCGTCCGGTTCTGCACCGCCTCCGAAGCCTCGACGCATGCGTCGAGCTTGCGGCTAGATATTACGACACTGGCGCCGGCGTCGGCAAACGCTTCAACCATGCAACGGCCGAGTCCTCGGGTACCTCCGGTGACCAGGGCAACTTTGCCGGCCAAAGCCAGCGGGGACGCATCGTCGACCATCAGGTCGGTTTCCTTTCGAGGATTCGAGCGGCCCGGCGGGCCATCGGGGCTACCCACGCCCCACGGTCGGCCATTCTAGGGTCCTTGCTTTCACCGCGCTCCCAGCGAGCGTACAGCTGTTGGACGACGACCGCAGTCTTGAAGCACGCGAACGCCTCGTACCACGGCGCGCTCGACAGGTCGAGCCCCGTGACGGCGCTGTACTGCTCGACGACCTCGCTCCTCGTCGGAAGCCCCATCTGGTCCAGGCCGGGCGGCGTTATCGGCTTGTCGTCGGCGGTGTCGGATGGGTCGGGCCAGTAGTTGAGGAGCGTGCCGAGGTCGATCAGCGGATCGCCGAGGGTGGCCATGTCCCAGTCGAAGACGGCGCTGACGCGGTCGGGGTTTCCGGGCTCGAACTGGCAGTTGTCGACCTTGAAGTCGTTGTGGAGTATCGAGGTCCGTTGAGTTTCGGGCATCTGGGTCGCAAGGGCGACCGCGAGGTCGCCCATGAGCGTCGCTTCGCTTTCGGAAGCCACGAGCTCCCAACGCTTGGCCCACCCGTCAACTTGGCGAGCCACGAAGCCTTCCGGTCGCCCGAGGTCGCCTAGCCCGCATTCGCTCGGATCGAGGATGTGAAGCTGGGCGAGTGCGTCGACGGTCGCCCGGCCGACCCGGCGCGACGCATCCGGCAGCGCCGCCATGGAGGGCGTCAGCTGACCCCACAACACCTCCCCCCGGCGGTATTCCATGACGACGAAATCGCTTCCCACGACGTCGATGTCGGTGCACAGGTGAAGCGCTCGGGGCGCCGGGGGATAGGAACGCCACAGGCGTGACAGCACCCGGTACTCGCGCTTCATGTCGTGCGCCCCGGGGGCGATCCGCCCGAACGGAGGTCGGCGCAAAACCATCGAGGTCGCGCCGAGGTGCAGTAGGTAGGTCAGGTTGGCGGACCCGTTCGGGAACTGCTCCACGCTGAAAGGGCCGTCTATGTCGACCAGGGCCTCACGCAGCTCGGGCAGAGTCCTCAGGTATCGCGCGAGGCGATCCCAGTCCAGGTCCTCGCCGGTTCTGACCGCAGCAACTTCGGGGGGAGACAGGTTCGTGGTGGCGTGGCGCGGTTGGGAAACAGGCGCGGGGCGGTCGTTCATTTAGCCGGTGGCGGTTCGTCGCCGCCGGCCAGGAGCGGGGCGTGCGACTGCGCGACCGCAGGATGAGCGGAGAATCGGATAGGGGCGCCCGGGAACACTGCGGGTCGACCGTCGGGAAGGGCGACAGTCTCGAAGAACTCTCTGGCCGCAAGGTGCTCGTCTTCGAGAACGTCGTCGGGTGAGTTGACGACCGCGATCGGAAGCCCGCGAGCTTGGCCCTCGTGGTAGATGGTGGTCGCGTCTTGAACCATGAAGAACGCTTCGATCATCTGCTGGATGTGAGGGAAATTCGCCTGGCGGAAGGACACTTCGTGGTATCCGGCGTCGGTGAGATCGGCGGCCATCCCGAATCCGTCCATCCACTCGACGAGGTTCTGCCAGGGTTTTATATCGCCGAGGATGAGAGCAAAGTAGACGTAGCGCCCGTCTAGCGTCGAGAACAAGGCGGGTTGAGTAGGCGAAGGCTGCGCGTGACGGCAAGTCTGTCGTTTGACCAGCGCCTTGGGGTAGAACCAGTACGGATTGGCGAGCTCCGGGCTGACTGCTACGCAGTCGTGAACGGACACGTCGATGACCTGGCCGCTACCGGTTTGCTGTCGTTCGATCAGCGCCAGGAATATCGATATGTGGGCGAAGCTCGCCGCGACATGGTAGGCTTGGTTCTCAGCTGGGCGTATCGGGGGGATCGAGTGGTCGTCGTAGCCGCAGCTATTGAGCAGGCCGCCGGCCGCTAAGGCCACAAGGTCCGAGTTCGCATAGCCCGACCAGGGGCCGTCCTGGCCAAACGGGGTGATAGCGCACACGACGAGACGTGGGTGGCGGGCGGCGAGCACTGCAGGGTGGACTCCCAATTCCTGCTGGCGGGCGGGTGTGAGAGACAGAATCAGAACGTCGGCGTCGCGCAGATGGCCGTCGAGCATTTCCTGGTCGCCAGGCAGGCTCGCCTTGGCCGATCGCTTCGACGTGTTGTAGTACCAGAACGTCAAGCTCGTGTCCGGAGTCTGTTCGCCACCGGCGAACGGTCCGATCTGCCGGGTCGGCGAGCCTTCGGGAGGCTCGACCTTGGTGACCCGGGCTCCGTACTGGGCCAGCAGCTTGCCTGTCAGCTCGCCGGCGGGGTCCTCGGCGATCTCGACCACGGTCAGGCCATCACATATCGGCGCGCCGAGGGGAAGCGGGTGATCTTGAACCGTCACGTCAGATCACCCCCGCCTCGGCCAGCTCGTCGATCTCGGCCTTGTCGATGCCGAGCAGCTCGCCGAAGACGTAGGCATTGTCCTCGCCGACCAACGGCGCCGACCTCCAGTGGTCCGGGCCGTGACCGGACATCGACGCCGGGAAGCCCTCGAAGCGAGCTGGTCCGATGACAGGGTGGTCCATCTCGAAGAAGGTGCCACGCCAGGCCAGCTGTGGGTCGACCTCGTTCAGGTCCTGCGGGTTCTGCACTGCGCCGGCGCGGACACCGTGAGCCTGCAGGCGGGCCATCACGGTGTGGGGATCGTAGCGTGCCGTCCACTCTGCGAAATAACCGTCGAGG
>JAKBBS010000188.1 GCA_021808425.1 Actinomycetes bacterium
GAGACGCCAGTCGCCTTCGCCATGGCCAAGCCGGCGTGCGAGGCATTCCCATATTCGATCGTCAGACCAGTTGGCGATGTCGTCGTCGGGGTCAACCTGGAGGTAGAGACGACTTACCTCAAGCGAACGCATCGAGTGCATCGCAAAGCCGTAAGGGTGCCATGCGTATATCAGTTCGTCGGTAGACGGAGCGACGTTTGCAAGCACTCCGAGCCACGCAAAAGGATACGTCCGCTCCCAAGAGCGAAGTCCCGGTATCGCCTCCCGGCTCGGACCGTAGAAGCCGTCGCAGCCCACGACGACGTCAGCGTCGATACGCTGCGGGTGTCCGTCCCGGTCGGAATAGGTGACTGATGGATGGTCGGTGTCGATGTCGTGGACTGCGGTATCGGAGACTTCGTAGTCGATTGGCTGGCCGGCGCAGCGCCGTGCGGCCACGAGGTCCTTTTGGAGCTCGGTCTGCCCGTAAACCCAAACGCCGCGTCCGATCAGATCTACGAAGTCGATGTGGTGGCGCTCCCCCGGCCATTGGAGGTAGATTCCCCCGTGCTCCAAACCCTGTCTAGTTAATCGCTCGCCTAGTCCGACCTGGCGGAGCAGGTCAACTACAGCGCTTTCGAGCACGCCAGCCCTGATGCGCGAGATCACGTACTCCTCCGACCGGCTCTCCACGACGACCGCCTCTATGCCTTCTGCGTCGAGAAGATGCGAGAGCAGCAGTCCGGATGGGCCGGCGCCGATGATGGCCACCTGGGTGCGCATGCCGTGATGGTAGCGGGACATGCCTGGGGTGACTAGAGCCGCCTTCCACTCAGTGACAACATCGAGCGGCGGATACCCTGGGCGGCCACTTGTAGAGCCCCGATGCTTGCCTGCTTGTCTCTTCGCAGGTTCGCAGTCACCATGCCGAGGGCGGCAATGACCTGATCGGAATGATCCCGGACCGGAACGGCGATCGAGCAAGCGCCGAGTGTCATCTCTTCGTTTGTCTGTGCGTAGCCGTCGTGGATGACCCGAGCGAGTTCTCCTCTAAGCCGACCGGGGCTGACGACCGTGTACGGGGTAACGGGCTTCAGATCGGCCAGCACCATCTGCTGCAGTTCGGGCGGCGCATGAGCGAGCAGCACTTTGCCTACTCCGGTCGAGTGAAGCGGAAGCCGGGTCCCGACATTGCTCACTACCGGCACTGACGCGTGTCCCGCTACCCGGTCGAGGTACAAGGCGCTCGGGCCGTCGAGGACGGCAATGTGTACGGTGGCGAGCGTGGCGGCGTAGATGTCGTGCAGGAACGGCTCGGCTATCTCGCGTAACCCCGTGTTCACCGCCGCTAGGAGCCCGAGGTCCCAAAGTCTCCGGCCTATCTGGTAGGCGCCACTGTCCGAACGGGTAAGCGCGCCCCACTCCAGGAGGGCCCGCACGAGCCGGTGGGCTGTCGGCAGCGGGATATCGGCGCGGCGTGCGATATCGCTCAGGCGCTGCGATCGATGCCTGCTGTCGAAGGTGTCGAGTAGGGCGAAGATCCGGCCTGCGACGCTCGCACCCGGATCCGACGTGTTTCCTGCCATCACAGATAGTATTTCACTCAGCGGAAGACAACGTAGCGCAGGCTCGCCTGTGTGCCTACCATTCCTGGCGTGGCGAACACTCCTCCGTCAAGCGTAAAACTTGCCAGTCAGGAGGCGATCAACGCCGAGATCGCCCTGATAGCCGGCGGCTACGAGCGGGGCTCACAACCAGAGTCCCATCCCCGCCTTGACTACCTCCCGTATCGAAGCAGCGCGAAGCGCTGCCCGACGAACGACCTGTACCGGACAGACCCCGAGCTCATCGAGAGAACCGCTCCCGTCTTCGGCCAGCAAGATGTCGGGCCTTTCGACTCGGACTTGACCGTCCAGCACCTCGGTGCTCCCATCGGCGAGCGAATCGTCGTCACCGGGCGTGTGCTCGACACGGACGGCCGTCCGATCGCCGGTCAACTCGTCGAGGTCTGGCAGGCTAACGCAGCTGGTCGCTATATCCACGTCCGCGATCAGCACCAGGCACCGCTGGACCCGAATTTTACGGGGTTCGGCCGGTGTCTGACGGGGGCGGACGGCAGCTACAGCTTCACGACCGTCAAACCAGGCCCGTATCCCTGGCGCAACCATCACAATGCCTGGCGTCCGGCGCACATCCACTTCTCGATTTTCGGGCGGGCGTTCAGCCAACGACTCATCACCCAGATGTACTTTCCCGGAGACCCCCTCTTCGACTACGACCCGATATTCCAGTCCGTCCTCGACCGCCGTTCGCGGGAGCGCATCGTGGCGACCTACGACCACGAAGTGAGTTCCCACGAGGAGCACACCGGCTATCGCTGGGACATCGTGGTCGGTGAAACCCCGATGGTGAACCGGTGATCGAGACACCCGGCCAGACGATCGGTCCGTTCTTCGGATTCGCACTTCCGTACGCCGGTGATTCGCAGCTCGTCCCGCCCGGGCACCCGGACGCAGTGCAGTTCAGCGGGCTCGTCTTGGACGGGGACGGCGTTGCTGTCCCCGACGCGTTGATCGAGATATGGCAACCGGACGCCGAGGGAAGTGTCGCGGCGAGGGCGGGTTCGCTTCGCAGGGACGGCTTCACCTTCACCGGGTGGGGTCGGGCCGCAACGGACAACTCCGGCCGGTACTCGTTTTCGACACTGCGACCGGGAGGCGAAGCGCCGTTCATCGCTGTCACCGTGTTCGCCCGCGGCCTGCTGCACCGCCTCTTCACCCGCGCCTACCTCCCCGGGTATCCCCCGGACGGGCTGCTGTCGTCGCTGCCTGAAAACCGGCGACGGACACTCGTGGCGCTCGAAGAAGGTGCGAGCCTCACCTTCGACATCAAGTTGCAGGGAGCCGACGAGACCGTGTTTCTGCGATTCGACAATTCAAGTGACTGATCGTAGGTTCCAAGCGCCTCGATTGGCGTCACGTTGAAAGCGTTTCTCTATGGCTCGGTTCGCACGCCGTTTGGCAGGTTCGCCGGCGCGCTCGCCGCAGTCAGGCCTGACGATCTCGCTGCGACGGTCATTAGGGCGCTCCTTGCCAAGTTTCCCGGTGTGGACCCGGCGAGCATCGACGACGTCGTGTTCGGCAACGCGAACGGGGCAGGAGAGGACAATCGCAACGTCGGCCGCATGTCAGCCCTGCTCGCGGGGCTTCCTGTCAGCGTCCCCGGCGTAACGGTCAACAGGTTGTGCGGCTCCAGCCTTGACGCAGCGATGATCGCGTCGCGGATGGTGGAGACCGGCGACGCGAAGGCAGTGATCGCCGGCGGAGTCGAGTCCATGACTCGCGCCCCGTGGGTGCTTGCCAAGCCCGCGAAGGGCTTCCCTGCAGGGAACGAGACCCTAGTGTCGACGACCCTCGGCTGGAGACTTATCAACCCGTCGATGCCGCAGGAGTGGACTGTATCGCTCGGCGAGGCAAACGAGCAACTGCAGGAGCGTTTCGCCATTTCGAGACAGAGGCAGGACGAGTTCGCCGCTCGGTCGCACAAGCTGGCTGCCCGAGCTTGGGACGACGGGTTCTACGATGCGATAACTGTTCCCGTGGCAGGGCTTACCCGCGATGAAGGCATACGGCCTGACAGTAGCGTGGAGTCGCTCGCAAAGCTCACCCCGTCGTTTCGTCCGTCGGGCACGATCACCGCCGGGAACGCGTCCCCGCTAAGCGACGGGGCGTCTGCTGTGCTTATCGCCGGCGAAGGCGCAGTCGACGCCGAACCGCTCGCGCGCATCGCCGGGCGCGCTGCGGTTGCCCTCGAGCCCCAGTCGTTTGGGTACGCCCCCGTCGCGGCCGCCGAGCGGGCGTTGGCGCGCGCAGGGATCGGCTGGAGCGAGATCGGAGCGGTCGAGCTGAACGAAGCGTTCGCCGTCCAGTCCCTCGCGTGCATTGACGCCTGGCCGATCGATGCTGACATAGTCAACACGCGGGGTGGCGCGATAGCAATCGGTCATCCGCTCGGCGCGTCAGGCGGACGCATCCTGGGTACACTCGCGGCGGTGCTTCGCGAACGACGAGCACGCTTCGGTGTCGCCGCTATCTGCATAGGTGTAGGCCAGGGACTGGCCATGGTATTGGAGAATCTCGAATGATCGAACTGCCAACTGATCCTGACGCAGCTGTTAGCGACCTCAAAGACGGCTCGACGGTGCTGATCGGAGGTTTCGGGGAAGCCGGACTTCCTTTCGCTCTCGTAGATGCGCTGCTGCGCTGCGACGCCGGGGATCTGACCGTCGTCAACAACAACGCCGGCAACGGCGACACGGGCCTCGCTGCACTCCTCGGTGCCGGGCGGGTGAGGAAGATAATCTGCTCCTATCCCCGCCAGGTCGACTCGTGGATCTTCGACGGGCTGTACCGGGCCGGGAAGATCGAACTGGAGCTCGTACCCCAGGGCACTCTGGCGGAGCGCATCCGGGCCGGCGGGGCGGGGATCGGGGCTTTCTACACTCCGACGGGTGCCGGCACGCCGCTCGCCGCCGGAAAGGAGGTCCGTACCATTGAAGGTAGGCAGTACGTCCTCGAGTACCCAATCCATGGCGACGTCGCACTAATCCGGGCGCACCTGGCCGACGGGATGGGCAACCTCGTCTACCGCAAGACCGGCCGGAACTTCGGGCCAGTGATGGCTACAGCGGCGACTACGACCATCGTAGAAGTGGACCGGATCGTGGCGATCGGCTCGCTCGATCCGGAAATTGTCGTTACGCCCGGCATCTTCGTTGACCGCGTCGTCGTGGCGAAGCGCCGCAGTGTCAAAGAGAGCCTTGGGGCGTCGGCATGAGTGCCTACCTCACCCGCTCGGAGATGGCGCAGATGGTCGCCCGCGACATCCCCGCCGGCTCTTATGTCAACCTCGGGATCGGCCAGCCAACCCTCGTAAGCGACTACCTGACAGCCGACCAGCATGTCGTCCTTCACACCGAGAACGGAATGTTGGGGATGGGCCCGCAGGCCGAAGGCGACGAAGTCGACCCGGACCTGGTCAACGCTGGCAAGATCGCGGTAACCGAGCTGCCCGGCGCGGCCTACTTTCACCACGCGGACTCGTTCGCGATCATGCGCGGAGGCCACCTCGATATCTGCGTCATGGGTGCATTCCAGGTCTCTGCTGGCGGGGACCTGGCAAACTGGCATACCGGCGAACCCGGCGCGATCCCCGCGGTCGGTGGCGCGATGGACCTGGCCGCCGGAGCGAAGGAGGTCTTCGTGATGATGACCCTGTTCACCAAGGACGGCACCCCGAAACTCGTGCCGAAGTGCACCTACCCGCTCACGGGAGTGGGCTGTGTGAGCCGTGTCTACACCGAGCGGGCGGTGTTCCACCTGACGCCCGACGGCATCAGCGTCAAGGAAACATTCGGGACGTCGATCGACGAGCTTGCCGAAAGCCTCGACGTGGCCGTCGTCGCCTGAGGCGCCTTTAACCGGACCCCACGCCTAGGCGCCCTGTGACCCAGGATGGCCAGAGCGGGCCGGGTTAGGCCGAGCGGCCGCCGAAGTTGAGCCAGCGCGTCTGCAGGGTGGCGTCCGCGCTGGGCTCGACCTTCGGGGCGAACCCGCCGGGACGTCGGATCGCCTCGTCCATCGGGGTTAGAAACGCCAAGGACTTCTCGACGGCATCCTGGTCGAGCTCCTCGTCCTGCCCTGTCGCCCGGGCGAGATCCCACGTGTGGTAGAGAGTGTCGCTGCAGAGCAGGCGGCTCACGACCGACTCGAACGTTTGCTCACCGAACATGCCGCCGCGGATCGCGGAGGCGCGCTCAGGGTCGGCGAGAGCGTCGGACACCGCAACGCTTGCTTCTTGCCACTGTGCGACCAGGTCACCGGACGTGTCCGCTTCGCGCCCGGCCGTCCCTTCGATTCGCCAGTGTGTCGTGACGACGTGCGCCACGAGCGACCGTACGTCCCAGTCGCTGCACGGTGTGGGGGCCGTCCACCGTTCGGGACCGACTCCGGCCAATCGGGAAGCGAACCCGCTGCCTACCCGAGCGTAGCGTTGCTCTGTTTCTGTCATAGACAGCTCAAGATATCAAGCGTCGGCATGTGTATCACACGTCGAACTGGGAACGGAGTCGGAGGCGACGTGCAAGGATTCAATTTCATGACCGAGATATCAGGGTCCGATTTTGACGGCGAGGCCTACCAGGCACGCTTCGATGCGCTCACCCGTACGGGAATGGACATGCACGGCGAAGCTCGCCTAGTTATGTCGTTCGCGCCGGCGAGCGTTCTCGACGCTGGCTGCGGAACCGGGCGAGTGTCGATTGAGTTGGCTAAGCACGGCATCGAGGTCGTCGGCGTCGACGTCAACGCGTCCATGATCGACAAAGCTAGAGGGCTCGGCGCCGGCATCAACTGGGTGCAGGCCGACCTTGCCTCGTTGGATCTAGGCCGGCGCTTCGACGTGGTTGTCCTGGCAGGTAACGTTCCGCTCTTCTGCGAACCGTCGCGTCGCGCCGCCC
>JAKBBS010000189.1 GCA_021808425.1 Actinomycetes bacterium
CAGTGATGTCGTCGGACTCCTTGCGGGTGATCTCCCAGAGGTCACGGGTGCACGTCGGAGGGTATCGCAGCATGCGCGACCTACAACGCCTCTGACGGGGCGCCTAGGACGGGGCGCCTAGGACGGGCGTGCCCCGTCATCCAACAGCGGCGCCGGCGGCGTATAGATACCGTGCCGATGACACAAACCCCTTCCGCCCCGCCCGACACCGCTACGGGCGCCACGCGCCGCTGCGGTCAGCGCAACCGGTCGCGTTGGGCAGGGTGTCTCGGACTTCTCTTCGTCACAGCAGGCTTTCTTTCGGCCTGCGGTAGTTCGCATGCGGCCAGCGCACCGACGTCGTCGCCGTCGTCGCTCACCACATCAAAACCCGGCGGTGCGACATCCACTGCGACGTCGCTGACGATCGTCGTGAGAAACTTTGCGTTCACGCCGTCGTCGCTCACCGTGTCACCCGGCGCGACCGTCACGGTGCGCAACGACGACACTGCCACGCACACCGTCACCTCTACGAGCGGGGCGTTCAACACAGGCGATATCGCTCCGGGAACATCCAAAACTTTCGTGGCACCGAAGAACCCTGGGAGCTACCCGTACATATGCGAGATACACCAGTTCATGCACGCAACGCTGGTCGTGAGTTGAGCCGGTAGCGACTTGGTCCGGCACATCCTGCCGGTCCTGCTGCATCAAAGACCCGAATCCAGCGATAAGACAAGGAGAGAATCGCATGTCACTAGACGAACGCGCCCTAGGGGAGCTAACAGAGGAATCACAAGACCTCCACACGGATGCAATGCGCCGTACCGCCGAGTCCATCGACGAGCTCGTAGACGAAGGTCGACAGGCCCGTGCGAAGAAATCATGGAGTCTGGAGCACGGAATATCGCAGCCTTTGCAGCGCTCCATCGCGGGACCAGTGGCCGTGGCGGGCGGTATACTGGCAGCAAGCGGCTTCGCTGCCGCCCTTGCTGCCGTAGCCTCGACACCGGCATACGCTTCGAGCGCTACAGATATCCAGATCCTCCAAACGGCAGCCTCGATCGAGAATCTCGCCGTAAGCACTTACACGACCGCCTTGACGTTGCCCTACATCGGCGGGTCGTCGGCAAACGCTGTCGTCAAGGCTTTCGTCACGACAACCTTGAGCCAACACCGCCAACACGGCCAGGCGTTCAATTCCGCGATCAAAGCCCTAGGGGGCGTCCAACAGAGCAGTCCTGACCCGAAGTACGTGCCCGTCGTGAACAGCGCGGTTGCGAGCATCACCAAGGACTCGACGAGTGCAGGGATGATGGCCGTGGTCGACTTGGCGATGACACTCGAAAATGTCGCGGCCGAGACCTACGTCAACAACTGCTCGATGCTGTCAGACTCCAATGCCAAGGCAATTACAGCTTCTATCATGGGTGTAGAAGCCCAGCACGTGGCTGTGCTGTCCGCTGTCAAGGCCCTGCTCGCCGCTAATGCCCCCCAGCTGATAGCCCTGAGCCCCACAGTTGTCAACAGTCTTCCCGCCGCCGCAGGCTCAGTAGGTTTCCCGAACGCCTTCTATCCCATAAGCAGTGCCAGCCCCGCTAGCGAAGGAGCAGTCTCCTGATGTCCAATCCAAACGACCACCTCTCAGATCGGGAGCTGTCCGCCATGACCCGCCAGCTCGACGAGATGCACCACGACAAGGCTATGCCGGCGATGCGAGCCGCTGTCGCTGACTGGGTGGATGCACTCAGATCAGGCGGGGATGGCCTTGCCGACAAACGCGCCAGCCGCCGTGGGTTCCTTCTTGGCGCCGCTGGCCTGGGAGCGTCTGGCCTCGTAGTGGCAGCGTGCGGCTCCTCCTCGAAGTCCGCCACGGCCCCAACCTCGCTTGCCGCTCCGGCAGCGAATTCGACAACGACGACGCCGGCCGCCTCAGCCGCACTTACCGGGGACCTTGCTGTCGCAGCGATGGCGGCCAGTCTCGAGAATCTCGGCGTCTATGCTTACAACGCTGGCATCGCTGCGGCGACTGCAGGAAAGCTCGGCAAGGTACCGCCTGCCGTCGTCACCTTTGCCCAAACGGCGAAGGCGCAGCACATGGCACACGCCCAGGCGTGGAACTCCGCGCTAACCGGGGCCGGCAAGGCGGCGGTGACGGCCACCGACCCGGCTCTCACCCCGACAGTGAGCTCTGCATTCGCCAAGGTAACCAACGCCGCAGAGCTTGCACAGTTGGCGTTGCTGATCGAGAACATCGCAGCACAGACCTATCAAAAGGCGATTCCAGCGCTTTCTGCGACCAGCTCGATCGCCGTGGCAGCGACAATCGCACCCGTCGAGATGCAGCACGCAGCCATCTTGTACTACGTCCTCGGTCAGTACCCTGGGATTCAGGGCACCCAATCGAACAAGTACGCGTCGGGAAACCCTTTGGCGTTCAATCCGACAACACTCGCCAGGCCGGCGTCCGACTACACCGGCTCCTGACGAACCCCGCAGAGTCCCTTTACAACTCGTCCTTTAGCCGGGCGGCGACGGCATCTAATCCCGCCGCCCGGCTCGCCTTTACGAGGACCGCCACTTCTCGACCACTTTCACCTATGGCGTCAAGAAGCTTTGACGATCCTTCCAATGGCTTCTTGCCGTAGTCGCTTGTCCCGATCGCTACCACGTCGATTCCGAGGTCGGCTGCCATCAGTGCGATCTTGCGGTGCTCGGACTTGGCCGAATCCCCCAGCTCCGCCATCGCTCCGAGGACAGCTACCCGACGGCGTGCCGGAACGGCCTTCAAAGCCCTAAGGGCAGCGGCCATCGAAGCAGGGTTTGCATTGTAGGAGTCGTCTATTAGGATTGCCCCGGACTTGGTGCGGTAGACTTCCATGCGAAGCGGAGAGATCGGCGCTTCGCGTAGCGCTCCAGCGGCAGTAATCACGTCAACGCCGACGACACCCGCGACGCTTAGTGCGGCCAAGGCGTTTGCAACCTGGTGCAGCCCTCGAGCCTCGAGGCGCACCGACGCCGATCCCCAAGGTGAGCGCAAGTTGAACCTCGGCCGCAGTTCGTCGTCCAGCGTGATATTCTCCGCCACGACATCGGCACTGCCTTGACCTGCGGCGTAGGGTGAGACGCTGTAGAAGATCGCCCGGGCTTGCCCTCGAGATTGCATCCGCCTAACGCGGCTGTCGTCGCCGTTGAGTATCGCTGTCCCACCTGCCGGCAGAGCCTCGACAAGCTCCCCCTTGGCGCGGGCCACGCCGTCGAGGTCGCCGAACATCTCGATGTGAGCCTCCGCCACTGCGGTCACGACACCGATGTCGGGACGAGCGAGGTCGCACAAGCGGGCGATGTGGCCGTGCCCTCTAGCTCCCATCTCGAGTACGGCCACCTCGCAACCCTCGGGCGCGTTGGCGAGCGTCAGAGGCAAGCCGAGCTCGTTGTTGTACGAACGCGGGCTAGCCACGACGCTCTTGGCTGGCGCAACTGCTGCGGCTGCCAAGTCCTTTGTGGACGTCTTGCCGACGGACCCGGTAATACCGACCACTGGCCCCGAAAGACGATTCCTGGCTGAACGGCCGATCGACCACAGGCCGGTAGCGGTGTCAGCCACTTCTATGACCACTCTGGCATTCCGTAGGGACGACGGCGGCCTGCCACGCTCGACCATGGCCACCGGCGCTCCGGCAGAGAACGCTGCGTCGAGGTAGTCGTGACCGTCCCTCTCCGCTTTCAGCGCTACGAAAAGCTGGCCGGCTCGAAGGCTACGCGTGTCGATCGACACGCCCGAGACGTGGACCACGTCGATCGACCCGCCGGCAATCTCGACGCCGCGAGGCTGCCCGTCCCCCTCAGCCTGGAGGGTGACCTGCCCGTCGACTAAGGCCGCCAGCTCGCTAAGAGTCCAGATCATCGCCCTCGATCATGGCAGCTGCAACTACCCTGTGGGACAATGACGGGCACGGGTTGTCTCCTTCTCTCCTTCTCGCTCGAGGCGGCAGGATGAAGACGCGCTTGCGGATCCTCTACGGAGGTCACTCCGCAGAGCACGAGGTCTCCTGTGTGTCCGCGCTCAACGTCATCAGGACGGTCGACCGCGAACGCTACGAGCTGCGGATCGTGGGGATCACGACGAGCGGCACCTGGTGTGACACCACTGCAGCGGCACTCGACACGGCGGCGGCCTGCGACGCGGAGGCGCTCCCCTCCCCGGATGTTCTCTGGGAGGCGAATCGAAGCGTCCCTCTGCCTTCGAGCTCGAAGCGCGCCGTGCTCGATTTCACTTTCGCAGATCAGGGTACGGACTTCATGACCGAATGGCAAGCCGAAGGAGCGGCCTCGTTGACACAGACCGAATCGCCTGAAGCGCCGACTGTCGTGCTGCCGCTGCTTCACGGACCGATGGGCGAGGACGGGACCGTTCAAGGGCTACTCGAGCTCGCCGGAGTCGCCTACTGCGGCCCCGGTGTCGCCGGGTCGGCGGCCGCGATGGACAAAGGTCTCGCCAAGTCCCTTCTCAAGGCGGCCGGACTTCCCCAGGCGCGATACATCTACCTCCGAGAGGACCAGGTCGACGACGGGACGCGTGGCGAGGTCGAAGCGACGCTCGGATGGCCCGTGTTCGTGAAACCCGCCAACATGGGGTCGTCTATCGGCATCAGCAAGGTCAGTAACGGCGACGCTCTGCAAGGCGCCCTGAAACTCGCGTTCCGCTTCGACAACGCGGTCGTCATCGAGGAGGCGATAGCGGGGCGCGAGCTGGAGATCGGAGTGCTCGGCTGGCCGGAGTTGCGGACGTCGGTGCCCGGCGAGGTCAGACCGACCGGCGAGTTCTACGACTACGACGACAAATACGTCTCGGGGACCGCGGGGCTCGACGTACCAGCCGACGTCGAAGGCGAAGTTGCCGCTGAGATGAGCCGTCTCGCAATCGAGGCGTGCCGAGCGCTGCGGGTGGATTGCATGGCCCGGGTCGATTTCCTCTACGAGGTCGACGGGCGGGGCCTGTTGATAAACGAGGTCAACTGCATTCCCGGCTTTACGCCTATCTCGATGTTCCCTCGGATGTGGGCAGCATCAGGGGTGCCTTACGCGGCGCTCGTGGACGAGCTGGTGGAAATGGCGTTGCGTCGCCACGACAGGCGCGCCCGCTTCGAAACGGGCCGTTGACACCCGCCGCAAAAGACTAGAGGCAACCCGCGGTCACCCTAGAGGGCAACAACTGCCCCATTCGACCAGGACGCTACCGTAACTCTCCGACGGCGACCGGAGCGTTCGTGCTTTGGTCGACTCCTCCCGCGACCTCCGCAGTAACGGCCAGTGCTATGACCCCCGTCGCGGCGCGGAACGGGACCACCTGCTGCGGTGACGCCCCGATCAGCCCATAGGAGATCGTCACAGCTCCCGTAACCCCCCAAAGCTGGTAGGTCTTGTCACGGGGAAGCGGGGCCAGGGTGATCGAGTACAGGTAGCCCTCACCCCCGGGGAGGATGACAGCGTCGAGGGCAGGTCGACCTCCCGGCGAATCCAGAACAACCTTCCGGGCCCCCGGGACGCTGAGAGCGCTGTCGACCTGAGCGATCGTCGCCTGGTTTCCTGCAGCGCTGAGCTGCCCGCTCAAGTTATTGACCCGCCCCTCCAGGTGAACGACTGCGATTCCGAGGATCACCATTATGCAGGCAGCCGCCGCCAAGCTCGCCAAGCGGAGCGAGCGCGCGACCCGAGGCGTGCTCCGGGCGGCCCGTGCCCCCGAAGTCGGACGGCGCTGGAACGGCGAGCCTGTCGCTGCGTCAACCCGACGTGGGAGGATGAATGCGTCAACGGGCCTTCCGGGATCAGCCGTCCCGTCGGAGGCCTCGTCGCTCAGCCCCGAGACGATCCGGTCCCAAAGGCCCGGCGGGGCAGCCTGGCCGGCGTAGGCGAGAAGCCCGACGACCTCAAGATGGTTGCGCAGCTCGTCGCGACATTTCGGGCAGGTTTCTAGATGCAGCTCTAGCGACTCGCGTTCGTCGGCTTCGACAGCGTCGAGGGCAAGTGCGCCGAGGAGTTGCTCCGCTTCGGCGTGGGCGATCATTCTGGCCATGCCACGCTCGCGGATGTCTCGGCCAGCGATAGACGCATCCTCTTGAGTCCGTTGCGGATCCGGCTCTTGATGGTTCCCTCCGGTGCGTCCAGCTCGGCGGCTACCTCACGATAGGTCCGTCCGCCGAAGTATGCGAGCTCGATCGCCCGCCGTTCAGGTTCGGGGAGCTCCATGACAGCATCCCTCACTTTTTCGGCAACCGCCAAGTCCCACACCTCCCGTTCGAGGTCGTAACCGGCTTCGGCGGTGCGTTGCGCCTGGCGCTGCTCCCGGTCGGACCGTGCGCGATCGGACCGGATCACGTCGACGGAGCGGCCGTGGGTCTGGGCGAGAAGGAACGACCGCAAGGTGCCACGCTCGGGGTCGAAGCGCTCGGGCTGGTTCCAGAGCCGGACGAACACCTCCTGGACCACCT
>JAKBBS010000190.1 GCA_021808425.1 Actinomycetes bacterium
TGGTTTGTCGCACGACGGACCCCTCGTGGGCACCGCTGTTTCTCGCAACGTCGGCGGTGGTGTGCGACGTCGGGGCCGTCGGCAGCCATGCCGCCATCGTCGCCCGCGAGATCGGAGTGCCTTGCGCGGTATCGGTCGTAGACGCGACCAGGTTGATTCCCGACGGTGCGACAATCGCCGTCGACGGGAGCACGGGGGAGGTCACGATAGTAGGACTCCAAAGCCGGCCGGCCTGACTACTGCTCTATTCGATTAGCTCGGAGAGACGGAGCAGCATCCTAGAATGAAGCGCCGTCCCCACGGCGAGCAGGTTCGGTCCGCTCATCTCCTCCGACTCGAAGACGTGAAACGCAGTCAGATTGGCGCATGCACCTTTGAAGAGATTGAAGGCGGTCCATGCCCTCCAAACGTTGGCGTCGTAGCGGACGCCGACGTGGCGTTCGAGCCAGGCTGCCCACTCGTCGGTGTCCATGACTCGTACGCCCCGTAGCGCGGCGAGGTAAACCCAGTCCTCCGCGGCGTCGCCTATGTGCGCGAACTCCCAATCTGTTATCGCCCGTATCTGACCGTCACGGTGAATGAAGTTCCCGGGGCCCGGGTCGCCGTGCACCACCGAGAGAGCGCCAGTCGGATGCAGGTTCGTTCTCAGCCACGCTGCAGCGTCGTCGAGCAGCGGCACCGGGCAATCGGTTGCCCCGCGGTAAGCCTGCTCCCAGCGGGTAATCGCCAGTTCGATCGCTTCCTCCGGGCTGCCGGGGGCTCCTGCAAATGCCGAGCGCAAACCTTCAACGTCCATTTGGTGCAGACGGTGAAGTTCAATGGCGAAAACCTCGAGCGCCGCCAAGTCGGCGTCGTGGTCTCCTTCCACGCGCTCCATCACGAAAAATGGCCGGCCCAGCACACTCCCAGGCTCGCTCCAGCGAATCGCGGCAACCGGGACACCAGCTCGGTGGAGTGCCTTCATCACAGCCTCCTCCGACGCGCCGTCCGTAGCGAAGACTCCGCCCTGCTCGATGCGCACGACGAAGCGATGCGTTTCCGAGTCGGTCTCGACGGTGACGTCGAGCATCCGGCGAGAATGCCCGCCCGAGATCAACCTTGAATCGAACTGGCTTATCGGCTCGCCGAGAGTGTCGGAGAACCATTGCTTGAGGGCGGCAACTTCGTCCGGTCGTGTGGCTGCGTCGCTAAGCGCAGACGACCCGTGTCGCGCAAACGTGTCGAGCAGGGGACCCGCCGTGGCGAGGTCTTCGGCCAGAAACGCCCGGAGGTCGTCGCGAAGGTGTCGAGCTTGGGATTCTACGGCCGCATCTCGCGTGGACTGCGCCGAGTCCTCGTCGGCGGCGAGAGCGAAACCCCTCGCATCGCAAAGCACCCCGGATGCCGCCTCCGCAACCTCCGCCCATGCCGGCTCCCCTCCAATCCCGAGAAGCTCGGCCAGCCGGGACGCTCTGGAGGGTCGCGGGTCACCACCCCTGGTTGCGGCGTATCGTGCCAAACCGCTCAACTGCAAAGCGACGTCGCGAGTCGGACCGTCCAAGGCTGGAAGGATGTCGCCGACCAAGGTCTCCGCAACCGACCGCCACAATCTTTCATCCGCCGGCCACGAGGTCACTTCAGCCTCTGCCGATCATCGCCCAGTCGCCCTTGATCTGTTGTTCGCGTGTGTTGCGTAATTCCAGGATGCTTACTGCCTGGCGGAGCAAGATGTCATGTTCGCCGTCAAAAGCGGCCTCGATCGCACACGAGAGTGCTTCGCCTGCGAGACTGTACTCGCGGGCAACCTCAGCCAGCTCGAGAGACCGCCGCCTCCCTTCGCCGGCAGCGGCAAGTGCAGCCGAAAGGTCCGACGTCGAGCACGTTGACGCCACATCAGCTGCGAATGACAGCATGACCTCCGTTTCGTCGGTCATCCAGGCGATCTCGTGAGCGCAGCGCGTGGCGGCGTTGCGGAGCACATTCTCCATCATCTCCACGCACAGCTTGACCGCCGGGTCGGAGACCGCCGGGGCTACCGTCTCGATGAGCTCCCGGCTGCAGTCGAGCAGTATCTGTTCGGTGGTAGGGAGGGATATCACAGTGCGCCTTCCAACGCTTGGCACGTCGAGAGCCAGTTGATGTTTCCGAGTGCGCACGCGTTGAGGTTGTAGGTGAGCATCACTCCCTGCGCCTTGCCTTCTGCCATTGCCGCTGCGCTGGCAAGGATGCTCAGATAGACGCGTGTCGCTGCGATCACGCTGAAGAAGGCGACCGTCGCCTGGTTGACCTCGCCAGCAGAAGCACCCGTGCGAAGTCGATAACGTTCCAGGAACGCCTCAGGGTCGCGGCCGTAGAGGTTCGGGGCGCCGGTGCTCGCAGAGTAGAGGTTGAACCATCCGAGGTCCTCCCTGGGGTCACCGATGTGGGCGAACTCCCAGTCGATCGTCTGAAGGCCGTCCTCGACGAGCAGGTTCGAAGCCTGGAAGTCGCCGTGGAGCAGCACCATTTCCATAGGCGCTGGGCGGTGGGCGTTGAGCCAGGCGGAGAGGTACCGCAGCACCGGGACCGACTCGGGGTGAGTTTTCTCGGCGCGGGCCCACTCCTTGATAAGGCCGCTCAGATAGTCGCCCCAGTCGGTGGGCACTTCGAGAGCGCCATCCAAGAGTTCAATGTCCGTTCGGTGGATCGTGGCGAGCGTGTCGGCAACCTTGCCGGCGAGGTCGTCGAGATCGGCGGATGGATCCGTGGTAGCGCTTTGAAGGCTGGGCCCGCCGCAGCGGCCGAGAACGATAGTCGGTGTGCCGAGGTAGCTTCCGTCGTCGTAGTAGTACGCGGGTGGCATTGGAACCGTAGCGGCGGCGGTGAGCGCCCGGAGGAGATTCCACTCGATACTCCGATCGGTCCGGTAGACGATCTCGTCAGGCGGAGGATCGGAACGCAGCACCAGCTCCTGCTCGGTTCCGTCATGCCAGCGGACTGTCGCGCAGTTCATCACCCGGCTATAGCCGCCAGTCAGTGGCCGGCACTCCAGCACGACCGGCCTCCTGTCGGGTTCGTGACGGGTGAGGAACGCCCGAAGCCCCTCCATCGTGGAACCGATATCCCTCATTGCAAACCCTCCCCTGTCGTGCGACCGGTCCCGGTCGGCAAGCCGGCCGCCTGCCATAAGCGCCTCGTGGAACTCTAGTTATGAATTGACCAGGCTCGCTATGCGAGAATCTCCTCCGAGGTCAAACATGGGCTTCGGTCACGTTGTTCGGAGTATCACCTGTCCCAGACGAAGGAGTTCCGATGGACACAAACGAAGTCTCCGGCGGGGACACGGCCGGTGCGCTGCGAGACGAAATGGCGATCAGAGACCTGGTCGCAAGCTACGCTGACGCAGTCAATCGCCGTGACCGAGATTCGTGGCGTGACACGTGGGCGGAGAACGCCGAATGGCGTATACGCGATACGGCCGTCCTCGGCCGGCAAGCCATCGTGGAGTTCTGGGTTGGCGCTATGGCCAGCTTCGAGGGTGTCATCCAGATGGTGGCTCAAGGGACCGTGAGCGTCACGGGCGACGAAGCCTTTGGATCATGGACTATCTGGGAGATCGGCCGGCGCGCCGACGAGGGAAGCCTGGTGGTCGGCTCTTACAGCGACCGCTACGTGCGACAGTCGTCCGGATGGCGGTTCGCTGCTCGTCACTTCACGGTGTGCTACCGCGGCGATTTGCCGCCCGGCAGGTTCGACGGTTTCCCCGCAAAGCTCTAAAGGAAACCGGCGGGCGTTCAGACTCGGTTCCGGCGGCTACTCGATCTCGCCGATCGGCGTTCCGACCTCCAGAAGCTCGCCCGCTTCCGCCTCGATGCGAAGTATCCCGCTCGCCGGCGACTCGATCTCGGCGTCGGTCTTGTCGGTCTCCAAACGATAGAGCGGCTGACCTGCACTGACGGTCTCCCCGTCGTCGACCAGCCATTCGGCGATCGTCCCTTCGGTCATGGAGACGGCCAGGCGCGGAATGAAGATCGTTGTCGCCATGCCCCATAGTAACCGCCGCCAGTGGAGCTTCGCCGCTATCATTGGTGGCGAACGGTACCTAGCGGCAAAGCCGTCTCGCGCCACCGCAGAGCGGCCCACGACAAGGGTCCGCGTACAAGGGTCCACGACACGTCGGGGCGCCCGGAGAGGAGAACTTCAGTGACAAGAGTCGGCCTCGCGCTCCCCCAACTCGGAGATCACGTGAATGCCGAGGCGTTCAGCACCTTTTGCCGGGAAGCCGAAGAACTCGGATTTTCGAGTCTCTGGGCGCAAGAGCACCTGTTCTACCCCCTCAAGCCGCGATCGGGCTACGCAGGTGTAAAGGGCCTCCCGATACCGGCACAGTACATGAGCGTGCTCGGGGCGACCGAGGCGATGGCGTTCGCAGCCGCGGTCACCTCGACGATCACAATTGGCAGCAGCATCCTCGTCGGCGGGTACCACCGACCGGTGGAACTGGCGCAACGGCTCGCTACCATCGATGTGCTGTCCGGTGGTCGGCTGGTGGCCGGTCTGTCGGTCGGCTGGTCTGAAGACGAGCACGCCCAGATGGACGTCGACCCTCGCAGCCGGGGCCGACGCATGGACGAACTGGTCCTCGCGCTGCTCGCGTGCTGGGGGCCCGATCCGGTGCAGTTCGACGGGGACTTTTTCCAGATCCCGCCGTCGGTCGTGCGGCCCAAACCGTTGCAGACACCGCACCCGCCTCTGTTGTCAGGGATGTGGAGCGAGGCGGGGCTATCCAGGACCGTCGAGTGCTTCGATATCTGGAACCCTGCGAGAGGAGAGCCGGCCGACCTTGCGGAGATCTTGTCGCAGCTGAACACTCGACGGGTTGCGGGCGGCGCTCCTTTGAGGTTGTACTTCCGAAGTTTCGCCCAGCGACCGAGTCACCGTCCCGGCGACCCGGTCGGCGGACTCGACGCGATACTGGCCGATATAGAGGCTTCGAAGAAGGCGGGTGTGGAGGAAGTGATCGTCGAATGTAATTTCTGGGATCGTATGGACAGTCCGTCGGCGTGGGCGCAAGCGCCCCGGCATCTGGCATCGGTAATCAACGCTGCTCGATAGACCGTCGGTCTCAGACGGTGGATTCCAGCAGGGAGTGCCCCCGCAGGTGTCCGACCTCGTTCAACCGTAGAACGGATCGCACCCCCGAGCGGCTCGCAGCGATGCGACTGACACTCGTATAGTCAGGTGCGAAGAACGAACTTCGGGACAAGCCGAGGATGTGGCCCACGTAGGCGTTGATCACGCCACCGTGACAGAACGCGGCGACTCGGTCGCCGGCGTGGGTATCGATGATCGCTTCGAATGCCTCAACCACCCTCAATCGGAACTCGCCCATATCGATGCCCCAACTGCTGTAGTCGTCTTGGAGCATCGCCAGAAAGCGCTCGTCCCGGGTTCTTCGAAGCTCCTCTATCGGTATATAGGTTGTCGCCTGGCGGTCGAACTCGGCCAGCCCTTCGACAATTGCAGGTGACAAGGAGGTGATCTCCCCGAGCGGAGCCGCTGTCTGGATGGCTCGACGCATCGGCGACGAGTAGATCGCGTCGATGCCCTCGTGGCTCAGGAACTCGGCCAGGAGCGTCGCTTGGCGGGCACCGCGATCACACAAATCGGGGTCAGCTGGTCCTGTGGCGTCGACTACTTTGAGAGGCTCGGCGTGGCGGATAAGGAGGAGCTCCATTAGCGGCCAGTTTACGTCTCGATCCGACCCGAGAGGTATTTGGACTTCCAAGCTGAGCTCGACCTAGTTTTGACTGTGGGGCCTCGAACGAATAGCGTCGGGGCCGATACTGACGAGGGGAGTTGACGTGACCAGCCCACGCACGCATGCGGAGCTCGCGCATGTGCTGACCTTTAGCGCGAACACAGGCAAGGCTGTGATGATCGGCGGTGCCCCTCAGGGGACGCGAGGGATCATTCCTGTCATAGGCGGTACTTTCGAAGGGCCTCGCCTTCGAGGCACTGTGTCCCCGCCTGGCGGCGATTGGTTTACCGTCAGGTCCAACGGCGTACTCAAGCTGGACGTCCGCGCCCTGCTAGTGACCGACGACGGTGCCCACATCCTCATCTCGTACTCGGGGGTAGCCGTCCCGCTAGAAGCCGGCGGGATGCAGATAAGGATCGCACCTCTGTTCGAGGCGCCTGAAGGAACTCACGCTTGGCTCAACGACGTGCAATGCATCGGATACGGCGAGCTATTCGAAGGCGGCGTCCGATACGACGTATACGCGCTGTCGTGAGACGCTGACGGGCACGGTTTATTCCCTTGGACATCCCGATCAGGGTGCATCTCGTCTGCGGTGGGCGCTTTCATGACTTCGACTACGCACGCCTGGAGCTTCTCAATCTTCTGGCGAGCGACGAGCGCATCCGTACGACTGTAAGCAACGACTACAGGGACCTCGGGGCGTTGGACGCCTCGACGTGTCTGATCACCTACA
>JAKBBS010000191.1 GCA_021808425.1 Actinomycetes bacterium
GGTAACCGCCGGATCCACCCAGATCGATCCGACAATCGGCGAAGCCGCCATGAGCAGCGCGAAAAGGTACTCGCCAGGGGAAGTGGTAAACATCGGGCGCACCAGCGTAAGGCTAGCCGCCGCCACCCGGTACCGGCCAGCCGGTGGTCGTCAGCCAACAATCTCCTTGAGGCGGCCTATCAGCTGAGCCGGGGTCTCCCCGCCCGACGGCATCGGGGTCACCTGCAGGTGGGTGACCCCCGCTTCTCGTAGCGCTTCGACACGCTCGGCAACCCACGAGGCCGGCCCGCACAGCGAGGTCATCCTGACGATCTCCTCGGGGACGACCGCTTCAGCTTCTTTCTTCTTGCCGGCCAGGTACAGGTCCTGGATTTCGTCGGCTTCCTTCTCGTATCCGTAGCGGCGGAGCAGGTCATTGTAGAAGTTGCGCCCTTTTGCCCCCATTCCGCCTACGTACAGGGCGAGCATCGGTCGGGACAGATCGCGTAACGCGACGATGTCGTCGCCTTCTCCTATGGCGAGCAGGCCCCCGCCTGAGATCATGAGGGGTGCCATCGAGGGGTCGCGCTTGGCTTCTCCTTCTGCGAGCGCGGAACCCCAGACTTCTCGGGCCTTTTCAGGCACGAAGATGATCGGAAGCCAGCCGTCGGCGACTTCGGCGGTCATCGCCACGTTCTTGTCACCAAGCGACGCCACCCAAACCGGAATCCGGCTGCGCACAGGGTGAGCGATGATCTTCAAGGCCTTGCCGAGGCCGGTTCCCTCCCCCGCGGGTAACGGGAGATGGTAGAAGCGACCGTCGTGGGTGACAGGTGCCTCGCGTGCCCAGACCTGCCGGCAGACCGACACGATCTCGCGGGTCCTTCCGATCGGGGCGTCGTAGCGTACGCCGTGCCAACCCTCGATGACCTGCGGCCCCGAAGCACCGAGACCAAGATGGAAACGACCTTCCGACAGGGCGTCGATCCCGGCGGCCGTCATCGCCAGAAGCGTCGGCGTCCGCGTGTAGATCGGAAGGATACCGGACCCGATCTCGACCCGATCAGTGAGCGCTGCGAGGTAGCCCATGAGGCTAGGGGCGTCGAAGCCGTACGCCTCCGCCACCCAAACGAGGTCGAGGCCGGCTTTTTCCATCTCGCTCACCTGTCGGGCCGACTCTTTGAAGCCGCCTGAATAGCTGAGCATGGTTGCGATCTTCATGACCGAGGATAACTCATCTCGGCCGCCCGCCGACGGTGGACAGTTTGGGCAAGGAGCATTTGGTGGAACAATTGCCGGATGGACCCCATCGTCCGCCGCCTCGACCGGCTCCAACGGCGTTTCAAGGTCACCTCCTTCGCGTGGGCAGTCCAGAAAAAATTCTCCGACGACCGCGGCGGGTATCTCTGCGCGCTTATCTCCTACTACGGGTTCCTATCGATTTTTCCTCTTCTTCTGGCTGCGTTCACCATCGCCGCATACGTCCTCGCTGGCCACACATCGGCCATCCACTCCGTGGCCTCGCACCTGCAGAACTACCCGGTGTTGGGCCCTGCGGCAGCGGATCTTCAGGGCAAAAGCCTCAGTGGCTCGCCGGTTGCCCTGGTCGTAGGCGTGGTCGGATTAATTTTCGGCGCCCAGGGTCTCGCTCAAGCAGCCATGTTCGCCACAGAGGAGGCGTGGGACATAACAAGCGCGAAGCGCCCCGGCTTCGTGGACCGCCTCTTGCGCGGAGCCCGGTGGTACGCGACTTTCGGTGTCGGGATCGTCGTTTCGACGGCCATATCGTCGCTGGGCAGCCTCCTGCACTGGAGCGGAGGGCCGGTCCTGTCGTCGCTCATTTCGGTTGCCTTCGACGCTGCTCTGTTCGTAATCCTGTTCCGGATAGTCACCCCCGAACACCTCGCCTTGCGCTACGTCGCGCCGGGCGCCGTCGTCGCCGGGGTTGCGTGGGGTGTCCTGACAGGCGTCGGGGTCGGTCTAGTTCCTCTCCTCGCCCATTCGAACGCCCTTTACGGCACGTTCGCGCCTGTGCTGGCAGGGCTTGCGTTCATCTACCTGATGGCACGTATATCGATCCTGTGCATCGAGGCTAACGCCGTCCGCGAGAAGAAGCTGTGGCCGCGCTCGCTCGACGGTAAGAATCCGACCGAAGCGGACGTCTTAGCGAGATCGCTGAAGGCGGCGTCGGAGGTGCCTGCGACACCCAAGTGACGCACGCTGTCTGATCTTGACGCCCGGACTCTGCCACGCTTGAGGGATGCTTCCCCCTCCCCCGAGCGCCCGTACTCGACGCTACGTCCGAACCAGCCACGGGCGCACACGCGTCGATCCGTGGTCGTGGCTCGACGACTCAGCCGATCCCGACGTCACTGCCCACCTGACCGCAGAAAACGCCTACGCGGAGGCTGTAATGGCCCCCACCAAGGCCCTGCAGGGGGCCTTATTCGAGGCAATCCGATCGCGAACAGCGGAGACAGACGCCGGGCCGCCCTCGTGGAGCGGCGGCTGGTGGTACTACACCCGCACCGAGGCAGGCCTCCAGTACGGCATCGAATGCCGCCTCCGCGATCCGGGCCACGAGCTCGAGGCCGCAGCGGTTGCTGGGCTCATGCGCGCAGGCCGCCCGGATGCCGAGCAGGTCCTGCTCGACCCGAACCGGCTAGCGGGCCCGTCAGACTACCTCGACGTCGGCATCCTCGACGTCTCACCGGGGGGCCGGCTCATGGCCTACGGCCTCGACATGGACGGATCAGAACTTTTCACGGTGCGCTTTCGCGACCTGACCACTGACGTGGATCTAGACGACGTCATCGCCGGCGCCTACTACTCGAGCGCCTGGAACTGCTCCGCCGACGCATTCTTCTACGTCAGGCCTGACGAGGCGATGCGTCCGTGGCAAGTGTGGTGCCACATCATCAACAGCGACGCCGCCCTCGACCGCCTCGTCTACCAGGAGGACGACGAGAGGTTCTTCGTCGAGGTGTCGCTGTCGCGCTCCGAGTCCCGAATCGTCATTGCCACTGCCAGCAAGACTTCCTCGGAGGTCCGCTGGCTCGACGCGGCCTCTCCCTCGCAAGATGCTGCGGCCCCGCAGATCCTCATCGAAAGGCGTCCCGACGTCGAATACGACGCCGAACACGACGGGAGCGACTCGTGGCTGATCCGGATCAACCTGACCGCCGACGCCACTCCGGCCGGCGCCGGGACCGAGCACTCCCTGTGGCGAGTGCACGAAAGTGCCGCTGACGCAATCGAAACAGTCCTACCCCCGAGGACGGAAACAGCGGTAGTGGACGTCGACGCCTTTGCCGGTTTCATTGCCGTCACTGAGCGTTCCACGATCGACGGGTTGGAGCGTGTCCGCATCATCGACCGTTCGGGGCGACAGAGTCTCATCGACTCCCCCGAAATGCCATATGCATTGCTTTCGGCGTCCAACCCCGATTGGGAGCAACAGACATACCGGTACGGATACACGTCGCTTGTAACACCGCGGACCTGGGTGGACCACACGATAATAAGCCACCACGAGGAGGCCGTTTGGGTCCAGACAGTTCCCGGCTATGACCAGACCCGCTACCGCACTGAACGGGTCTGGGCCGTTGCTTCGGATCTTACAAGGATCCCGGTTTCAGTCGTTTGCAGGGCCGACCAAACGCCCGACGGGACGGCGCCCGGGGTGATCTACGGCTACGGGGCTTACGAAATACCGATCGAACCGGTCTTCTCGGTGTCGACCCTCAACCTTTTAGACCGTGGCGCAGTCTTTGCGATCGCCCACGTGCGCGGCGGCGGCGAGCTCGGCAAGGGCTGGCACGAGGCAGGGCGGATGGCACGCAAGAAGAATTCCTTCAGCGACTTCGTCGCGTGCGCCGAGGCGCTGGTCGAGCAGGGCTGGGTCGACCGGGAGCGGATTGCCGCCCGGGGAGGCAGCGCAGGAGGTCTCCTCATGGGTGCGGTGACGAACATGCTACCCGACCTGTGGCGAGCGGTAGTCGCCGAGGTCCCTTTTGTCGACGTGGTCACGACCATGTCCGACCCTTCGCTGCCCTTGACGATCACGGAATGGGAGGAATGGGGCGACCCGCTTCACGACGCCGCATCCTTCGAAAGCATGCTCGAATACTCGCCCTACGACAACGTCGTCGCTCGCGATCGGTGGCCTGCCATGTATGTAACCGCGGGACTCAACGATCCCCGCGTCGGCTTCTGGGAGCCCGCCAAGTGGGTGGCGAAACTCAGGTGGGCCGGGGCCGGAACAGATGACCGCCCGGTGGTCTTGTTCACCGAGATGGGTGCCGGCCACCAGGGCCCGTCAGGCCGCTACGAAGTATGGCGCGACGAGGCCCGCGTGCAGGCTTTCTTGCTCAGCCAGCTTGGATTGGCGAGCTGACATCGCTACGCAGGTCGACGACCGTCGCATTGTGCCTTCGATCCGCGTCGGCTAGCACCGCCTCAATCTCCGGTCCGATGAGCTCCTCGCGCTCCACTAGGGCGTCACGGAGAGCCTCGACAAGGTGGCGGTGCTCGGACAGGACCGCCCTGACGTCGCTGCGAGCCGAGTCCAGAACCTCCTCGAGGCTCGCCCGGGCGGCGTCGTCGCTCAACACCTTCGCCACGACGTTCGCTCCGCCAGGGCTATGAGCAGCATCGATGGAGATCAGCGAGCCCGTCATTCCGAAGCTGCCCACCATCTGAGCCGCCATCTCGGTTGCAACCTGCAGATCCCCCGCAACGCCGCTGCTGGTATCGGAGAAGAAAAGCTCCTCCGCGACTAGTCCGCCCATCGCGATGCGGATCAGCGCTTCGATGTCCGACTTCGTCCGAGTCCAGCGTTCCTCGCGCTCGGAATGCGCGAGGAGGCCGAGCGCGCTGCTGCGCTTGATGATCGACAGCACTTCGAGCGTGCGATCCGGCGCGACAAGCCACGCCGTCGTCGCGTGACCCGCCTCGTGAGTCGCTATGGCGTCGCGCTCCCTCGCGCTGTACGCGACACGCTGCGCCAAACCGAGCTCTGCGGTCATCTTCGCCCGCTGCAAGTCCTCCCAGTTGAGCCGGTCATCACCTCGCCGCAACGCCCACACAAGCGCCTCGTCGAGCAGGTGCTCCAGCATCACCGGCGAGTATCCGAAAGTCGTGCCAGCAAGCGTGTCCCGGTAGACCGGGTCGTCGAGGATCGAATCGTGGCTCTTGCGGCCGAGGTAGAAGTCGATGATCTCGCGGCGGCCTTGACGGCTCGGCACGTCGACGGTGATGGTGCGGTCGAAGCGCCCCGGGCGCAGCAGAGCCGGGTCCAGGTCCGAAGCCCGGTTCGTGGCGCCGATTACGAGAATGTTCGCCGGGGCGGACGCCCGCTTCTTGATCAGGTGCCCCGCCGGCAGCCAGCGGTTCATTGCATCGATGAAAGCTCCCCGCAGTCGCTCCGACAGGGGCGGCGTGTCGAAGGACTGAAGCTGGATGAGCAGTTCGTTGACGACACCGCTGATCCCCTCGCGGCCGCCTCCCCCACCGAGACCGGCCCTGGTAGCGCCGATTGCGTCGATCTCCTCGATGAAGCCGATCGCACCCCCCTCACGGCGGGCGTAGTTGCGAAGCGCGCGGAAGTAGGAGCGGATCTTGCGGTTGGTCTGGCCGTAGTACATCGACTGGAACGCCGACGACGACACGAACAGGAACGGGACCCCGGCCTCCGCCGCCATCGCCTTGGCAATGTAGGTCTTGCCGGTTCCGGGCGGTCCCTCGAAGAGTACAGCGCGCCGCGGTGTACCGCCCATGCGCTCCTTGAAGGTCTTGTGAGCAAGGAACAAGTTGAGGGTCTTAACAACCTCCTCGACGACCACATCGTTACCTTTTACGTCGCCTAGCCCCACACCGATCTCTTCGGGCCTGTAGAGGATGTGCGGCGAGCGCCCCGCTCCCACGAGCGGGACTGCCATCACGACGACGAGAAGTGCTATCAGGGCGAGTGAAGGCCCGTACAGGCCGACGTTTCCAGGCAGGTGCGGGCCGTGCAAGCGAACGATGGACAGGTCGCTTGCCACAAGGACGCAGAGCAACACCGCGAGAAGCACCGCCAGTCGTCTGAAGCGGCGTTGGCGGTTGCGCTCGCGGGTCTCGGTTACGTCAGCTGACCGGATTACATCGGGATGAGAGAGAACGAGGCTTTCCATAGGGCTCCATGTGGTCGATTCGCTGGCGCACAGAGAAGGTTCTCCTAGCCCGCCGCTCCAACCGTATTGGCATGCGAGGGCCAAGTCGATGGGTTGCGCTCCTCTTTCCCCGATTTCGTCACAACGAAATGCGAAGCCCCTCGTAGGCGCCGATGACCTCGGGCCCCGAAGGTCCAGAGGCTTTGACCACTTCCTCGACGATGGCGTCCAGGCATTCGTCGCTGTGCGCCGGGTCGTGATGGAACAAAGCGAGCCGTCGAGCGCCCGAGCGTTGCGCCACCGC
The DNA here is from genome assembly GCA_021808425.1 of Actinomycetes bacterium. The sequence goes on from JAKBBS010000191.1 coordinate 6,436, forward strand.
CAG
>JAKBBS010000192.1 GCA_021808425.1 Actinomycetes bacterium
TGGTGCAAACGCCCGGCCAGGAAGGTACGCTCGGTTTCGTTCTCCGAGAGCATGAGCGCCTCTAGGTAGGCGAGGCGTGCCTCGTCCTAACGCCCGAGGCGGGACGAGAAGTCCGCCCGGGAGGACGCCAAGGTACCCGCAGGCGGATCCGCTTGCGCGACCGAGGTCTCCGTGCGCAACCATCGCCGATACCGCCTCGTCGGGGCGGCCCGATCCTCCTTAGTTGTAGTGGCGGACGGCCGGCCACAACACAGGCCACGGCAAACGTTGGGCTCGACATATCCATACCGGCGCGCCTTGCTCCTGAGGGTCGATCGGCACATGATCGGCGCCGAGGGTCGCAACGAGGGCAACGGAAGACCAGTAGCGGTGCACCAACGAAGGAGGCACGCCGACCGCGATGACCGTTGCACCGGGAGCCGGGTGACCGTAGCCCCACAGCCAGAACGTGTTGTGGCCGCTGATCGCCTGGGGAAGTCCGAGGCCCGGACCGTAGAAGTCGACCGCTCCAGCCTCACTATAATCCGCGGTGAATATGACCGCCGAGCGCTGCTGGTCTGGCGGTATCGAGTGAAACACTTTGGAAATCTCCCCGACAACGTGCGGCCAGCCGAGCATTCCGCCGAGGTCCTTGTTCAGCGAAGTGAACCCGGCGGAGACTGCGACAGTAGCGGGAAGCACCGGGGTGAAAAGAGGGGCGGTGAGTGCCCCGGTCGCGACGATCGAAGCAAGGAGGATCCGGCGGCGACCAGTAGGCCAGGCGGCTTCGATGCTGGCAGCTCCGAGCGCGACCAGCGGCAAGTACCACGAACCGAGGTAGTAGGCCTTTCCGCCCAAAGCGAACAGCACCACGAAACAGATGGCATAACCGTGCGCCAGCCAACGCTGTTCGAGCCATTCCGGTCGGCGTCGCAGGGCGACGAGAGCCGCCACCCACACGACGGTCCCGGCGACGGTCTCGCTGGCCAGCTGAAGCGGCACGAATTGGGGTAGATCGCTCGACGCGTTCTCCACCCGCAGGTTGTGCAAGAACTGCAGCGTGGGCCAGTGGTTGGCGACTTGCCAAGCGATGTTCGGAGCAGCGATTACGCCGGCCAGCACTGCTCCCACGAGCAGCCAGCGGCTGACCAGCAGACGCCGCTGCGGGGTCGTCAGCAACCCGACACCGGCGGCCAGCACCCAAAACAAGATGGCGTCCTTGGTCATCAGCCCCGCACCGACAACTGCGCCGACCGCAACCCACAAGCGGGTGTCACCGGAGCGCACCAGACGAATCACCAACCACGAGGCGAGCGCCCACCAGAAGACGTCGAGGCTGACGGTGCTCAAGAAGTGGCTGGTGGTCAAATACAGGGGAGCGAGCCACGCGACTGCGACGGCGAGACCCTGAGCATGGCTGCCGCCTCCGACATCGGCCGTCATCCACGCTGCGATCACCACGTAGAGGCCCCCTAACAGCGCTGGGATCACCGCCAGGGCGAGCACGCTGTGGCCGAACAGGATCTCTTGGAAGCGGTAGAGCCATGGCACCAGCGGCGGGTTGTCGACGTACCCCCAAGCGAAGTGGCGGCCGCTTGCCAGATAGTAGAACTCATCACGGTGCGCGCCGTAGAAGTTCGCGGTGCACAGCTGGAACGCCACCTTGGCGACCGCCGCTGCGAACACCGACTGCCACGCCAACTTCCGTCGATGCGGCCTGGTCTCCGCCTTGGCCGGCCCGGCTGCGCCCTTGACCGCACCCCAGGTGCCCACGTGCAAACTGTAGCGCCAACCGCCTAGCGCTGGTCGCCTGCCCAGGCCGAGTCGTGCGGTGTTATCCCTGTTGCAAGAGGCCGGCCGCCTTGTTAGCACGTGCCATGATCTCGATGGCGACTCTCCTCGACATAGCGCGGGACATGACAGCGCTAGCGACAGAATTGAACTTGCCTGGCACCACCACAGGCGTCCGGCCGATAGCAGCAAGCGTCGCTTTTACGACAGCTTCGGGGGCCATTGTGCCCGGCGCCCGTGAAGAAGTGCTCGTGGCATAGCCGGGGGTCGCAACGGCACCGGCGACGCAGGCGATGACCTCCACGCCGGCGGGACGGACCTCGTGCCAGAGTCCCTCTGCAAGTACTCGCAGGTACGATTTCGTTGCCGAGTACGCCACGAGGCCCGGGCTTCCTTGCATGCCTGCCAAGGAGCTCATCAGCACCAAGCCGCCCTTCCCGCGCTCCACCATCCCCGGAAGCAAGGCGCGAGCGACGCGAAGTGCTCCTAAGCAGTTGACGTGCACAGTCTCCTCCAGAGCGTCAAGCGACGTGGAGACAAACGGTCCCGCCGGGCTGGATGCCGCGTTTACTACGACGAAGCCGATGTCGCTACGCGACGCCAGCGAGCTCGGAGTATCGTCCTCCAACCAATCCGGTTCGCGAAGGTCGCCCGCGATTGCGTCGACGCTCACCCCGTGCCGTCTCCTCAGCTGGTCGGCAAAAGCGCCCAGGACGTCCGCCCGGCGAGCGACGAGCACCAGGTCGAGGCCGCTACTGGCCAGTGACTCCGCCCAAGCTGCGCCCAGGCCTTCTGAGCCGCCGACTACGAGCGCCGTCGGCCCGAATCGGTCGCGCATCTCGAGAACCGGCGGTCGATGGAAAGTCGCCCGCCCCCACCTCAAGTTCGCTGCCCCACGATGAAATGCTCTCCCGGCGCGGCGACCGTCCGGGTGAAAGGATGGGCGTGGCGGGTCATGTGGCTTGTGACGACGAGAGGCAGAATCAGCCACGGAAGGTTCAACGCCAGCACCATGGCGAAATGAGGAGTTCGGTAAATGCCGAACCTCTCCTCGGCGAGAATCACTAGCACGTCGGTGGTCATCATCCCGCCCCAGAACACGGCAGGGACCCTGATCCACTCTCTGCCCCGCACGAACGCGTAGATCGCGACCGCGTAGAACGGCCCGAATATTACGGCGTCGATCCAGATCAGCATTTTCCAGAACGGCGGCCGGGCCATCAACAGCGGGTCGTAGTGCTGCCCGTAGGAGTGCACCAGATTGACGAAGAAGCGGGGAGGCCAGATCGGATAACGGAAGTGATACGGGTCAGCGATGGTGAGCTGCTCGATGTCGACGAAGTACGTGATGAAGAACAAGTTGACGCAGAAGAACGCGACGATAACGACGTCGAGAGGACGCTCCCGAAGTCGCAGCGTTCGACGGTCTGCACGAGCGCCTTCCTTGATCGCCATCACATCCTCCACGAACATCTGGTCGTCGGCCGAAGTTTGCGCCTGAATTGAAGCGCGTTTTAGTAACGTAGCAACTCGGACGTGAACCTGGAACCAGCCGTCGCTCCCCTCGAGGGATGGAGTGTCGAGGTGGCGGACCAGGGTCAACCCTTCGACATCGCCGCCTGGCTGCTCGCCTCGATGGGTGCGTCTGTATCTGCCGCCTCAGACCCCGGTCACTCCCCTCGCGGCGTGATCGTGGCGCGAATCGCGCTCGCAGCCGACTCGAAACGAGACGGCTGCGTGGCGCTCCTGACGCCGTCTCCTGTCCGTCTCAGCGACGCCGGCCTTCCCGAGGGCTGCCTTGCCTACGCAACCGGCGTAACCCTCGCTGCCGGAGCGATCGCCGGCTGGCTGACCGGAACCACAGTACCTGTGAGCGAGTTGGCGGTGGCTGTCGAGGTTCGCCTGCCGGACGTGATCGCCGCCTCTTACAGCGCACCCAACCCGTTGCGCCCGCGCCCGCCGCGTCGGGCCCCGGGGGGAGGCTTCTACCATGCCGACCTCGGCGCTAGGGGTGCATCCGACGACTTCGATCGACTTCTCGCTACGTTGGGACCCGATGCGCAGGCGGCTGATATTGCAGCGGCCGCGCAGGAATGGCGTCTGGCGGTGTGCGATTACCGCCGAGCGAGCCACCGATCGGGGCAGGGTCCGCTCACCCCGGGATCGCCGGGCTGGTGCCCGATCCGATTCGAGATGGTTGCGTCGCAAGATCCGCGAGGCGCCGGCGATCGGGTCGAGGGCCGCCGCTGGAAAGGTCGAGGCGGAGAACTGGACATAGCCGTGCTGGACATGGCGAACATGTGGGCGGGACCTCTTGCCACCCGGGTCTTGCAGCAACTCGGGAGCCGAGTAACGAAAGTCGAGCCCTCGTTTCGCCCTGACGGGACCCGCGCGATGCACGGAGGCGGCATCTACCCCGGCGGCGAGCAGGTGGACCCTGGACACGACTCGGGCATGTGGAACGCGCTCAACTGGACCAAACGCCACGTCGACATCGACCTTCGGATACCGTCGCAGAGGCATCGCTTCGCCGACCTGGCCGGCACTTGCGATGTCGTCGTGGAATCCTTCTCGCCCCGCGCGTCCGCCAACCTGGGTATCCCCGAGATGGTTGGGGACGAGGCGATCCTTGTGTCAATTCCAGCGTTCGGGCCCGGGCCTCAGCGCGATTGGGTCGCCTACGGCACCGCAGTTCACGCCCAGTCCGGGCTCGGCGACGTCACCACCTCCTCCGCCGCCCACGCTCCCCCAGTTGCGACCGACGGCTACTTCTCCGAGCCGGCTGTCTCCTACCCGGACCCGGTCGCAGGGTTGACTGCGTCGCTCGGAATCCTGGCGGCGCTCGCCGGTCGCGCCCTCGGAACGCCGGTACGCCGAGTGGAAGTATCCCTGGACGCTGCGATACAGCCGCTGGTCGACAGAACAGAATCCAGGCGCTGCGCCATGACCGGATCCTCATCAGCCGGTCCGCCGTCCTCGTACAGTTTGATCGGTAACGCAGACGACCAGGGAAGGCTGCTATTGGAGTTGGACCGCCAGCTCGGATTGGTGGTACGGCGACCGGTCGGAGGTAAGTTCCTCGACCACCCAGTCGGTCTGTTCGGCGCCCGCCGCTAAAGGCAACGAGACCTCACCGCCCATGCTCAGCTCAATTCGCCCGCTACGTCACCGCAACTTCGCGCTCTTGTGGTCGGCGGCCCTCGTGTCCAACGTCGGGTCGTGGATGCAAACCGTGGCGGTCGGAGTCCTAGTCACCGCCCGGACAGGCCAGGCGGGCTGGACCGGGCTTGTCGCCGCCGCCGGTTTCCTGCCGATCGGGCTTCTATCGCCGCTCGGCGGCGTGATGGCGGACAGGGTCAACCGGCGCCGATGGCTGTTCGCTACCACGATCGGCGAGACCTTGTTCGCCTGCTGTCTCGCCCTTCTCGCCGCCTTGGGCCGGCCGTCACCCGGCGTCGTGACGCTGCTTGTCCTCGGTGGTGGCGCCATGGGTGCGATCGGCTTTCCCGCCTACCAGGCGATGATGCCCGACCTCGTTCCCGCCGGTGAGCTCGGGGCCGCCATCTCTTTGTCGTCGGCGCAGTTCAACCTCGGCCGCGTGGTCGGCCCCGCGCTGGCCGGCCTCGCCATCGTGGCGGGCGGCTACACGTGGGCGTTCGCTATCAACGCCGCCTCCTTCACCGCTGTACTCTTGGCGCTCGTCGCTCTCCGACTACCGGCGACGTCGCCTACGCCAGGGTCCCAGACGCTGCGCCGGCGACTCGCCGACGGTGCTGCCGCCACGCTTCGCAACCCCGGTGCGCGATTCGCTGTCGCGTTGATCTCCGTCGTGGCCGTGACCGCCTCGCCTTTCATCGCCCTGGTTCCGGCCATGGCGATAGACGTATTCCACGCCGGCGCGGGCGGGACCTCCGTGCTCGTCAGTGCTCAAGGTGTCGGAGCAGTGTCAGGCGCGCTCTCGATCACCCCACTCGTCGCCCGGTTCGGCCGTCGGAAGGTTCTGATCGGCGACCTTGTCGTGGTCGTCGCAGGACTGGTCGCGTATGCGGAGGCTCCGTCACTTTGGGCCGGCGCTGCAGCCTTGGTGGTAGTTGGGGCGGGCTACATCGGTGTGCTCGCCGGAGCGAACACCGTCGTCCAGTTACACGCGCCTACAGCAATGCGCGGTCGCATGCTCGGCATTTACATGATGGCACTCGGAATCCTCTATCCGCTCGGCGCCATCGCCCAAGGAACCCTTGCAGGCTCGGGTTCAGGCGGCCTCAGGCTTGTCAGCGCATCCGGGGCGGTGCTCCTCGGGCTGGCATTGCTCGTAGCTCTGCTCTGCGGTTGGTTCCCGGCTGTTCTCGATCCGCCGAGATCCGCCACCGACACCGCTGCCGTCAGCCGAGAATGACCTCGGCGACCTTGCGCATCTCGTCGACGTCACGAGCACCTACCACGATCATGGTCACACCGGCCTCCTCCCACAACGCGAGCTCGTCGCGGATCTGATCCGCAGTGCCTACCAGACTGATGTCTGCGACCATCTGGGTCGGTATCGCTGCGAGCGCCTCGCCCTTCTTGCCGGCGAGGTAGAGGTCCTGGATCGTTTCGGCCTGCTTCTCGTATCCCATCCGGGCGAACACGTTCTTGTGG
>JAKBBS010000193.1 GCA_021808425.1 Actinomycetes bacterium
GAGTGGGCGGCTTCTTCTACCGCCAAGCCGTGCCGCTCTCGGGGCTGGCCGTCGACCCCTCTGGGGGTGTCGACGTCGAGTTGCCGGTCAACACCACTGCGCCGAGCCCGGCCCTGCCGACGGTCTATCTCGGCCAGACAGGGGTGTTCCCGGTGCAAGTGGAGCTTTTCGATTCGGCGGGGACGCCGGTCGGGACGCCGCAGAGCATCTTCTTGGAGTACGCAAGCGGTCCGGGTTCTGGATCAGCGGGTTACCTACCGCTGTCAGTCGCCCTGGTCGTTCCTTTCGCCGGTGCCACCGGAACTGTAGCGCCCGACGCTCCGCCTAACCCGTCAGAGGCGAGCCGACTCAACCAACTTTCGATCGGCATGGACGGTGGGACGTCGATGCCGATCGGCCTCCTAGCGGACCCGAGGACGCTGAGTGGCCTGGCGACCGGTGCAGCGTCCGGTTCAACTGTCGACGCAAGCACGCTGTCACATCTCGCGTCTGCGGCCAAGGCGGGGACCCTGCGCGTGATGCCGTCCACTTTCGATCCGTCGGCGATCGGCAGCCTCCAGACCGCCGGGCTCACCAGCGAGCTGGCCGCGCAGAGCGCAGCGGCGAAGCAGGTGATCAGTTCGACTCTCGGAGTAGCCCCTTCCACCTCGACGTGGGTCTTCCAGGGGCCTGTCGGCGCGTCGGTCCTGGGCGTGCTCGCAGCCCAGGGTTCGAGGAACATCATTGTCCCGGACTCCTCGTTGAGCCCTCTTCCTGCCGTCGACACCGAGACGACGTTTGCGAGGCCGACCCTAGTCTCTGGAGGCGGTCAGACTCTCAATGCAATCGGGGCGGACCCAGGCTTGGCGGTCGATTTCCGCTCCGGCGGATCGCCGGCGGTCGCGGCGAATCGGATCATCGCCGAGCTCGCAATGATCGAGACCGAATCCCCCGGCCTGCAACGAGGTGTAGCTCTTCTGCCCCAGGCGGGATCTGCGGTGTCGCCACAGCTTCTCGCCACGTTGATCGCCGGAATCGCAGGAAACCCGCTCCTGGACGCCGTTTCACCGAGAGGCCTGTTTGCGAAGGTACCTGTGGCACCGCTGACGCGCACCTTCGGTCCCGCCAATCCGGCACTCGGAGTGCAAGAGCGCACACTCGGCGATTCCGCATCGAGCATCCTGGCCACACGCCACAGGCTGACAGGAGTTACGGCCCTGCTCGGGGGCCCTTCTACGAAGCTGAATGCCCTCGCTACGCAACTGCTTCTCTGCGAGTCCCTGTCGATCTCTCCGTCTTCTCGAACGGCGATACTCGGGTCGATCACCGGTCAACTAGACAGGATCGCCGGCGCGTTAGGTTTGCCTCCTGCGACAGCAATCACGCTGACAGCGAGCCACGGCCAGATTCCAATAACCATCCTGGTGTCCGGATCGATCCATGCTCGGGTTCAGGTTCGCCTGACAAGTCAGCGCCTGCTGTTCCCGACCTTTCGACCGGCAGACGGGTCTTGCGTCGTGCCGACGCCGACCGAGGAAATCTGCGTTTTTTCCCTATCGAAACAGAACACGACGCTGAACGTTCCTGTAGAAGCGCGCTCGTCGGGTGTGTTCCCACTCGAGGTAAACCTTTACACCCCCGATGGCTCCCTCCTGCTTGCGAGTGATCGTGACACGGTAAGGAGCACTGCGGTGTCAGGCGTCGCCATCATCCTGGCAATCCTCGCCGCCGTTTCCCTTGCCGTGTGGTGGGGAAGGGACCTTCGCCGGGGCAGGCGTCGCCGGGGCCTCATACCATCCCCATTTGATGATGCGAGCTCCGATGCGGACGAGCCGATGTCACCAATGAGTCGAGTCACAGGTCCAACAGGCGGAAACTACAACATCAGTGTTCACACGAGGAGACGACAGGAAGTTTGACAGGGATCCGGATTGTTACTGACAGCGCGTGTGACCTTCTCGACGAGACACTCGACGAGCTGCGGATAACGATGGTCCCGTTGCGGATCCGCTTCGGCACTGAAGAGTTCGTGGATCGCAGGGAGCTTTCCACCAAGGATTTCTGGTACCGCTGCGCTAATTCCCCGGACCTGCCGAGTACCGCAGCGCCGTCCCCAGGACAGTTTCAGGCTGCCTTCGAGGAGATTGCCGACACTGGCGCATCGGGGATCGTCTGTATCAACTTGTCCTCGCGCATGTCAGCGACTATCGAATCGGCTCGCCGGGCAGCATCCGAAGTTTCCGAGCGGATACCGGTGCGTGTTGTCGATTCACTTACTGCAACCCTGGGTATCGGTTTGGTGGCGACTGAAGCCGCACGCCTTGCAACGACGGGTGCGAGCATCGACGAGGTGGAGAAATGTGCAGTCGACTCGTCCAAAGTGCTCAAACTGTTCGGCGCGATCGACACGCTCGAGAATCTGAGAAAGGGTGGTCGCATCGGCGGAGCCCGAGCTGCTCTCGGCTCGATGCTTGCCATCAAACCCGTCATCGAGGTCCGTGACGGGGTTGTCGAGGAGGAATCGAAGCAGAGGACCCGTGCCCGGTCTCTGCGCTACCTCGCCGACAAGGTTCGCTCTGCCGGAGAGATAGGCCGCTTGGCGGTTTTCTCGGCGGACGCCCCGGACCGTGACGAGTTTGTTGCGATGCTCGACGGGGTCAGCGTCGCAAAAGGCGAGATCCTCTACGGTGATGTAGGGCCGGTCGTCGGGAGCCACGCCGGTAAGGGCGCGATCGGCGTAGCGTGGTTGCCTGTGCAGAACTAGTTTGCGACGGACGTGGCTGATCCGCACGGAGCGGAGGGTCCGGTACGGCAGCGCTGACGCTTCCAGGATGCCTCAGAGGGCTACTATCGACTGCGAGTGGCCAGAATGGATGAACTCCTTACCTCGACGCCTGGAGACGTGTTGTCTCGCAGGTACCGGCTGGTGGCGCCGATAGCCCGTGGTGGCATGGCCGAGGTTTGGGAGGCGGAAGACGAGATACTCGGGCGCCGTATAGCAGTCAAGATCCTGCTTCGACACCTAGCGCGAGACGATGTCCTTCTCGAGAGGTTCCGTCGGGAGGCGGTGGCCGCAGCGCGACTCATGCACCCCGGCATTGTCGCTACGTTCGATACGGGAAGCGAGCAGGGCTGCGCGTACATCGTTATGGAGTATGTCGCAGGTAAGAATCTTCGCGAGGTACTTGACGAGCGTGGTCGGCTGACAGTTCCTGAGTCGGTGACGGTCGCTCGCCAAGTCGCCGCAGCACTCGGCTACGCGCATGGCGCGGGGCTGGTGCATCGCGACATCAAGCCCGCGAACATCCTTCTCGTCGTCAACGACCATGACGGGATCGAGGTCAAGGTCACGGACTTCGGCATCGCTAAGGCGGGTTACGCGTCGGGGGTTGACCTCACACGAACTGGCATAGTCCTCGGAACGCCGAAGTACGTCAGTCCTGAGCAGATCCGAGGAGGGCAGCCCGACGGACGCACCGACCTGTATTCACTCGGTGTCGTGCTCTACGAGATGCTGGTCGGGGCGCCCCCGTTCTCCGGTCCGAACGACATGGCGACGGCGATGGCCCACCTGAAGGAAAAGATCCCGAAGCCGTCGTCGACTGTTCGTTCGATACCGGGTCCCCTCGACCGGCTCGTGGTTGACTTGTTGGCAAAACGGCCTGAACGGCGGGTTGCGTCAGCGGACGTCGTTGAACATCGTCTCGCGGACATCGCTATCGAACTTCCGAGAGGTCGTAAGCCGGGTGGTTTCGGCCCTGGTTTCGGATCTAGCGGCCGGCAGGCGGCTCCCGGAACCGCTGCCCGGTCAGCGGGCGCTCCTCCTGCCCCTTTCTCCCCTGCCCCTTTCTCCCCCGCCAGGTCCACCGCCTCGAAGGTCGCCCCATCCATCGCCCCCATTGTGGCCAGAACGCCGGTGCCGAGCCCGCCAACAGCACCGAACGTCGCAGCGACAGGACGAGTCGGCCCCCCTCCCCCGCCTCCCGTCTTACCGGAAAAGCCTGGCATCGCTCGGGTAGGCCATTCAACGTTGGCTCTGAGTCCGCTCGCGCCTATTGACCACGACGAGGCGGATCGAACGAGAGTCCTTCCGGCGAGCGACGGACTAGGCGGCGGCTTCGACTCGACTTCAGACGACTCGACCTTATTCGCTTCCCCGCGTGTCGCCTCTCCGGCGACCCAAGAGATCCCGATCGCGCCGGGGTTGGTTCACTCGAAGTCGAGGCGGCTGGAGCGGCGAATAGGGTTGTTGGTGCTTGCGCTTTTGGCGGTCGGAGCTTTCGTAGCAGCTCGCCTTCTGTCGGCTGGTCGCAGCCCCCTGTCAGCTTCGCCGCCCACGTCGACATCCCAGTCGACGGGCTCGGTCTCGCCCACGTCGACAGTTAAAGTGCTCGGGATACGTTCCGTGTCGGTGTACATGGTCGTGCCTGGCCATCCGGCCGACAACCCCCAAGACGCCGCCAACACCATCGCAGGCAGCTCGGCGACACCCTGGTCGACTGATGTCTACGCCAGCCCTACATTCGGGGGCCTCTACAGCGGAATAGGTCTTTCCGCCGATCTGGGCTCGTCCCACAAGCTCGGATACCTCCAAGTCACCTCGTCGAGCGTCGGCTGGTCGGGGGCGGTTTACGCCTCCGACAAGGCCATCCCGAGTGGCCAACCAGCGTCAGCATGGGGTCAGCCCTTGAGCACCGCGACCGGCGTCAGCGGTAGCCACACGTTCTCCTTGGGCGGTCATTCCGGCCGCTACGTGTTGTTCTTGATCACCAACCTCGGTCCGTCCGACCGTACGGAGGTGGCCAGGCTCAAGGTGTATTAGAGGAGCTCGCCCTCCGTGGTTAGGCTTAGTGGTCATGACCCCGCCAGACTCTCCGCGTTCGGTGCAACACGCATCGGATTGGCCCGACCAGGTTGCCGGCCGGATCGAGTCAGTGGTGGCGACAGTCAAGAGCAAGACGACGGTTCCTGTCACCCTCGTCGCTCGCGGCTTGGTGTTCGGCGTCATCGTCGGCACGCTGGGCGTCGTCAGCCTTCTCCTTCTGGTCGTGCTCGGCGTCCGCCTAGCGGACGTATACCTCCCGTACCATCCTCTGGCGCGCCGTGTGTGGACCGTGGATGCGGCGGTTTCGGCAATATTTCTCGGTGCAGGCGCGTTGGCATGGTCGAAGAGACGCCCCTCGGGTGGCTCACCCGGATAGCCCTTTAGGAGCTCGAAGTTGACCCAGACCAATGCTTCGCCAGTGAGAGAAGTTCTAGTCATCGGCTCAGGCCCGTCAGGGCTTACGGCTGCAATCTATGCAGCGCGGGCCAATCTCGCTCCGCTTGTCCTCGAGGGCCAGCCCTCCTCGACCAGTGACCAACCCGGTGGGCAGCTGATGTTGACGACCGACATCGAGAACTTTCCCGGTTTCGTAGATGGCCTGGCTGGTCCGGATCTGATGGCGAACATGCGGGCTCAAGCGGCCCGTTTCGGTGCAGAGTTCCTCACCACGAAGGTTGAGCGTGTGGACTTCTCCGCACAACCCCTTCGGGTCTGGGCACAAGACCCCAACTCGGGCGATGAAGTAGAGCACCTAGCCCGGTCTGTCATCGTAGCGACCGGCGCGCGCAGCCTCATGCTCGGACTGCCGGCAGAGGATCGCCTGATCAGCCGTGGGTTATCCACGTGCGCCACCTGTGACGGGTTCTTCTTTCGGGGCCACCACATCGCAGTGATCGGGGGTGGGGACTCGGCTCTCGAGGAAGCGATATTTCTTACCAAGTTCGCCGAAACGGTGACCGTAGTACACCGCCGCAAGGAGTTGCGCGCAAGTAAAATAATGCAGGATCGGGCCTACAAGAACCCGAAAATCCGATTCGTGTGGGACAGCGTCGTGACCGACATAGCTGGCGAGTCGAAGGTGGAGGGACTCGTCCTGCGAAACCTCGTCAGCGGGGAGGAGCAGCTGCTCGAGGTCAGTGGCGTGTTCGTCGCAATCGGCCACGTGCCGAACACGGCAGTTTTCAAGGGTCATCTCGATATGGACGACAGTGGGTATCTTCTCACTGTGCCGGGATCGACGGCGACGAAGGTTCCGGGCGTCTTTGCTGCCGGCGACGTCCAGGATTCCAAGTACCGTCAAGCGATCACGGCCGCCGGGAGCGGCTGCATGGCGGCTATCGATGCAGAGCGCTGGCTCGAGACCCTCTGAGGCCGCCGGGTCTCGTCGCTTTCCTTCGGAATGGCGTCGTCGTTTCTGATGTTGTGATCTATGTTCACCCCGAGAGGTCCTCGGTTTGACGAAAGAAGGCGATACAGGTGGCTGAGCTAGCTCTGAAGCTGACAGATCAGACCTTCGACGAGGAGGTCAAGTCTTCCGACGCTCCCGTCCTGGTGGATTTCTGGGCCGAGTGGTGCGGTCCGTGCAAGATGGTGGC
>JAKBBS010000194.1 GCA_021808425.1 Actinomycetes bacterium
GGATCAGGCTAGGCCCGCGAGCGCGTAACGTGCCATCCGTGATCGAACTCGAGCTACGCAACGACGTCTACCGCCGACCGCTCGCCACCGCGCTCGACCGTCTCGGCCTAAAGCAAGGATGGCGTGCGGCTGACGTCGGGGCGGGTGGCGGGGATGTCACCGTAGCCCTCGCTCGACTAGTCGGCAAGCAAGGACGGGTTTACGCCGTCGACTCCGATCCTGCCCGGCGCGACCAAGTCGCTTCGGCCGCTGCTAGGGCGAGCCAGGCGCAGGTCGTAGCGCTGACGCAGTCCGGAGAAGAGCTGAACCTGCCCGAGAAGCTCGATCTTGCGCTGTGTCGCTTCTTGTTGCTCCATGTCCATGACCCGCTCGTAGTCCTTGCGAAGATGCGCGACGCAGTGCGTCCCGGCGGATGGGTAGTGGCGCAGGAACCTGTGACATCGGCGGGACGCATCGCGGGCGCTCCTTTTTCCATGCCAGACGCGTTAGACCCCGATGTCGGAGCTGTACTTCCGGCGCTCGTGCGCCGGGCAGGACTCGAACTGGTCGACGCTTGGGCGGAGGCGCCGGCGTGGGCTGGACCCGGACCGGTGGCCTTGTACCTCGAGGCTATGACCGAAGTCGACCCAGGTGACGACCCGGTGATCCTCCCGCCGCTCGTGACGGTTGTCGCGCGTCGGCAGCTGGTGGGGGGCTAGACGGCCCAGCTGGGCGGTGTCGGCTTCGCGGAGGCCGGAAGAGGGTCGCTAGTTGCCCGCAGATCGGACCAGCCCGGCGCGCTTGCCCTTGGCGACCAGCGTCACCGCCACTTTTCGCGACGCCTCGTCGATCATCTCATCGCCGAACATCACCGCGCCCGTGCCGTCCCCCTCGGTCGCCTGACGGTATCTGTCGAGCACCTCGCACGCTTTGTCGAACTGCTCCTGCGTGGGAGAGAACACCTCGTTTGCTATCACAACCTGGTCGGGGTGCAGGCTCCATTTTCCGTCGAATCCGAGGATCTGGGTGCGCCGGGAGTAGCTTCGAAAGCCGTCTGGGTCCCGAACTTTGACATACGGCCCGTCAATAACCTGGAGGTCGTTCGCCCGCCCGGCCATCAAGATCCGGGCGAACACGTAGTGGAAGTAGTCGCCCGGGTACTCCGGGATGTCCAAACCACCCGACATCGACGGCATGCCCATCGACGCTGACATGTCGACCGGCCCGAGGATGACCGTCTCCAGCCTCGGAGATGCTGCGCAGATCTGATCGACGTTTATGAGGCCTCGAGCCGTCTCGATCTGCGCCTCGATGCCGATATGGCCTGCCGGCAGACCGAAGTTGAGCTCGACCTGGGTGAGGAGCAGGTCCATCGCCGCCACCTGCGAGGCGTTTTGCACTTTCGGCAGCATGACCTCGTCCAGCCGGGTGCCCGCCGCCCCCACGACCTCGATGACATCGCCGTAAGTCCAACGCGTGTCCCAGGCATTGACACGCACGCACAGCACCGATTCGCCCCAGTCCTGATCGCGGACGGCTGCTGCTACGCGACTCCTCGATGCTTCCTTCTCCTTGGGAGCGACGGCGTCCTCCAAGTCGAGAAAATACATGTCCGCCCCCAACGAAGGCGCCTTCGCAAGGAACTTCTCGTTAGACCCGGGGACAGCATGGCAGGAGCGGCGCGGCAGGTATCGGGATCGTTCGGACATGCCCGGGATGCTAGATGGCCGTGTCAGGGCGCGACCAGTTGCTCTGGCACGAGCTGCTCGTCGAGGAGCCGCTCGAAACGGCGTGGATCCCCCGAGACGAATGCGCGACAGAGCCGCACGCCGTCGATGTAGCAGAACGGGTACGCCCGCCACGTCGGGTCGGTGAGGAACTCGACCGCCTTGCCCGCACGGGCACGGGAGGTCAAACCCCACCGCCAGACGTAGTCGACGGCTTGGTCGGCCGACCAGCCGAGGTCGTGGATTCCGAGAGCTGCGTTACCTCGCACGGAGCCGAGCACTTCCCCGGCCGCCGCAAGTTCGGCGACCTCTTCCGCCTCGTAGCGGAGCCCGAGCGGACGGAAATGCTCCTCCAGGACAGCCGCCGGTCGACCGGCGGTGACGACCTCCAGGGCAAGGTCGGCCAAACCCTCGGCGATGAGACATTGGGGTGTTCCCACCAAGAAGATGCTCTCTTCCGCCTGCTGTCTGCGGCGGACCAGGCCGACCTCTTTTCGACTGTGCTCGGTGTGATGCCCGGGGTAGGACTCGTGGGCGACGAGGTGACCGAGCGACAAGGAAAGTACTGGCAGGTCCACGTTCAGCACGACCCGGCTGTGCAAGTCACCGAGGTAGTAGTTGAAGCCGGACCACGGTTTGTCGGTGACAGTCTCGAAGTCGACGTGCTCGCCGTCGGGCAAGCCGAAAAGGGCCTTCGTTTTCGACCTGAAGTCCTCTGCGAGGGACTCCAGCGCTGTCATCACGAGGCCCGGAGGGATCACGTGACTTTCCCGCCAAGCGCTGTAGGTGTCTGAAAGGGAGGCGTTCGTGCTGAGTCCGCGCCGGCCAAGCACCCCGTCGATCCGCTCGTGGGCTGCAGCGAAAGCGTCCTCTGCAACCCATTCGGGGCGGACCCCGTAGCACAATTCGATCTCGTCCAGGTAACCTACAGACTCCCCCGCCAACTTCCGTGCGCTGGTATGAAGCCCCTTCACCTGGGCGGTCAGCCATCGCCTGCGTCCCTCCACGAGAGACTCGGAGTCGGCGATCGCTCCGAGCAGTGAGCGCGCCCGGCTGGTGAGCGCACCAGGATCGACGGGTGACCCGAGTCCCGCTCTTCTAGCCAGCTCGGGTGGCCCGTAGTAGGCGTCCACGAACCCGTCTACATGGCGACCTAGCGCCAACCCGACCTCTAGGTACTCGTCAATCAGTTCGTCGACCTCTGTGTTAGTCAATGTTGGCTCCAATCTGGCTTAGTCCAGGCCAACCCGGTTCCCTTCCGAAGGCCACCGAGGGGATCGGGCCGTCCAGCTCTCGGTGCGCGTTCAACCCGGCAGAGTTTCCGAGATTCGCAGCAGCTCCGGCGCCGGCGGGCACGTCGAATACCCGAGGGCCGCCTCCACGCCAACCGCATCGCCCTGCGCTTGGATGTGTATCGAGGTGCCCCCGTCAGGTCCGACGACAGCGTTGATGAGCGATGCTGGCACGAGCTCGACGGAGCGGTCCCAGGGTTCCGCTCCGGAGGAGTCCAGGCACGACATCAAGGTGTCCCAGAGCGCTTCGGGAAGCACCCGGCCGACACCGCAGACCACCCAGACGGGAATCTGTTGGTGTCGAGCCATGGCTGCTGCCGCCAGCGACCCCGGCGTTGCGATCACGCCTCCCGGGCCCGCAGCGAAAGCTTCTAGGAGTACCACGTCGGCCACCATCGCCGCTGTTGCTGCACCCGATGCCGGAACGAGGGTCGCCT
Source organism: Actinomycetes bacterium (assembly GCA_021808425.1). Next base: position 3,436 of record JAKBBS010000194.1, read on the forward strand.
CGGACCCCCAGTCGCTCAGCCGTCGCACGAACTGGGCGCCTTCGCAATCCCAGTCTACAACAAGGACTTCCACGTCGCCGCGGCGCCGCAATGCACCTGCTGTCAGTTCCGGCCAGCCGACGACCACAGCCACACTGACGTCGTCGAGCGAGTCAGCGAGATGCCGTGCCGTGTCGTCGTCGGCTAGTTCACGGGCAGCCTCCATACCTTCGCGCTCGGGCTCGTCCGATCGCAGCATCCTCGCCGAAAGCCACCACAGAGGACCGACCGCGAGGTTGTGCTCGATGAGCCGACGGCAAGCCATGAGCAGTCCCTCCGGCTGAGTCGCCGCCAAGGACACAAGCGCCTCCGCTGCCTCACAGGCGACGAAGCTCGGGTCGGCGCCCTGCACCTGCGCAATGTAGCGTAGGCGCTCGACCGGATTCATGGCGCCGCTGGCGACCCGGTTCGCCAGAGCCCCGTCGGGTGCCAGAGCCTCATCGGGTGCCAGAGCCTCATCGGGTGCCAGAACCCCATCGGCTTCCAGGACCTCATCGGCTTCCAGGACCTCATCGGCCACCTGGCTTGAACACCATTAGGTAGACCGCACCCACTACTAGCACGTTAAAGCAGGCCCAGCCAACGTTTATACGCCGCTCATAGCGGCGAAGGTCCTCAACGTCCTTCGCCCTTGCTTGCAGGGGCGGCGGTGTAGGCGCAGGTGCTTGTGCTTGTGCTTGTGCTTGTGCTTGTGCTTGTGTTTGTCCTTCCGCTACCGCGACACCACTTTGGAGCGGTTGTGCGCCCGACGACGTCGACGTTCCCTCGCCTGGCTTCGAAGCGTCCACGCCCGCCAACGGACTGTCACACTTGCCGCATTCCCCACACTCGCCGCACATCGCGGGGTGGCTCCCGGCTGGCGCTTCCAATCGCCGCACCACGGCTGCATGGGAACGTTGCGACGGTCGGATCCACGCATGCAATAGGGCGATATCGACGAGGTACACGCCGAATGCCGCCGACACCCACGGCGAAGAGAACTTGACAGTCGAGTGGCTTGCAGCCACAGCTCCGATCCCGAAGAGCAACGCAGCGTAAATCAGCATCTCAGCGAGTCCCGATATAAGTCGGTTCACTTCGAGGACGGCACTCGTACCGCCATTCGGTTGGCGGGACGCCAGTGAGGTGTAAAGCCCGCTGTACGCGACAGCCCCGAAACCACCGATGGCGCAGAGCACGTGGAGCAACACAAGTATCTCGAAGGCGGTACCCATCAACTTCCGACGGTAGCCGCGCTTTGCGGCCTCGACCCAACCACGGCGGCTGGCGGGCCGACCGAGGGCGTGTCGCTGCGGCCGATCCACAACTCGCGCAGGCGGACAACACCCGGAAGCGCCCATCGCGCAGGCGGACAACACCCGGAAGCACCCTCCCAAAAAGACTGTGCGTGTAATTGCACTCGGAACGCGTGGCCCTGGAGATTCTTGGCGCCCTGCGAAGCCACATGGACCGACGGGGATCCCAGGCTTAGCGCCACCGCCGGGCGCCCGCCCCGGTTGAATAGCGACGCCAGCCAGGGCCTGCCGCCACGATAGCGCCCCAACCGCTACTTGACGATCCCCCCTCGCGTCATAGCGACGACGTCGAGCGCCTTGTCGACATCCTCTTCGCTCATAAGCCCACGCTCCAACACGATCGAGCGAATGTCCTTGCCCTCGGCGGCCGATGCCTTGATCACCTTCGCAGCTTCCTCGTAGCCGATGTAGGGGTTGAGGGCCGTGCCGATGGACGGGGAGGAGAGCGCGTAGGTGCGGCACCGATCCTCGTCGGCTTCGATCCCGGAAATGCACTTGTCTGCGAAAGCGACGCTGACGGCGCTCAGCAGGCGTATCGATTCGAGGAGGTTACGGGCGATCACCGGGAGCATCACGTTGAGCTCGAGGTTCCCTGCCGCCCCGCCAAAGGCAACAGCCGCATCGTTTCCTATCACCTGCGCAACCACCTGCGACACGGCTTCGGGTATCACGGGGTTGACCTTGCCCGGCATGATCGACGAACCCGGCTGGAGGTCGGGGATGCGGATCTCGGCGAGCCCTGTACGGGGTCCGCTGCCCATCCAGCGCAGGTCGGTCGCGCACTTGTATAGCGAGACCGCGATGGTTCGCAGCACCCCGGATGCCTCCACGAGGGCGTCCCGGGCGCCTTGAGACTCGAAATGGTTGCGGGCCTCGACGAAGTTGATGCCCCGCTGTTCGGAGAGTATCGCTATGACCCCCGGCGCGAACTCGAAAGGGGCGTTGATCCCCGTCCCTACGGCTGTCCCTCCGAGTGGAAGCTCGGCTACACGGGGGAGGCACGATTCCAGCCTTTCCACCCCGTAGGCGATCGCCGACGCATAGCCTCCGAACTCCTGTCCGAGCGTGACCGGCGTGGCGTCCATCAGGTGTGTCCGACCGGACTTGACCACCGACGCAAACTCCTCGGACTTCGCCCGAAGCGCCTCGCTCAGCCGCCCCAGCGCGGGCACGAGACGAAAACGTATCTCCGTCGCAGCAGCCACATGCATCGCCGAAGGGAACACGTCGTTGGAGGACTGCGAGGCGTTCACGTGGTCATTGGGGTGCACAGTCGAGCCGAGCTTGGAGGAGGCAAGCGTCGCCAGGACCTCGTTCATGTTCATGTTCGTAGAAGTGCCGGACCCGGTCTGGTACACGTCTATCGGGAATTCACCGGCGTGACCACCATTTGCGACCTCGGCGGCGGCCTCGGTGATGGCCCGGGCGACGGCACCGTCGATGATTCCGAGCTTGGCGTTGACCGAAGCTGCCGCACCTTTGATCGCGGCAAGGGCCGAGATGAGCGACGCCTCGA